>JAITCI010000060.1 GCA_031283155.1 Spirochaetota bacterium | reverse complement strand
CAAGCGGCTGTGCAGAAATGTCTGGAGTGTGGTATACTCAAAGAGTTCATGGAGAAGCACAAGCAGGAGGTGCTTAATATGCGGATCACCGAGTGGAATCAGGAAGAAGCCATCGCCGTGTGGCGCGAAGAGGGTTTGGAAGAAGGATTAGAAAAAGGACGCGCGGAAGGTCGGGTGGAAGGGTTGGAGCGTGGCAGGGAGCAAACATTATTTGAAATTGCCCGAAAATTCAGAGCTTTGGGCGTATCCGCAGATCAAATTTTTGCGGCAACCGGGCTTACTTTGGATGAGTTGGAATAAAACAGGATGTTCTGTAAGGGTTTCACTGCAGCTCGCGACCTTTGGTTTTGTCTTTTACCCCAAGACTTTTGGTTTAGACTTTTATTCGATCCTTCTTTCGTGTGATTCGTGGCCAAATTACTTTTTTATTCACCGTATTCGCGGCATCTTATTTGGCTCATGGAGCAAAAATCCTACGGAATACGTAAGGCTTTGAAATTGGTGGGGGTAACGGAAGCCCTCGCCTACGGCGAGGGCTGAAGTTAGGGGGAGCATATACCGCTGATTTTACGCTGATTTAAAAAATATATAATGGCAATCCTTGAATGCTCCCCCTTCGCAGCTCTGTCACGCTTCCGCCTTTTCGGTATAGCCGCAGCCCTCGTCGGAACACGCAAGGACAAACCCTTCTTCTTTCAGTCGGCGCTCAACAAGCAGCCCCCCGCATTTCGGGCATGGCTTGAGTACGGGCTTGTCCCATGAAACAAAATCGCAGCCTGTTCCATCGTCCTTATAATGCGAGCATCCGTAAAACAGGCGTCCGCGCCTGCCCTTTTTGGCGACTATATCCCCGCCGCAGTCCTTCCGGGGGCAGGGCGCGAGCGGGATTGGGCGGGTGGTTTTGCAGTCCGGAAAGCCGGAACACGCGAGAAAATAGCCGTAGCGCCCGAGCCTTTTCACCATGCCCTTGCCGCATTTCTCGCAGGTATATTCGGTGGGCTGATCGAATATGGTTTTCATATTTTCGATGTCCTGCTGCGCGGCCTCGAGCGTGGGCTTAAAATCGCGGTAGAAATTGGCGAGAAGTTCCTGCCACTCCAGCCGCTCCTCCTCAACCTGATCGAGCTGCTCCTCCATATCGGCGGTAAAATCAACGTCCACAATTTTCTGGAAATGCCGGACGAGCAGATCGTCGATCAGCTTGCCCAGCTCCGAGGGAATGAGCTGCTTGTTCTGCCGCACGATATAGTACCGCTTCAGGAGCGTCGTGACTATGGACGCGAAGGTGGAGGGGCGGCCAATCCCGGTCTCGTCCAGAACCTTGATGATGCTCGCGTCGGTATAGCGCGGCGGCGGCTGCGTAAAATGCTGCGTGGAAAGAGCATCATTCACGAGTTCAAAAACGTCGCCCACCGCGAATTTCGAGAGCTTGGGCGCTTTGTCCTCCTTCTCCTCGTCCTCGTTATACACCTTCTGGTAGCCCTGCTGCACCACCCGCGAACCCGAGGCCGTAAAAAGATAATCCCCATTGGTAATTTCCACCGTTGTGGTTTCGAGTTCCGCAGGACGCATTTGCGAGGCGACAAACTTTGACCATATCAGCTTATAGAGGCGGTACTGATCGCGCGAAAGAAAATCCTTGATGGAATCCGGCGCGCGAAAAACGTCGGTCGGGCGAATGGCCTCATGCGCATTCTGGCTGCCCTTTTTATTTGCGTACATAACCGGCGATTCGGGCAGGGAACCAGCGCCATACCTCTCGGCGATGAAGCGGCGCACCTGCTCTATCGCCTGATCCGAGATGCGCGTCGAGTCGGTGCGCATATAGGTGATCAGCCCCACCGGCCCGGAGGCCAGTTCAATCCCTTCATATAATTGCTGCGCGACGCGCATCGTGCGGTCGGAGGTAAACCCAATCTTGTTCGCGGCGTCCTGCTGCATCTTGCTTGTGGTAAAGGGCGGCGTTGTTTTGCGGACGCTCTTGCCCATTTTAATATTGGCGCAGACAAACGACCCCTGCCGCACCTCGGCGAGAACTTGGTTCACGGCTTCCCTGCTGCCTATCTCCGCCTTCTCGCCCCGGACGCGCGCGAGTTCCACCTCAATCTCGTTCTTACCCTTGGCGAGGCCGAGCTTCACGCGCCAATACTCGCTCGGCACAAAATTCCCTATCTGCCGCTCGCGCTCGCATATCATGCGCAATGCCACGCTCTGGACGCGCCCGGCGGAGAGCCCCTTTTTGACCTTCTCCCAGAGTATTGGGCTGATGGTATAGCCCACCAGCCGGTCAAGAACACGGCGCGCCTTTTGCGCCTGCACCTTGGGCAGATTAATGCCCACCGGATGCTGCGCCGCCTCGCGGATCACGCTGGGGGTGATCTCGTGGAAAACAATGCGCTCGATCCTGATGTCGGGATATTTGCGCCGGAGTTCCCGCATCAGGTGAAAGGAGATGGCCTCGCCCTCCCTGTCCTCGTCGGCGGCCAAAAGCACGCTGCTTGCCTTTCCGGCAAGTTTTTTGAGGTTGTTCAGTATCTTGCCCCTGCCGCGCACCGTGATATAATCGGGCTCAAAGCCGTCCTCGATATGCACCCCCATGCGGCTCTTGGGCAGATCGATCACATGCCCCATGCTGGCCTCCACAAGGTAGCCCGCGCCCAGGCTGCTTCGGATGGTATTTGCCTTCGTCGGCGACTCCACTATCACGAGAGTCTTGCGTTCAGAATTTGGAGTTTGCTTCAAGTCGCAGCCCTGCCTTAACCGGTATCTACCGACTGCAGTTCCCCCGATATGGTAGACAAGGAGTTAAGTCCGTGATAGTCTTTGGTCTTTGTTTTACCGGAACTTCATCCGGTTTTTATTCGCGTTATTCGTGGCCAAATGCCTTTTTCCAGCTTGCTTTGCACACTTCGCGGCAGGACGTTCTTTCAGAGGCAAGGCTCTTCGGTTCACAGGCAGAACGGCAGAGCGCTCATCAGATAATACCGGCTTTTAAGCATACTCCGGTATGCAGCTTTCCCTCGCAAATACGCGCGGCATCCATGCCGCCGCTCGGGACGCGACCTCAATGTCGCGCTGTATGCTCCCCAAAAAATTTTTATATTGACACGCTTGCGCGATTATTATATGTTTCTACACAGAGAAACGTTTCTATCCATAGAAACACGACTCGCACACCATACAAGGAGATTACCATGAGCCGTCCGATTCCAACAAGAATCTATCTGACCGAAGAGGAGATGCCGAAAAACTGGTACAACCTGCGGGCGGATATGAAAAACAAACCCGACCCCATCCTGCACCCGGGTACGCTCAAGCCCGTTACCGCGTCTGATATGGAGCCGATTTTCTGTAAAGAGCTGGTCAGGCAGGAGCTGGACGACACGACGCGGCTTGTTCCGATACCGGAGATGATCCAGGACTTTTATCTCTCCTACCGGCCTGCGGCACTGGTCCGCGCCTACTACCTCGAAAAGGCGCTCGGGACGCCGGCGGAGATTTATTACAAATTTGAGGGAAGCAATACCTCGGGCAGCCACAAGCTGAACTCGGCGGGGCCGCAGGCGTTCTTCGCAAAGGAAGAGGGGCTTACGAGCCTCACAACCGAAACCGGCGCGGGGCAATGGGGTACGGCGATGGCAATGGCCTGCGGTTTTTATGGCCTCGGCCTGACCGTGTATATGGTGAAGGTGAGCGCGGAACAAAAGCCCTACCGCAAGGCCGTGATGGAAACATACGGCGCTTCGGTTATATCTTCGCCCTCGGATACCACCGAATCCGGCAAAAAAATCCTGCAGGGAAATCCCGGAACGGGCGGTTCGCTGGGCTGCGCGATCTCGGAGGCGGTGGAACGCGCCGTCAAAACAGACAAGTGCCGCTATGTGCTGGGCAGCGTGCTGAGTTACGTGCTGCTGCACCAGTCGATCATCGGGCAGGAGGCGAAAGCCGCGATGGACAAATATGGCATCAAGCCGGACATTATCATCGGCTGCGCCGGCGGCGGTTCCAACCTGGGCGGACTCATCGCGCCCTTCATGGGAGAGCGGCTTGCGGGAAAATCGTCAGCCCGATTTATCGCCGTGGAGCCCGCGTCCTGCCCGAGCTTTACGCGGGGGCGCTACCTCTACGACTTCGGGGATACCGCCATGACAACCCCCCTTATCCGTATGCAAACCCTCGGCAACGGCTTTATACCGTCCCCGAACCATGCCGGCGGGCTTCGCTATCATGGCATGAGCCCCATCTTAAGTAAGCTCTTTAAGGATGGATATCTCGAGGCCAGAGCGGAATCCCAGACGGATGTGCTCGCGGCGGCCACGACCTTTATGAAGGCGGAAGGCATATTGCCGGCGCCGGAGTCGTCGCACGCCATCAAGGCTGCCATCGACGAGGCGCTTGCCTGCAAGCAAAGCGGCGAGAAAAAGGTGATCCTCTTTGGCTTAAGCGGCACGGGCTATTTTGATCTCGCGGCCTATATGGCCTACAACGCAAATACCTTGAGCGATCAGATCCCGACGGACGCGGATCTCGAAAAGGGCTTTGCCACAGTGCCGAATATTCCGCAGAATGCGTAAGTCAACAATGGTAAGCGCGGGGTTGCGACCAAGATGGGAGTATCCCGCGTTTATACCTTGCGGGTACACGGCAAGGATGTCCAACAGCGCGGGGTTGCAAAACCCCGCGCTTATTCGTTCTCTACCCTCGCGCCATACTGCGCCGTCTGCGTGAAACATTCCAGTTTTTTTTGTAGAGTTCGCGACATTCCGGCGAGGGTGCGCTCGCGAGCGCGCGGTTGAAAAACTGCATCGCGCTGTTCTCATCGCCCAGATCGCGGAAGAGCCTGCCCTGCAAAAACAGGGTGTAGCTCTTGAAGTGCCGCTCTCTCCGGGGCATACGTTTCAGGGCATAGCTGAACCAGGAAAAGGCGGCCTCGTGGTGTTCCATCCGCCACAGGACGTGCCCCATAACGGTCGCTATTTTGGCGGATGGATTTTTGGTAAAGGCCGACTCCACGAGACTGAGCGCCTCCTCAAGATCAAGCCCAAGCCCGGCCTTTGCGTTCGCGAGACAGGCCTGCCACTGCGCGTACATCCGATTGGTGAAATCCGATTCATCGTAGCCCTCGAGCGCCTCCTCAGCCTCGCGCGCGCGGAAAAGCGCTTCCAGGATAAGGGCGCGGTTTAAGCCCACCAGCGGGCAGATGGCTTCCGGGACATTCCCGATATCTATCGCCTCCAGTGCGCGGAGAGCTTCGGCAAAATTCCCAAGCTGATAGGAAAAAAACGAATGCTGGTACAATATATAGTCCCTGCCATCGGCGTCCTCCGGCATATCCGCGAGCGTGGCCGAGGTCAGGCGCAGACCCGAACTGTACATTCCCAGAAATGAAAAAATGGGCAGGCGAAAGAGCATCGCGACCCCAATAACTCCGAGCGTGGAGAGCGCAATAATGGTCACATCCAAAAACGAAAGATGTTCATTCCGGATAAGATTGCCAATCCAGACAACACACAACACCCCTCCCGGCAAAAGAAGGAAGCGAAGGAGCGCGCCCAGACTGAACTGTATCTTCACGCAGGTTTTCCTTATTGTATGCCTTTATTGCGCTTTTTGAGCAGGCTTCATCCGCGCCTCCGCCCGCTGCCGTGCCTGCGCGATACCGAGCGGCGCATCGGGTGCCGCAAGCATACGCAGAGCCGACCAGGTGGGTTCGTAGGACTGCGCCGCATTCCAGACTATCCAGCCCGAGACGCCCGCATCCTGACACGCCTGCATCTGGTGGGCGATATACACGGGCAGGCTTAAGCCCGACATCGCGACGCGCATCTCAAAACCCTGGATATATACAACCATGGAGGCCTCTTTCAGCCGCGCCTTGCCGCTCGAAGCGCTGTTATAAATCGTATAGTAGGGATTGGCCATCGCGAAATTATCCCATGAGTAATGCGATGGATACGCCATCGGGCAAATAACATTGACCACCTTGTCCAGCCCCTCAAGCCGCTGCCCTATCGGATCCTGCAGATTGAGCGCGACGCGCCCAAAAACGTCAGCGGAGATATAGGTACCCTTTGAGCCAAATTCATTGCGCGCCTGCCCGAGAAACCCTTCAACAAGCTGGTAGCGCGCGTCATAACTGATATGCCCGAAGCGCCCGGAATCCTCAAAACGAATATAATCAAACTGAATCTCGCGGAAACCCAGCGCATAAGCTTTGCGCGCGAGTTCCAGGCGGTCGCTGATCAAAGCGGGGGGCGCAGGATATTCCTTCAATCCATAGGGGAAAACCACTATCCGCGCGATTGGCCAGATTTTATTGGAAATGCAGAGTTCGATGTTCGAGGCGGGTATCGCGCCGGGCTGGAAATAAACCGCGTCCTGCATATCCATAACGAAGGCATTCACGCCATGCTGCTTTGCCAGTGTGACGTAATTGCTGAGTATGCTCGGAGTTCGGGCACTGTAATTATGCAGATATATCCCGCGATAAAACTCCGGCCGGGCGAGGTTCTGCGCCTTTCCGGTTTGATCCGGCATATTTTGCTGCCGTGAATCTTCGCCCGGAACCGTGTTTCCGCTCAGCCCGGGTACGCCGCTATTCGCGGCCGGCGTATTGCCGGGAGCGGCATACCCGCTATAGATCATGAAATTGAGCAGAAAACAACAGCACATTACAATAACCGCAAGGTATCGCATACCTACCGCCTCTTTTTGTTTACATACTATCGACAAAGCAAAGGCCAAGCTAAACCATGCGGATACAAAAAACCGATCCCGGGCAGGCCTGGGATCGGCTCAAGGGTACACCGTTTCCCCTTGGTTAGCTTACCTGGGTCAGCCAGCCGAATTCATCGGCAGCCTCGCCCCCGATAATCGCAAAAAACCGCTCCTGGATGGCGCGCGTTATGGGACCGCGCGTTCCGCCGCCAATCGCGATCTTGTCCACCTTCGTAACCGGCGTGACCTCGGCGGCCGTACCTGTCAGGAAGATCTCATCTGCGGTGTAGAGGGCTTCACGCACTATCTGCTGCTGCTCAACCACATAGCCCAGGGAACGCGCGAGCTTAATAACGCTATGCCGCGTTATCCCGGGCAAAAGCGCCGACGAGGAGGGCGGTGTGAATATCTTTCCATTCTTGACCAAAAAAACATTCTCGCCCGAACCTTCCGAAAGGTAGCCGTAACTGTCCAGCGCGAGCCCCTCGTCATAGCCGTTTTCAAGAGCCTCAAGCTTGATGAGCTGGCTGTTCATATAATTGCAGGCAGCCTTCGCCAGGGTCGGGAAGGTATCGGGAGCGGCGCGGCGCCAGGACGAAACGCATACGCTTACACCCTTTTCGAGAGCCTCCGGCCCCAGATACTTCCCCCAATCCCAGGCGGCGATCACGGTATGCACCGGACATTTTTGCGGATTGACCCCCAACTCCCCAAAGCCGCGGAAGATAAAGGGGCGGATATAGGCACCATCGAGCTTGTTGACCTTCAGGGTTTCCGCAGCCGCGCGCTCGAGATCCTCTATCGAATATGTGACCGGAATCCGGTAGATGACGCAGGTTTCCGCAAGCCGCTTCAGATGATCGCGGAGCCGCATTATAACCGCGCCCTGCTTTGCCTTATAGGCGCGGACGCCCTCAAAGGCGCAGGTTCCGTAATGCAGCGCGTGCGAAAGGACGTGTACCGAGGCCTTATCCCAGTCAACAAATTTTCCATCAAACCATATCTTGTCCGCCTGAAAAGCCATGACTTTCTCCTTGAAAGGTATAATCCGAAATAATCTAGTCAGCGGCGGGATAATGCGTCAAGCAGGTTCGCGTTGAAAACTTCTGTGTTTTCGACCGATACTATATACAGGCGCGGGAATATGGTTCTTGTTTGCCCTTGTCTTCAATGCTATACTGGTTTACCTGGAGAAATTGGATAAATATGGATTACAAAGAGGACGCTCTTAAGCAGGAACTTCTGGCTCTGCTTAAACAAAATATCCGGAACGGATCCTTCCTTGAGAGGGAGATACAGGCGATTACCGAGTTGCCGGATACAGGCGATCTTTTTTTCTCCCGCCTCCTTTCTTCGCTTATTTACGTATTCTTTGAAGAAGAAGAAGCCAGGAAACACTGGGTCGGCATTATCGACGATTATCGTCTGCTCAGCAGCGCCCTGCGGCGCGACTGCGGGATATATCTTGCGGTACTTGATTATTTTACACACATCCATTCATGTCTGGCCGATCCGCTCCTGGTTGAAAACGAGTTCTTCCGGCAAACCGAAACCCTGGTGATGACCGATCACCTCACCAAGCTCTTCAACAGACGCTATTTTAACATCAGCCTTTCCAAAGAGATGCGGCGTGCTGTGCGCTATCAGAATAAACTCTCCGTGGCCATGATTGATCTGGACAACTTCAAGCAGCTCAATGATACCTACGGACATCCATTCGGGGATATCGTCCTCGAGAGTTTCGGAGGTATACTCGATACCAACACGCGGCATGAGGATATAGCCTGCCGCTACGGCGGGGAGGAATTTGTGATACTCCAGCCGGAAACAGGCACCTCTGGCGCATTATCCCTTATGGCGCGTATTCAGCAAAATGTAAAAAACACGCCTCTCTTCGCCGAGAAGGGCATTACCTTCAGCGCCGGGGTTGCGTGCTACCCCGAACATCTGACCGATGAAAACCCGAACGCGATTGTGCTTGCGGCAGATCAGGCTCTGTACCACGCGAAGAACACCGGCAAAGACAGAACCTGCGTATACAGCCCCGAGACAAACAAAAGACCATGCTCTGAAAAAAACAATTTTGCCATTCAATATGAAATAAAAACGCCGCTGGGCTTCCGTCAGCTGCATGACTGCGTTACGCATGGCGTATTCAAAATATCGGCGCGGCTGGAAACAAGCGAACGCATAGCGAATAACAAGATCATTTATATGACGATCATAAAACAAAAGGGAACGCCCGGGGAAGAACTCTGCCGCATACAAGCCCGGATTAAACTTGAAAAACATCCCGGCGATGGTCGATTTATTTACGAATTGAAATTTTATAAACTTGACCAGTCGCAGCGCGCATTTATTGAACAGATAGTGTAGCCGCGCTGCTTAAAGGATTGCAGATATGCGTATCGAGCGGGATTCCCTCGGGGAGATGCAGATCCCTGACGACGCGCTCTACGGCGCCGCGACCGCGCGCGCAATCCATAATTTTCAAATCAGCAATACCCCGCTCTGCTTCGCTGTCATTAAATCCATCGCGCGGATCAAGCGCGCATGGGCGGCTATCCACGTACAATTCTGCGCTGCCGGAACACAGGAGAGTATTCGCTTTCAGGCGATAGCCGAGGCCGCAGCCATCGTCGCAAACGGAAAATATAATGACCAGTTCCCTGTCGACGTCTACCAGACCGGTTCGGGTACATCTTCCAATATGAACGTGAACGAGGTGATTGCGCGTCTCGCGGAGGCGGCGGCAGGGCTTGCGGTGCATCCGAACGACGACGTGAACCGCGCGCAGTCCTCCAACGACGTGTTTCCCTCCGCCATCCATCTCGCGTGTCTCGAAGCCCTGCACGGCGATCTCTTGCCGGCATTGCGCGATCTCCGCGAGAGCCTCAACGCAAAAGCGCAGGATTTTTCCGATATAGTCAAAACAGGGCGTACGCACCTCCAGGACGCGGTGCCCATAACCCTCGGTCAGGAATTTTCGGGATACGCCGCGCAGCTCGCGCGGGCGGAACATACTCTCCTCCAGGCAAGCGCGGGGCTCTGCGAACTCCCGCTTGGAGGAACTGCGGTGGGCACCGGTATGCACGCGCCTGCGGCTCTCGTGCGCGAGGTGATCGCATGGCTTGCGCAGGATTATGATCTGCCGCTCATTGAAGCGCCCAACCACTTTGAGGCGCAGGCCGCGCGCGACGCCCTCGGAATTTTCTCCGCCGCATTGCGCGGGCTCGGGCTTGCGCTCTTCAAGATCGCGAACGATATCCGCTGGCTTGCGTCAGGGCCGCACTGCGGCTTAGGCGAAATATCCCTTCCGGCGACCCAGCCCGGATCCTCGATCATGCCCGCGAAGATCAACCCCGTGCAGGCCGAAGCGCTGATGCAGGTTTCGGCGCGGGTGCTCGGCAATGACAGCACGATAGCCTTTGCGGTCTCGGCGGGCAATTTTGAACTCAATACCATGATGCCGCTCATGGGGCAATGCGCTCTGGAATCGCTTTCCCTGCTCGCGCGCGGCATGGAATCCTTCAACCAAAATTGTGTGCGCGGTATCACAGCGAACCGCGAGCGCTGCCGCGAACAAGCCCTGCGCAGCCTCTCCCTTGTTACCGCTATCACCCCGCTTGTGGGTTATGCGCGCGCCGCCTCGCTCGCGAAAGAAGCGGAGCAAAGCGGCAGGAGCCTCCGCAGCCTGCTCGAAAACGAGGCGGGCGTTGATCCCGCGCGGCTCGACGCCGTGCTCGATATTGCCGCGATGACAAAACGGCCGTAAGCCGCGAATACGGCGAATAAAAAAGTAATTTGGCCACGAATCACACGAATAAAAGATCGAATAAAGCAAAAACCTTAAGAAGGTTTTTACTCAACCTCACGGATTTTGGTTTTGAGTTCCATATTTTTGAGGATCGCTTATTCGCGGCTTGGCGAAAAGCATTTACAAAAAGGAGAGCGCCGTACACAAAAAGGGCTGCCCGGTATGGACAGCCCTTTTGTTGGAGACACGCCCTAGTTATTCCGCGCAAGACGGAACCCAAGACCGCTATCTACCGCGCTGCCCGGGTTGCCGATGCCCCGACTCGTGGAAGTCAGACCCGCAGTATTACTGCGCCAACTGCCGCCGCGACTGAGTCGGTCCGAACCCGATGCGGGACCGGTCGGATCACTTACTGCGCTTGTTCCTAACGATTCTCCATACCAGTCCCAGACCCAATCTTGTACATTCCCGTGCATATCGTATAAGCCCCAGGCGTTAGGAGTCTTTTTGCCCACCTCATGCGTTTTACTGCTGCTGTTACTCAGGTACCATCCCCAATCACCACTCCAAGAGCTGCCAAGATTGTACGTTGTCGTCGTCCCCGCGCGGCAGGCATACTCCCACTCCGCTTCGGTGGGCAGTCTGTACCCATTCGCGCTGCTGTTCATAGTCACAGCGTCCCAGGTAGGATCGCTACCTCCTGTAGGCACATAACCATAACCCCAAACTGAAGGATCTGTACTGCTGCTGATAGTGTATACGGGCGTTAATCCTTCCAATACGCTGAGTTTATTACAAAATACAAGCGTTTCATACCAACGTACAGATTCCACAGGACGTCTTGCCTGTACCTCCCCTGCCGCAACGCCCGTTGTAAATAAACTCGGATTGCTCCCCATTACCTCTTCATACAATTCCTGTGTTACCGCATACTTACCCATATAAAACGCTCTGGTCAGCGTCACCGGGCGGCTGCTGCCCATCGTGAAATTACCCGCAGCTATAGGCACCATGACGTGCGACTCCGGGGTAGTCCACGGAGCGGAACTGCTCCCGCCGGATGGATTGCTGGATTCGCTGCCTCCTCCTGGGGTGTAGCCGCCGTCGTCGCTGCTTCTCTGGTGGTTCGGGTCGTCATCGCCGCCACAGGCCGCGAAACTGCATAAAATGAAAATGAAGAGCAAAGCAAAAAACGGTTTCTTATGATCCATAGGTTCCCCTCTGTCTCCCGCCGTACGCGGGCGCTGATATTCATCAAAGCCAACGGCTTTGTGTATGCAGGGAATTGTATCTGTGGGAAAACGGGCTGTATGTATGCCGAAAGGTATATTTTTATGGAAATGGGCGAAAAACCCTATGCCGAAAAGCATATTTGTACAAATTCAAGGCGTTTGTGGTACGATGGGATACTGTTCGTTGCAAAGCAATGTTAAAATCCTTCCATGCAGTCGCACACCGTGACGGGCGCTACAACATCGCGTCTTTATTCGGCCTCTTTCGTGGCCAAAAATTTTTGCTTTTTTACACCCCTGCGGAACGGCGTCGGGAGCGGCTCGGCGCTGCGGTTATTGCGGGATACCCCGCGCCGGTCGCAACATCCTGTTGCGCGCGGGGCGCAAACTTCGTGTTTGCGGCGGCAGGACACTATGCGTCACGACCAGCTTCGCTGACTGCTTCCGTATGCGGCAACTGTTCCCCCCTCAAAAAAATACCTTCGCTCAGCAGTTCCTCGCCGGATGCAAGCACCACACTCCGCGCCGGTCACAACATCCTGTTGCGCGCAGAGTGCGCTTGTGCCCTGTGGGTATGCGTTGCTCTGCACAAGCACAAAACCACGATGTGGCTTTCGCCGCGCGCGCGGAGTATCTTCTTGTTCATGTATACCATTCGGGTCGGCGCGAGTTTTTCCGCCGCGCATAATTTGCGGGAGTATGGCGGCAAATGCGAGAATCAGCACGGGCATAACTGGCGCGTCACCGCGTGCCTCGGAGGCGAGGCGCTTGGCGCGGACGGGATGCTGTTTGATTTCAGCGAACTCCGCCGCCTGCTGCGCGAGGTACTCTCCGAACTGGATCACAGCAATATCAACGCGCATCCCGATTTTACGCATACCAATCCGACTGCCGAAAATATCGCGCGCTGGATCTATGCGCGGCTTCAGGGCGTGCTCCCGCCACAGGCAAGGCTTGTTGAGGTGACGGCAGAAGAGACCGACGGTTCCATCGCGGGCTATTCCGGCAATCCATCCCCATCATGAAAATTTTTGTCAGCGAAATTTTCCGCTCGCTCCAGGGCGAGGCCAGGGGGATGCTCTGGCCTGCCATTTTTATACGCCTTGCGGGCTGCAATCTGCGCTGCCTCTACTGCGATACGGCCTACGCATGGGACGAAGGCGAAGAGATGGAAATCGAAGAGGTAATGCGTCGCGTCCGCGCGCTCGGAGGTTCCGCGAATAACCGCGTCCTGATCACCGGTGGAGAGCCGCTCCTGCAGCGGGAGGCTGCGTTAGCGCTGGCTTCGCTCCTGATCCAAGACGGTTATTCCACAAGCATGGAAACCAACGGAAGCTGCCCCGTCGATGATCTCCCTGAAAAGCTGATCGCGATCATTGACGTGAAAACGCCCGGGAGCGGCATGAGCGGCGTTATGAATCACGAAAATTTCCGGAAAGCGCGCCGCCATCATGACGTCTTTAAATTTGTGATCGCCGGACCGTCCGATACCGCCTGGGCGCTGGATTCTATCGCGCGTTACCGGCTTGACGAAAGATACGACGTGCTGCTCTCGCCGGTATCCGGCAAGGTTGAGGCGCGGGATCTCGCGGAAGCCATCCTCGCAAGCGGCAGAAGAATCCGGCTGAACCTGCAGCTCCACAGACTTATCTGGCCAGAGGCTCTGCGCGGGCGGTAGGCGAGCCGGTCAGTCAGGAAAACACGCGGGGCTGCGGGCGATCTTGGTGATCAGGAAAACGCGCGGAAAATTACGATATGAAATTTTCTTGCAGCGCTGCTGCAAATTACAACATGGATTGCTTCGCCTACGGCTCGCAATGACATCCCGGGGGCTTTATCCGCCCTGTACGCGCCGCGTTGCTTCCTGCCAGGCCTCTTCGGTATCCACGTCTATCCAGCGCGCGCCGGTGATATCGATTGTGCGAAAAGAACCCGCCCTTCCGGCGTCCTCAACCGAATTGGAGATGGTATTCCGTCCGGCGCGGATGGCCTGCTCAAAAAATCCGAAGATCGCGGTGTGCATCACAAAAAGCCCGCAGTCAACCGCGTTATATTCGGTCAGATTTTTGGCGATAGACGCAATGGAGGTATCGGGGCGGACGACAAGTTTTGTGGCGTCATCCGGATCATGCACACCGGCGATGTCGCGATCAATGCAGAGGTAGGAGATTCCCGCATCATGCCGCGCGGCCAGCGCCCTTTCGTAAATTGCGGCGTCGAAGAGATGATCAACCATTTGCAGCAGGAAAAATTCTCCATGAAGCGCTTCCCGAGCGGCGTACACCGAAAGCCCGTTCTCCTTTTGCCACTCGTCGTTTTGCACAAACACAATCGCGTCATGCCAGGGCATACCCGCCGCGTAATCACGCACCTCCTGATGCTGATACCCGACGACGCACACTATTTTTTCGATCCCCATCGAGAGCAGTGCATCCACCCCCGATTGCAGAAGCGTTTTTCCGCCCACCGTAACCAGGGGTTTCGGCAAATCGCGGGAGACAGCGCGAATCCGTGTACCCTGCCCTGCCGCAAGGATGACCGCCTCTGTAATCATTGCCGCCCCCCGCGATCCATCCGCCCAAACCGCCGTATCATTAACCACGTCTCGGCAATCAGACCTATGGCGCAGCATAGACACACAAAAATGCCCGCGACGTCCAGGAATGTCATTCCTGTCTGCAAGCCGAGAGCCTGCGTGAGCCAGCCGGATTCTCCGGTTATCTCCGGCCACCAAGAGAGAGGCGCCCCGGGATCAAAAATCGCCGCGAAGATCATGGCCAGAAAAATCACAAGGCGAATTTCTGTCGGACCAAAGGCGGGCAGTTCCAGGGTGTTGGTTATCTGCACCTTGATATGCCCGTCGATCTGGAGCATGAGATAGATAACGCAGCAGATGAGTCCAACCAGGACGTGCGAACCCTTCGAGAGATAAAGCCCAAGACCGATAAAAATGATCGCCCATGAGTCCCCATAGTGATCCAGATAATGGCCAAGCCGCGATTGCTGATTCCGCGCGCGCGCCACAACACCGTCCAGGGTATCGGTCACCCATGTCAGAAAAAACAGAATGGCCGCCGTGTAATAAAAAATAAAGGAATACCCGGTCAGCACAAGCGAGACGCCCGCGAGAAAACAGATCACAATCCCGATGGAGGTGATCGCATTCGCGCTCATCCATTGCGGGACGAAAGGGAGGAGCTTTGGGAAAAACCATTTCACAAAGGGATCCAGCGGACTCTTTTCAATCTTTTCCATAGTTCTGCGGCTCCAAATCCTGAAATTACATATTCGCTTTAATCCTCGTTTTTCCAGCGCAAGGCATCCAGTTCCGGGGTGGCACCCCTGGCAAAAACAACGCTCCGCACCTCGGTCATCGCGCGCGCGAGGTAGAAAACAAGTCCGCGCCGCACGTGCCTGGGTATCTCCGCAAGCTGCGCCTCGTTTTGCGCGGGGATAATCACCTCGCGGATCCCGCTTCGCTTCGCGGCGATCACCTTTTCCTTAAGACCGCCAATCGGAAGGACGTCTCCCACGAGCGAGAGTTCGCCCGTCATGGCGAGATTATTGCGCAGCTTTTGCCCGAAGATCAGCGAGAGCATCGCGCTTGCCATGGTTATGCCCGCCGAGGGACCATCCTTGGGCGTGGCACCTTCGGGAACATGCAGGTGAATCTCGTGCTTCTCAAACCATTCCTGTTCAATCCCCTCGGCTATCGCGAGATTCTTCACAAAGGTCCACGCTATCGCGGCCGATTCGCTCATAACCTCGCCCAATTTGCCGGTGAGCTTCAGACCGGCCTTCCCGGGCACAGCCAGGCACTCGATGGTCAGAACATCGCCGCCCATAGACGTCCAGGCAAGCCCGAGCGCGAGTCCCGCGCGATCAAGACGGCGCGCCTTCTCCTCGCGGAAGAGCGGCTCGCCGAGATACTCGCGCAGGTTCTCCGCGGTTATAACAACGGGATCCGTTTTGGAACCGGCGACATAGGCATACGCGGCGCGGCGCATGATCCGGTGAATATGCTTCTCAAGGCTGCGCACCCCGGCCTCGCGCGCGTAGCCGTTCGCGATATCCATCAAAACCGGCTTTGAAATTGTAACATACCCCTTGGGAAGACCATTTGCCTCCAGAGCGCGAGGAATGAGATAGCGCAAAGCGATCTGCGCCTTATCCTCGGATATGTAGCCGGAGAGCCGAATCACCTCCATACGATCCAGAAGCGGCAGAGGAATGCTGTCCAGGGTATTGGCGGTAGTGATAAAGAACACCCGCGAGAGATCAAAGGGGAGATCGAGGTAATGATCGCGGAAATTCTGATTCTGCTCCGGATCAAGCACCTCGAGCAGGGCGGAGGAGGGATCGCCCTGCCAGGATTGCCCGAGCTTGTCGATCTCATCCAGCATCAAAACGGGGTTGGCGGTTTTTGTGATCGCGAGCGCTTCGATGATCTTGCCGGGCATCGCACCGATATAGGTTCGCCTGTGTCCCTTTATCTCCGCCTCGTCGCGCATCCCGCCCAGCGAGAATCGGAAGAATTTGCGGTTCATCGAACCCGCGATGGCTTTGCCGAGCGAGGTTTTGCCCACTCCGGGCGGCCCCACAAGACACAGAATGGATCCGCGAGCGCTCTTGCGATCCTTAATCAGCACCTGCACCGCGAGGAATTCGAGGATGCGCTCCTTAACCTCATCAAGACCAAAATGCTCCGCCGAGAGAATTTTGGAAGCGCGCGTTATCTCGAGGCGATCCTCGCTCACGATATTCCAGGGGAGCGAAAAGACTGTTTCAAGATAGGTTCGGATAACCGCATACTCGGGCGAGTGGTGATCGGTGGCCTCCAGCTTATTGATCTCCGCAGTGATCTTTTCGAGGGCCTCTCCGGCGAGCGCAAGCTCTTCAAGGCGTTTGCGGAAACGCGCGAGATCTCCTTCCCGCTCGTTCATCTCCATACCGAGTTCCTGCCGGATTGCCCTAAGCTGCTCCTTCAGGAAAAACTCGCGCTGCTGCCGGCTGATCTTCTCGTTGATCTGCTCCTGTATCTTTTGCTGGAGCGCATGGAGTTCCTTTTCGCGCGTGAGATACTTCAGCACCATGGTCAGCCGCGCCTTTAAGGAGAACTCCTCCAGGGCGGCCTGCTGCTCCTCGCGCGAGATGTTCAGCATGGAGGCGATAAAATCCGCGAGCCTCGCGGGACTTTTCACGTTTACAAGGGTAAGCCGAACCTCTTCCGAAAAGAGGGGATTGTTTTCTGTGACCTCGCGAACCAGGGAAAAAATGGCGCGCGTTAAGGCCTTGGTTTCATCGTCGTCGCTTTCATCCTCCGGTTCGTAACCGGCGGCGGAGAGAAGGATATTCCCCTCATTGACAAGCAGCTTGCGCAGATGAAAACGCTTAATTGCGTTGACGAATATGTTAATCCCGCCGTCGGGAAGATGAATGCGCTTTAATATGCGTCCTACAACCCCAACGGTATAGAGATTCCCTTTAAGCTCAATATCCTTTTCGGCGTCGCGGATCAGCACAAAGCCCACACAGCCGCCATGATCAAGCGCATAATCAATGGTATCGATTGATCGCTTGTCGCTGATCATCATCGGGGTGATCATCTCGGGAAAGAGCGGCCGCGAATGTAAAACGACTATGGGCAATTTTATGGGAAGTACCTGATCAACCACGACCAGGCTGGAATCCTCATGGCTGTCTTTGCCCATGCCCGTACCCCTGCGGTTTACAAAAAGAGTTCGGCGATCTGCACCGCGTTTAAGGCCGCCCCCTTAAGGAGCTGATCCGCAACGCAGAAAAAAGTGATCCCATTTTCCTGCGAAATATCCTCGCGTATACGTCCCACGTATACCGGATACGAACCGCTTACGAAAAACGGCATCGGATACTGATTTTTTGCGGGATCATCCTGCACGATTATACCGGGCGCTTTCGCGAGATACGCGCGCGCCTCGGCGGCGCTGAGCTTTTTTTCGGTGCTGACAGTAATGACCTCGGAATGGGCGCGCAATACCGGGACGCGCACCGTGGTTGCGTTCACGCGCAAGTCGGGCGCGTGCATGATCTTGCGGGTCTCGTACACCATTTTCATTTCTTCCTTGGTGTATCCGTTGTCCTGAAAGACGTCGATATGCGGGATCAGGTTAAACGCTATCTGGTGCGCGAATTTTTCGATGTGCAATGGCTTCGAGGCCAGAAAGTCGCGGGTTTGCTGAATGCACTCATCCATGGCCGACTGCCCCGCGCCGGATACAGCCTGATAGGTCGCCACCTCGACGCGCAGGATCTGTGCGGCGTCATGCAGCGGCTTTAAGGCGACCACCATCTGGATGGTCGAGCAATTGGGATTGGCAATGATACCCGTGTGCGCCTTCGCGTCTTCGGGATTCACCTCGGGGACGACAAGCGGAATATCCGCATCCATCCGAAAGGCGCTTGAGTTGTCGATCACAAGCGCGCCTGCGCGAACCGCAGCGGGCGCAAATTCCTTGCTGCGCGACGCCCCTGCGGAGAAAAGCGCAATATCTATTTTTTTGCCGTCAAAGCAGGCTGCGGTAAGTTCCTCCACCGCGTATTCCCTGCCCTGAAAGCCAAGCTTCTTGCCGACCGAGCGCGCGGACGCAAAGACAAATAATTCGTCGACCGGAAAATTTCTCTTGTCGAGGGTCGCGAGCATCTCGACGCCCACCGCGCCGGTTGCTCCGACCACAGCCACTCTTTTTCCCATACAGTACACCCCTTATTTTGATACATTCAATATAAATGTGTGTATCGTGATTGGAAAGATGGATGACGCGCCTTCATCGGATACGCTGCATCCGATGAAGGCGTTCGTTTGGATAAATTTAACCCGTCAGTTTGAATACAGATACCGCTTGATCTTTTTGGTCGGCGTTTTTTCAAATTCCTCGGGGAAAAGCTGGATGCGCGCAATCGACCAGGATCGCGGAATATGTTCGTTGAGTTCCTTGCGGTTTTTCTCCATTTGCTCCATGACCTCATCCTCGCTGAGACCGGCACTGGCGTCGGCATACACCAGAGCCACAAACTGCCCGTTGCGCTCGATCACGAGTGACTCATCCACCAGCGGCATATTGTTAAGGCGAGCCTCGATTTCCTCCGGATAGACGTTTTCTCCCGAAGAAGTCAGGAGCATGACCTTCGAGCGCCCGCGGATATATATAAAACCATCCTTATCGACCACGCCCATATCGCCGGTATGCAGCCAGCCATTCTTGTCCAGAACCTCGCGCGTGGCCTGCGGATTTTTATAATAACCGTTCATAACATTCTCACCGCGCACAAGTATCTCACCCACTATATTTTGCGGATCCGGAGAATCAATGCGCACGGTTATGGTATCGATTGCGGTCCCGGCTGAGTGTATCTTGAAATTTTTATAGTCCGTATAGCTGATTAAAGGGCCGCATTCGGTCATGCCATAGCCCACAGTATAGCGGAAACCGATTTTCGTGAGAAATTCCGCCACTTCCCCGTTGATCGGAGCGCCGCCAATCACCACCTCGTAGAAATTTCCGCCAAAAGCGTCGTTGAGCCCTTTGAGTATTTTATTGCTGATCAGCCCGCTGACTCCGGGTACGCGCCTAAGGACTTTAATGGCCGTTTTATCGATCATGTGGCGGATACGGGTGCGGTAGATCTTTTCAATGACGAGCGGTACGCTGATTATCAGGTTGGGGCGAACCTCGGCGAAGGCCTGCATCGCCGCCTTGGGCGAGGGCGTTCTCCCGAGCAGGGTAATATCCACCCCCTTGCAGAACGGGAACAGAAATTCAAAGGCGCAGCCGTAGGTGTGCGCCAGCGGCAGAAGGGAAACAAACCGGCTGCCCGGCTCGAGCGGTATGTGTTCGCAGCCAAAACGCACATTCGCGATAAGGCTGTTATGGGCAAGCATGACCCCTTTGGAGAAACCGGTCGTCCCCGAGGTGTAGACGATGGCCGCGAGTTCCTTGTTGGGTACTTTAGGCAGCCGGAAATTATCCGGAGAGAGGAGTTTACCGTAGGTATCCCCAAAGCTCCTGGAAACGCGGTCGGGATAGGAGAGATAGGCATTGCGCCGCGCATACAGGAGAGAAAGCTCCTCCAGCGAAAAAATCGCGTCAAGGCGCTTCATCTGCAATTCGTCCAGCTTTTCCGCTATCGCCTCTGATGCAAAAAGCAGAACAGCGTCCGAGTGATTGACGATATGCTGCATATCATCGGGAAGAAATTCCGCCAGAATGGGTACGATAACCGCCCCATAGCTCACGGTCGCCAGATATACCAGGCACCAGTTGGCCAGATTCTTTCCGGTAAGGGCGATCTTGTCGCCGCGGCTTACCCCAAAACGCTCAAAGAGCGCATGCAGCCGGAGGATCTGCTCGGCCACCTGCCCATACGAATAGGTACTCGCCCCGTAGTCAGAGAGGGCGGGACTATACCAATTTTCACGAATCGCTTTTTCAAACCAAACAACCAGATTCTCCTTCAGCATGGCTGCTTCTCCTCTGTACATTATCCATCATCAGGCGGCAATGATGGGGCGGAATTACGCCATAAGCCACTCAAAGCACAAAACAGCAGAAAGCACACCCAAAGCCAGGGCAATTATCTCCATACAAAGCACCCCGAGGGAACGCTGCGGGCGCGTCCAGTCGTCGTAGCCGCGTTTTTGCCGCGCCCTGCGGTTCTGTATCATTCCGATGAACGGTCCCAAACCTGCCACAAAAAACAGCGCCGCGAGCCCAATATACCAGTTGCGGGCGGAATCCCCGGAAGTAAAAGCATACTCGCCAAAACAATAGGCAAGCAAGCCAAAAGAAATGAACCACACCAGACGGGTAAAGGGGATACCCAGAGCGAGAATCCGCCTTCCGAGGTGTCCAAAAATCAGGGAGAGAATATACGCCAGAAGCGTACCCAGGAGAGGCCAGACGTCCATCCCGGCTTGTCCCCGCAGCAGTCCTTTCAGGAGAAAAAAGAACCAGCACGCAGCAAGCCCAAGCAGATACACCCCAAGCGCGGCGGCAAAACGCGCCCCCCACCGAGGCGCCCAGTCGGGAGGCGTTTCGCTTCGGGTTCTGCGCAGCACTCCGCGCACAAACTGCGCGCGCTTCTCATTTTCGATTATGGCATAACTCCTTTTTAGCGGTAAAAAAGGCGGTATACCTCCAGTCTAAGCGGAAGCAGGGAAAAACTCAAGCATCTCCTCGCTGAGCCGGATGCGAAGCGCCACTCGCTTCCAGAAGTACGTACTCCTGCTTCTGGAAATGGATGGCGATTTTGGCGAGGGGCCGGCGAATACGCGCGAATAATCCGCCGCTCAGAATCAGGAACGACGCGCAATACCACACGCGAAAAAAGCGAAACAGTGTATACTTAAAAGAATCAGGTTCGGAAAACACGAACCCAACAAATGTTAAGGAAAAAGAAATGAAACTCAGAATCTTCCTGGTCTGCGTCCTTATTGGAACGCTCTCGATTCTTCTTATCAACCAATCCATTGCGGCTGAAACGGGAGACAAAACCATGCGCTTGCAAAAATACTCGGATGCGGTGGGTGAATTTGGATTCGCACTCTTCAGAAACTTGCACAAAAGTATAAGTTCAGATAATATCTTCCTCTCGCCAGCCTCGATTGAGCTTGCCCTGACCATGATCATGAACGGAGCAAAGGGCGATACCCTGGAAGCCATGCGCAAAACCCTCGGACTCGCGCAAATCAGCGAGAAGGAAATGAACGAAGCAATTCAAAACCTTGTCCTGGCAAAGCTGCCCAGGGACAGCGGGATTCAGCTCGATATCGCAAACTCTCTGTGGTATGACAAGGACGTAAAACTGCTTTCGGGCTTTACAAAAAAGAATTCCGCCCTGAATGCTGAAGTCAAAAAGCTGGATTTCGGCAAACCGGAAGCGGTCAGAAGCGTGAACGCCTGGATCAACAAAAAAACCCAGAGCATGATTCCTTCCATAATAGATTCGATCACCAAAGACATGATACTCCTGGCAGTCAACGCGATCTATTTCAATGGTAAATGGGCGAATACATTTGACAGCAGAATGAATCAGCAAAAACCTTTCACCCAGGGCAATGGAGTCAAGTCAAATGTGACCATGATGAGGCAGAGCGACACCTACCGCTACGCTTCGGATAACACCCTGGCCATTGCGGAGATTCCCTATGGCAACAAACGCTATTCGATGTACATTATCCTTCCGAATGCAGGTGTTCCGCTGAACAACATTCTTCAGGGTATGGACTGGACAAAATTCAAAACGCTCCTCGCTGCGCTCAAAGAACGCAAGGGAATAGTGGAAATTCCAATTTTCAAAACGAGCTTCGGCACGATCAATCTGATTCCGGCACTCTCCCAGCTTGGGATGGGCGCGGCCTTCGGCACCAATGCGGATCTTTCGGGCATCAGCGGGGCGAAAAATCTCAACATCGGGCTGGTTTTGCATAAGGCAGTGATCAGCGTTGACGAACAGGGAACAAAGGCCGCTGCGGTGACTATGGGCGCAGTCCGCACCAGCGCAGTCTTATCCGAGCCGCCTCCATTCATTTTTACGGCGGATCGCCCCTTCGCGTACTGCATCGTGGATAACACAAGCCTGATGCCGTTATTTATGGGCAAATTGGAAAAACCGGAATAGCAGACCGTCGGACTTTTGCAATAACCAGGGGTATATACTTATACCCCTGGTCTTGTTCATTTGGAAGCGTTATTCGGTAAGAGCCCTGTAAAAACAGGAAGCGTCCGCAGAAAAAGCAAATTCAACGCCAGCCCACCACTGCCCGGCGCTGAGAGGCTCGATCCAGGCAACACGCCCCTTGATATTCCAGGAGCGTTCGCGGCCAGCGATACGCATAACAATGGTATCATCCTTTTTGGGTTCGCGCGAAACATCCGCCAGCGCAACCTTGAGACCGCCCACGGAAATATTCGTAATGGCCGTGAGTCTCACGTCTATTGCCACTCTGTTCTCAATAAGGGCGCACTCGCTGGCGTCAAAATCAATCCCGAGAGCCGCAAAACGCTCCTCCGGGACGCCAATACGCGGCGCGCGCGGAATTTCAGTTTTCAAGCCAAACATACCGATCCTCCTTTGCAGCCACCGAAAACAAACTTGTCCTACTTTTTGTCCAATTCGCCAAAGACCTGTTTGAGAATAGCCGTAACACGAAATGCCGGCTCTTTGCGAATCCTGCGTTCTTCGATTTCAATCTTGCTGAACAAACCGGAAAGCGCGCGATCGCAGACATATCGGATCAAATCCGTGTCCACCTTATTGACTCCGGGAATCTTGTTGTACTGCTGCGTGATCTCCCGCCAAAGGGTTGTGGCATGCACCTTGTCGAGTGAATTTCCTATTTTTGGCCTGAAAGCCGCCGCGAGGCTGTCTGTTGTGGTGCGCTTGAAATACTGCGTCGCGGCATTATCGACTCCGCCAAAAAGAATTGTGCGCGCGTCCGCAAAGGTCATGGCGCGCACCTTGCCCGCAAAGATATCAACTGACTCAATCGCGGCGTCCTCGGCACCCCTGTTCATTCGCTCAATAAATGTGTCCACGTTTGAACCGGCACCAAATGAGCGCAGGGTTCTCTCGACGGTACTGAGCTCAGGCGGGAATGGAATCTTTACGGCGGCGTCCCTGAAATAACCGTCTTTTTTATTGAGTATCGTAGCCGCATTTTTCGAGCCAACATTGAGCGCATCCTTCAATCCGGCTATGATCTGGCTTTCGGTGAGTCCCTTTTTTTGCGTATTGGCGGCGATTTTGGTCACATTCGCGCAGGAAACAACGAAAATTGTCAATATAAAAGCTCCGCCGAAAATACAGTTTCGTTTCAACTGCCGCATATATCCTCCCTGGCGCAAGGTTAAAACCTCTTGCTTGATCCATAACACTTAAAAGCCTGAATTATCAGTATATGTATTCCAGGCATAAGACTCAAGCGGAATTTCACGTCCATTCAAAAATGGACTGGACTCCGATTCTGTATTCATGGTATGTTTGGTATCATGCTCTCCGCAATTCGGCGGGCAATTCCAGGAGAGAGCGCCATTCCCCATTCCGATTACACGGTATTCATAAGCGCGGGAGAGGCTTCCGGAGACCGTCTGGCTGCCGGTCTGGTGCGGACACTTAGGGCAGACAATCCCGCATGGCGCATCTGCGGCGTCGGCTCTCATGCCATGCAAAACGCAGGGTTTGAGCTGCTGCTGGATATCACTGCGGTTTCCACGATTGGAATAACGGAATCCCTGCGGATGCTGCCCTTCGCACTTGCGGCAATCATCCGCGCGCGGCGGTTATTGCGGCGCGTCCGGCCGGATATCTTCATCGCCGTGGACTCTCAGGGACTGAATCTCATTCTCGCGCGATTTGCGCGCCGCGCGGGCGCAAGGGTGATTTACTTTATACCGCCGCAAAATTTCCTCTGGAATGACCGGCGGCACGGGCTCAAAACTGCGGCGCGTACCGATCTCTTTCTGAATATATACCGCAAGGGGCATGAATTTTATACCTCTCTGGGCGCGCGCTCGGTCTATTGCGGACACCCCCTCGCCAACACAGCGCAGACAGGCGCGCGAAAATGCCGGAATCAGGATAAAAAAATCGTTCTTGCCGCCGGAGCGCGAAAAAGCGAGATACGCCGCTTCATTCCACTGCTTGCAGGTGCTGCGCATATCGTTCGTATGCAATTTCCAAATACAATTTTTATTACGCCTGTCATCGGCAGAAAGCATGAGGAAAGGCTCACGCAGGACTTCCGGCGTCATGGAATCGATATACAGGCTGTAAACGGAGAAGATATTTTTGCCGACGCCGACGCCGCGATAGTCAAATCAGGCACCATGACGCTTGATGCGGCGCTCGCCTGCTGTCCCTACACGGTTTTTTACAAGATCTCCGCGCTCTCCTGGTTTATCATGGCAAAACTGTGGGGGATCCAAAAAAAATTACATTCGATTAGCATTCCGAATATACTGAGCGGCAAAGAGCTTGCGCGCGAATTCCTCCAGAGCGACGCCCGTCCGGCGCAGCTTGCCGAAGAGATCCTGCGGTTTCTGTATGATAAGCAAAAAACAGCCCGGCGTATCCGGGCACTGAAAGCCTTTCGCCGTTCGCTCCTGCAGGAACGCCCCGCACCCGGCGATTGTTATACTATTGCAAGCCGCGCAATAGCTAAATTCTCTTCAAAGAAAGAGGGGGGATAAGTATGCAGATTGCCGCCGCCATCATTACCCCGGGAGAAGATTTCATTTATGCCTTTCTGCGCGAACAAAATTCCGGCTCGGAGCCGGATATCAGCGCAGGTGCCTGGTGCTTCCCTACCTGTCCCATACATACCGGCGACGAAGGGCATAAAGCGCTCTATGAGCTTTTAATCGAACACTATTACCTGGACTGTTCCATCACTAAAAGCCTCAGCCCCTGCGGTTTTGGGCAGGATATCTATTTTCCCTATATATGCGCGCTACAGGAAAGCAGAGGTCTGCAACTGGAAGGCTTTGCCGCAATTAAACTGGACAGGGCTGAAAATCTGATGTCCCTCCACTTTGAGAAACCATTTGATTTAATGCTTGAAGAATTTTGCCTGAGCGTTTAACGGGCGCGTGCCTGAGCAGCCCGCGTCCGGTATCATACCGGCACTTGCTGCGCTGTTGCAATCTTTCCCGGAAAAATGTATAAATACACCATGACCGAAACTGAAGTTCTTATTATAGGATGCGGCGCGGCTGGACTCGCCTGCGCAATCACTCTGGCCGAACAGGGGCGCGAGGTACTCGTCCTCTCGAAGAGCGAATCGCTGCATGAGAGCAATTCGCACTACGCCCAGGGCGGGATCATCTACCGCGCGCCGGACGATACCCCGGAAGAACTTGCCGTCGACATTCTGGACGCCGGCGCCGGGATCTCGTATCCGCCATCGGCGGCGCTTCTTTCCCGCGAGGGACCGGCGGTTGTGGAGGATCTCCTGCTCTCCAAAGCAAGGGTTCCGTTTACAAAAGAAAGCGGCGAATTCCACCTGACCGCCGAGGGCGGGCACCACAAGAGACGCATCCTCCACAAGGACGACAGCACCGGAAAAGAAATCGTCGCCTCGCTGCTCGGCCTCGCAAAAACATATCCGAATATCAAATTACACACCGAGCGCATGGCCGTTGAACTGATCACGCGCGAATACCATTCCTTCGATACACTCTCGCGCTATCACAGGCCGGAATGCCTCGGTGCGTATATCCTGGATACGAATCGGCGCAAGGTGGATACCTGCCTCGCGCGCGCGGTAGTCCTCGCAAGCGGCGGCCTCGGACAAACCTATCTCCATACCACAAACCCATCGGTCGCCACCGGAGACGGATTCGCGATGGCTCTCCGCGCGGGCGCGACGCTGATCAATATGGAATACACGCAATTTCACCCCACAACGCTCTGCCACCCCCGCGCCGACAGCTTTCTGATATCCGAGGCGGTGCGCGGCGAGGGCGGGATCCTCGTGAACCACAGGGGTGAAAATTTCATGCCCCGGTATCATGCCATGGGTTCCCTCGCGCCGCGCGACGTGGTTACGCGCGGAATATTGGACGAGCTTTTTGAAAGCGGAGAGAAGAATGTGTTTCTGGATCTCTCGTCCATGACTGCCGATGCGATTCGCGGACACTTTCCCGCGATCTACGCGCGCTGCCTCGAGTACGGCATAGACATAACGCGGGAACCCATTCCCGTGGTACCCGCCTTCCATTTTGCCTGCGGCGGGATCCGCGTCAACGAGAACGCGCGCACGAATCTGAAACGTCTCTACGCGATTGGCGAGGTCGCCTGCACCGGGCTTCATGGCGCGAATCGGCTCGCCTCCACATCCTTATTGGAATGCTGCGTCTGGGGAAAGCGCGCCGCTCTCGATATCGTGCATACCTGGGATGAACTCAAGGGCAAGGATCATCCCGATGTACGCCCCTGGGAGGACGAGGGTCTTCCGGAAGCGCATGATCCCATCTTAATCGCGCAGGATTGGGCTACCCTCAAACACATCATGTGGAATTACGTCGGCCCCGCGCGTACAACCCGCCGCTTAAACCGCGCCTTCAGCGATCTCGGGAGTCTGCAAAAAAACATCGAAGACTTTTACCGCAACACGCGCCTGACGCGATCAATCGTCGAACTCCGAAACGCGGTGACGACCGGCCTCGAGATCGCGCGCTCCGCCTGGCGCAATCGCGGGAGTCTGGGCTGCCACTTCCGAAAAGACTAGAACAGGATGTTCTGTTGCAGACAGGATGTCGCACACCGCGCAGCGACATGGATGTCGCTGCAGTGCGCGGTGCATCGCGCGCGTACAAGGATGTACGCTTCTGCGCGGGGCTAGAACAGGATGTTCTGTTGCAGACAGGATGTCTGCACACAGCGCACGCGGCTGGCGCGTAGTGTGCAGAGCAGCCGCGAGTTTTGCGCAGTGCATTGCGCGCGTACATGGATGTACGCTTCTGCGCGGGCTAACCCGTCAGAATATTTTTTTTGAAATCTGCGTAAAAGTCGTCCGGCAAGGGAATGAGCTTCCCCTCTTTCAGGCTCACCCATGCCCAAAGCGCCCTCGCGCGCGCGAGGCATACCCCGTCCGCCTTGCGCATGACAACATATCTTCGCTCGGCGGAAACACGGCGCACATTGCTCACCCAGGTATACACCCCAATCTCATCCCCCAGAGCGGCGGGGCTGAGGTACTCAATATCGTAATCGCGCGCAACTATCCCGAAGCCGCGTTCAACCTGCCGCTGGAAAGGCCAGTTGTATGCCTCCAGGACGTCCAGTCCGCAAATCCCGATCCAGCCGACGTAAACCACATTATTGATCCGCCAATCCACGTCCAGATCGCGCCACCCCGCACGGGCCGGATACAGGTGGGCGCAGTCCGGCGGAGAATCAAAATCAAAACGCAATGGCCGCGCGTTTGACTCGCCCTCCACGATGGACATATCGCCGCTTTCGTAAAAATCCGTGATGAATTCTTTTCCTATCCGCGCAGGCAGACCGGTCTTGCGGTCGAGCAGAATCCATTCACTCATCGCTTCCGCGCATACCTCCCCCTGCTCGTTCAGAAAGCGGTACCGCCGGATACTGCGCGACTGCCGCACAGTCGCCACCCAGGTCTGGAGGGTGATCTCGCTTCCAAAAAGGAGGGGCTTGCGGAATTCGACATGGCTTGTCCGCACCACCCACAGCATATTCATCTCCATGAAACGCTCGCGGCTCCAGCCTATGGCCTTGCAGGCGGTATGGGCGATATGCTGCATAAAATGAAAATAATCGACGTGATTCAGGTGTCCATAGGCGTCGCACTCATGAATACGAAGAGCAAATTTTTCTGTATATACATAAGGCATGGGTACCTCCATACATGATCGGGAACAACATGGTTAAATATAGCCAGCCCTGTCCGGCACTGCGCTATATTTTCCCCGTGATGAATACGCGCCCGGCAAACGACGATAAAAAAATTCTGCGCGCGCTTCTGCTCCAAAGGCGAATGGCGATCCCGCCGGAGATTCGCCTCGCGGCGGATCAGGCGATCAGAGAACACTGTGCCGCTCTGATTGAATCGCTCGGCGCGCAAACCGCGCTCGGCTTTTATTGGCCCATCAAAAACGAGCCTGATCTCTTGCCGCTGGCCCGGGCTATGCGGCAAGAGGGGAGAACTATTGCCTTCCCTGCTCTCTGCGGCGATGATATGGTACTCAGAATTATAGAAGATATTGAACATGATCTTATGCCTGCGCGGTTTGGAATCGCCGAGCCGAAAGACCATTGCCCCGCGCTTACGGAGATCGGCGAGCGTCTTCTGTTCATTCCCGGACTCGGCTTCGACGCTGCGGGAAACAGGCTCGGCTACGGCAAGGGCTATTTTGATCGATACCTCGCGCGCGCGGGCGGGCTAAGCGCCGGTATTACCTACGAAGTCTGCATCCTGCCGCACATCCCGAGCGGAGAAAAGGATCAACCGATGCGCTGGCTTATAAGCGAAGAGCGCTGTCTGGAAACCGCAGCCCCTCGTCAAAATCACGCGCCCCTTTGAGCGATCTTCGGTGTATTATTGATCAATCGAATCCATGCGGGAGGCAGGGGATGCGTATACCACAGGCGGCGGCTCTGCTTATTCTGCTCGTTCCGTACTTAGGATTCAGTCAGACAGATTCCCCGAGTGAAGCGGCGGACGCGGTCGAGCAAACCATCGTGTATGAGCAATACGGGATCATCTTCAAACGCCCGACGGGCTGGCAAGCCGCGCCCCTGCGCGCAGCCTCAAACGAAACACGGGAGCGCAAACTCTTTGATCTGATTCGCGTTTCCCTCGCGCCTGAACTCCCCGACACCGTAAACGCAAACCGCAGAATGATCCACGACGCGATCCAGGCGCGCGCCTATTTGCTGGTTTACGAAAAGAGCAATATAGGCTATACCGAGATGCAATTTCTCCGCCATGCCAGCGACGATATAAAAAATCAGGGCTACGAACTTGTGACCAGCAAAACCGGCAGGGAAAACGATATCTCGGTCATCACCTCCAGTTTCCGCTACCGTATGCCGCACACATTGCGCGAACGCGATATATGGCTCCTGGTGCGTTTCTTTTTTTCGGACAAACACCTTTTCGTTTTTTATGGCTCATGCAGGAGCGAAGCGGATCAGTCTCTCATCACCTCGCTCTTTTCTGGTATTGCACCAATTACAGAATAAGGGTTCGCGCGCCCTGTGAATTCTGATCCTCGGAAGGCAACGACAGGACGTCGTGTCCCGATACTGTTCGTCGCGTTTATGCCCTGTGGGTACAAGCGACGTCTATAATTTTCATTACAGTCACGCCCGTAGGGCGTTGCGCGTACATGGATGTACGCTCTTGCGAGGGCCAGCGCTTTGGGCTGCGCCTGCATAAGTACATGAGAAGACGCGCGCACCCCGTTCAGCCATGCTATCTTCGCCTTTACATATAAGAAATTGGCGTCGGCGCGATGTATGTTTTCGTACAAGATATACTGAAAAATAAAAAAGACCTAAGCGTGGAATCTGCGCGATCTTGCGGTGGAAAATGCAGGAAACGGGCAAACGTGCGCTGTGCAAATATGCCGCAGTGAGCTTATGTATCCTTCTTCAACCTCGCGCGGAGCGCCGCGATTTCCGCATCTTTCTCCGCAAGCGCGGCAGTATGCGCTGCATCTTTTTCCGCAAACGCTATGTCTTTTTCTGCAATTACTGCGTCTTTCTCCGCAACCACGGCCTGCCATTTCTCATTCACTCTTTTTTCGGCTTTGCGTTCTGCAAAGTCCAGCGCCGAAGCCTCATTATGCCGCGCGCGGGAACGCAGACGCTCCAGTTCCCTGAACTCGTCCGTCGCTTTTGTATGGCGATACGCCTCGATTGCCTGTTCCATGATTGGACCCCCCAACGCTTTTATTTTGCGCAAATCTTCTTCTGTTTTTGCCTTAAACAAACTGAGCCACAGCTTTAATTCATCGTCCGCGCCAATAACTTTGGGCAACTTTCCAAGCTCAAAATAGCACAGACGCATCTTGTCTGTCAAGCGAGTATGCCGCGTGACTTCGAGCGCCTGAAATTCAGAGTAAAATTCGGCGCAATCAAACAGATCGAACGCAACGATGCTCATAACAATCGCGCGCGGCAGTTCTCTGTACTTCTTGCCTTCGGTGAGCGCGCCGGAATACTCACGCGCCCAATAGTACAGCGATCTTTCGGGATAATCCTTTTCATCCGCAACTTGCACCTCCAGATCCACCCGCTGCCCGTCGATCACCATATTGATATCCAATCGGCAAAATTTGTCACCAATGGCTTCCGGCAGTATCTCTGAATTGGTTATCTCAAACTGCTCGATGCTTGCTTCTTGAATGCCGAGCAATGCCGCGACAAGCCTTTTCAGCAAATCAGGGTGCCGGACAAAAACCATTTTGAACAGCATATCATCCGTAAATGTATAATCCAGTTTACCGGAATTTTTCTTGTTTTTCATAGGGGCAGCCTCCATTTGCTTTATTACAAAAGCCGGAGACTGCCTTTGGGTGCGCTATTTTTTGCGAATTTTTGAAAAAAAAGCTGCCCTATCGGACAGCCTTTTGCGTTTATGACCGTTTTTTTAAGGGGGAGGCAACGTCCCCCTATTCCTTTAAGTAAATTGCATTTGCACTGCAATACTTTGTAAAGCCTCCCCCTGGGGCGAGTCCGCTCGCACTACGCGAGCGCCCCGCGGGTACAGACAGGATGTCGGTCGCGTAGCGAGCGCAAGGGGAGCAAGGCTCGGGCATCCCGCCGAAAACAGGATGTTTTCGCCCCGCGCGCGAAATGGATGTCGCGTTTTTGCGCGGGGAGAAGCCATCCGAAAGCCGTAGAGTTCAGGGGGATGCGCGCACCACACGGAAGCCCAGAGAGATGTACATATCCCACGGGTCGCCCCTGTCGTCCGGGTAGTTGCTGCCCCGATAGGCTGAGCGCAAGTACCGCGCAACACTGTCCCAATTGCCCCCGCGGAGTACGCGGTTAGACCCCGTACTGGGACCGGTGGGATTACTCACAGCGCTTGTTCCTAACATTCCGTACCAGTCCCAGACCCACTCCCATACGTTCCCGTGCATATCATATAAGCCCCAGGCATTGGGAGTTTTTTTACCGACCTCATGCGTCCCGAAACTAAAGTAGCCACCAGAATCAGCGTACCATCCCCAATTACCGCTCCATGTATTCCCAAGATTGTACACTGTAGTGGTTCCCGCGCGGCAGGCATACTCCCATTCAGCTTCGGTCGGCAAGCGATACCCATTCGCATTCCAATTCGCAGTAACGCTATTCCACGAAGAATTATTGCTTGTGGGGACTGTTCCCCAAACTGAGGGATCTGTACTCCCGCCTATGTTGTATACAGGCGTTAATCCTTCCTCTATGCTCATCTTGTTGCAGAACACAATCGTGTCATACCAACTGACCTGTTCCACCGGACACCTTGCCTGTACCTCGCCTGACGCAACGCCTGTTTTGAAAGAACTCGGATTGCTCCCCATCACCGCCTGATACAATTCCTGCGTGACTTCATACTTGCCCATTAAAAAACCTTTGGTGAGCGTGACCGTATGCTGCGTTTCATTGCTCTCCCGATTCGGCTCAGTCGCAGGGCTGCCCATCGTGAAACTGCCTGCAGCTATCGGTACCATCTCGCGCGACGTCAGAGCAGCCCAAGGATATGTAGGTAGTATTTCGCGATACATACCGGGCGTACTCGGCGCCGAAAAATCGCCCTCGCTGTAAGTGTTGACTGCCGTCACATAAAACCAGTAATAATACGCGCCGCTCGCGCCGGAACTGAATCCGCCCCATTCGTATGTGGTATTGCTTATGGGATTTTCCGTAAACGCGATTTTATCCAAATCGGCGGGCGAAGCGGAAAAAGATTCGGAACGCGCGTAATACACCTTGTAGCCTGTCGCGCCGGAAACCGCGTTCCATGTTATGGTTGCCCCATAGCTGCCATACGCTGCCGCCTGCACGTACACAGGCGCGTCGGGACCAACGGTACTCGCGGACGCTTCCGCCGAATAGCCGCTTTCGCCCTCGCTGTTGACCGCAACAATACAATAGTAGTACACAGTATTTACCGTTAATCCGGTATGCGTGTATGTGGTATCGGTGATCGCGCCGCCTGCTTGCGTTTTCGTGCCGCCGGGCGACGCCGCCCAATAGAGCTTGTAGCTCGCAGCACCCGGTACCGCCGTCCATGTTACGCGAATACTCGTTGTGGAAGCCGTCTGCGCTGTTACGCCTGTGGGCGCGGCGGGTACCGCAAGCAGCGGCACCCCGGCGATCCATGTCGAGTAATCGCTCTCTCCGGCGGCATTGACAGCCTTCACGAAATAATAGTACGTTGTGTTTTTGGCCGCTCCGGTATGCTCATACGAAGTGCCGCTTATTACGCCGCCGATTTGCGTTTTCGCGCCGCCGGATGTTGCCGCCCAATATACCTTGTAGCTCGCCGCATCGGACACTGCCGTCCATGTTACGCTTATGCTCGTTGTGGAAACCGCCTGCGCTGTTACGCCTGCGGGCGCGCCGGGCGCAGCCAAGAGCGGCGCGGCGGAGGCTCCGGCGGTCAGCGTCGAGTAATCACTCTCTCCTGCGGCATTGACCGCCTTCACGAAATAATAGTACGTTGTGTTTTTGGCTGCTCCGGTATGCTCATACGAAGTGCCACTTATTACACCGCCGATTTGCGTTTTCGCGCCGCCGGATGTTGCCGCCCAATATACCCTGTAGCTCGCCGCGCCCGTCGCCGCCGTCCATGTTACGCGAATACTCGTTGTGGAAACCGCCTGCGCTGTTACGCCTGTGGGTGCGTCGGGTACCGCAAGCAGCGGTGCGGCGGCGACCCATGTCGAGTAAGCGCTCTCTCCGGCGGCATTGACCGCCTTCACGAAATAATAGCACGTTGTATTTTTCTCCGCGCCGGTGTGCGTATATGTCGTTCCGGTAATCGCGCCGCCCATTTGCGTTTTCGTGCCGCCGGATGTTGCCGCCCAATATACCCTGTAGCTCGCAGCCCCGGGCGCAGCCGTCCAGGTAATGGTAATGCTGCTCGTTGTCGCCGCAATGGCCGTGACGTCCAGAGGCGCGTCGGGCGCAGCCAAGAGCGGCACGGTGGACGCCCCGGCGGTATACGTCGAGTAATCGCTCTCTCCTGCGGCATTGACCGCCTTCACGAAATAATAGCACGTTGTGTTTTTAGGTACCGAGGTGTGCGTATATGCAGTATCGTTGATTTCGCCGCCGACTTGCGTTTTCGTACCGTCGGGCGACGCCGCCCAATATACCTTGTAGCTCGCCGCATCGGGTACCGCTGTCCATGTTACGCGGATACTCGTTGTGGAGATCGTTTGCGCCGTTACGTCCAGAGGCGCGTCGGGCGCAGCCAGGAGCGGCGCGGCGGACGCCCCGGCGGTCAGCGTCGAGTAATCGCTCTCTCCGACGGTATTGACCGCTTTCACGAAATAATAGTACGTTGTGTTTTTAAGTACCGGGGAGTGCGTATATGCAGTGCCGCTTATTTCGCCGCCGACTTGCGTTTTTTCCCCCATCGCGCTGCCCGCCCAATATACCTTGTAGCTCACAGCACCCGATACCGCCGTCCATGTTACGCTTATGCTCGTTGTGGAAACCGCCTGCGCTGTTGCGCCTGTGGGCGCGTCGGGTACCGCAAGCAGCGGCACCCCGGCGATCCATGTCGAGTAATCGCTCTCTCCGGCGGCACTGACCGCTTTCACGAAATAATAGTACGTTGTGTTTTTAGGTACCGAGGTGTGCGTGTATGCAGTGCCGTTGATTTCGCCGCTGACTTGCGTTTTCGTACCGCCGGATGTTGCCGCCCAATATACCCTGTAGCTCGCCGCGCCCGTCGCCGCCGTCCATGTTACACGAATACTCGTTGTGGAAACCGCCTGCGCTGTTACGCCTGTGGGCGCGTCGGGTACCGCAAGCAGCGGCGCGGCGGACGCCCCGGCGGTCAGCGTCGAGTAATCGCTCTCTCCGGCGGTATTGACCGCCTTCACGAAATAATAGTACGTTGTGTTTTTAAGTACCGGGGAGTGCGTATATGCAGTGCCGCTTATTTCGCCGCCGACTTGCGTTTTCTCCCCCATCGCGCTGCCCGCCCAATATACCTTGTAGCTCGCAGCACCCGGTACCGCCGTCCATGTTACGCTTATGCTCGTTGTGGAAACCGCCTGCGCCGTTACGCCCAGAGGCGCGTCGGGTGCCGCCAAGAGCGGCGCGGCGTAACTTTGCGGCGTATTTGCGGAGTAATCGCTCTCTCCGGCGGCACTGACTGCCTTCACGAAATAATAGTACGTTGTGTTTTTAAGTACCTGGGTGTGCGTATATGCAGTGCCGTTGATTTCGCCGCTGACTTGCGTTTTCGTACCGCCGGATGTTGCCGCCCAATATACCCTGTAGCTCGCCGCGCCCGTCGCCGCCGTCCAGGTAATGGTAATGCTGCTCGTTGTCGCCGCAACAGCCGTCACGTCCACAGGCGCGGCGAGCGGCGTCCGCGCGAAGCTCGCGGTCGTGTACGCCGAATACCCGCCCTCGCCGGCAGCGTTCACCGCCTGCACATAGTAATAGTAGGCGCGCCCGGGAAACAGTTCCCCCTGCGTATACGAGGTGTCCGCAATCTCCGTCACGAATATTTTTTCGGCGGAAGAAGCGCCTTCCGCGACATACACCCTGTAGCTTGTGGCTGCGTGTGCCGCGCTCCATGTAACGCGAATGCTCGTTGGGGTAAGCGCGGTTGCCGTTACGCCCAGAGGCGCGGACGGCGGGGCGAGCAATGGCGCGGTGTGGCTCTGCTCTGTTGTAACTGAATACGCGCTCTCGCCGATTGCGTTGACCGCCACAACATAATAGTAGTACTGCGCGTTTGCCTGCAAACCCGTATGCGTATATGTACCAGCGGCAACCCCTTCCCCAACCTGCACTTTCTCCGCCGAATCGCTGCCAATCGCGTAATACAATTTGTAGCTCGCGGCACCCTGTACCGCCGTCCAGCTTACGGTTATGCTGCTCGTTGTCGCCGCCACAGCCGTTACTCCGGACGGAACGCCCGGCGCGGCAAGCAGCGTCCGCGCGCTCGCGGGATCGGAAAGCGCGCTTTCGCCCGCCGTATTCACCGCCGTTATAAAAAAGTAGTATGCGGTATCTGCCTGTAGTCCCGTGCAGGTATACGATGTCGCATTTGCCTGTGCGGCAAAAATCGGCGAGGGATCTCCCGTTTGCCGCATATAAAACACATTATAGCTCGCAGTCCCCGTGACCGGATTCCAGAATACCTGCACACTATTCACCGTGATATTCGAGGTACGCACACCCGTGGGTACGCTCGGTACGCCTGCGATGGCGGGAGCGGCGGAACTGGTGTTTCCGCCGTCATCCCCGCCATCGCAGGCCGCGAAAATCCCGCAAAGAATCCAAAGTGCCGCGATTATACCGCTCCATTGGTGAAACCTTTCGTGTTTGGCTGTGATCTACATATATCCCTCCTTTCACGCTTGGGAAGATTTTCTTCATTGCATATTTGCCCTTCACGAGAGCCGGACAATGCTTTTGGGCATTCTCAAAGCCTAAATATAGCACAAATGGGACGTTACATGGCCTAAAAGTTTTAAAAACACGCCGCTTTGCGCGGCGCGTTTATGCCCTGTGGGTACACCGGGTTTGCTTTTTTTGTTTTTTTATTCGTCGTATTCGCGGCTCAAAAAGGCGGTGTCAACCCTGTTCTCACCGAGGAACCGTAGGGTATCGGCATCCCCGCATATACGCAAAGACGCCCAAAATCGCGTCCATTCCGGTAAATATCAGCACCTTGCAGAATGTACTCTTCATGGATTCCACTAACGATATTTCGTTTATGATTGGCGGGAGATTGGTCATACCGCTAACCCGACCGGCGCGCTAGTCCGCCTACTCCCCCGTTTTCTCGGCCTCATTCCCGCTGCGGCGGCGCTCGGTCACTTCTTCGCGGAAGGTCTTGATCTCCGCTTCCTTGGCAAAAATCTTGTCGGCCATAGCTTTGACGTCATTCAGATGCGCGGCAACGGTCTCGTTCCGGGCGCTGACGCTCTCGCCGCCATTTTCTCCAAGAACGTGATATACATGACCGCCCAGACGCGCATACTCTTTTTGCAAATCGCCCTGAAGCCCCTTAAGTTCAAGCTCAAGTTTCGTGACATTCCCAAATTCTTTCGTGCGCTCATACGCTTCGCGCGAGATGCGCACCGATTCATTCACAAACTTTTCCATGCTGTCCCAAAGCGCCATATCTATACCCTCCGCGTTATTATTTACGTAAGCCTTCCCTTGAATATAGCGCACTTGCAATCAGCACGCAAGCGGCTTGACCCGTATGGTCTGCTATGCGTAGCTTGCTATCATCGTCCAAATACTTCCCAAAGGAGTGCTCCCATAATGTCCAAACCCAGTACGAAACCTACCTACCCGAATTTTTCATCCGGCCCCTGCGCAAAGCATCCCGGATTCAGCCTTGACGAATTGCGCGATACCCCGTTCGGGCGTTCGCACCGGAGTCCCCTCGGCAAATCAAAGCTCGCGCAGGCCATAAACGACACGCGGCGCGTTCTCGGAGTACCCGCCGATTACCGCATCGGGATAGTGCCCGCCTCCGACACGGGCGCGTTTGAGATGGCGATGTGGTCGCTCCTCGGCCCGCGCAAGATTGACGTTTTTCACTGGGAGTCCTTCGGCGAGGGTTGGGCGATTGACACGGCCAAACAGCTCAAGCTGCCCATGAATGAGTACAAAGCGGAATATGGCCGCCTGCCCGATCTTTCGCAGGCGAATCCCGAAAACGATATCATCTTCGCCTGGAACGGAACGACCGCCGGGGTTAAGGTTCCGAATGGCGACTGGATTGCCGACGACCGCAAGGGGATAGTCATGTGCGACGCGACCTCGGCAGTATTCGCGATGGATATCCCGTGGAAGAAACTCGACGTCGTTACATTTTCGTGGCAAAAGGTTCTGGGCGGCGAGGCTGCACATGGAATGCTCGTTCTCTCCCCGCGCGCGGCGGAGCGTCTTGTGAGCTATAAGCCCGCATGGCCTATGCCGAAAATTTTCCGCATGACGAACAGCAAGGGAATAATGGAAGAGATATTTGAGGGGTCGCCAATCAATACGCCGTCGATGCTCGCTAACGAAGACTATCTCGCGGCACTGGCCTGGGCGGAGAAGATCGGCGGAATTACAGAGCTTATCCGCCGCAGCGAAGCCAACCTCGCGCACTTCGAGAAATTTGTCGCGGAACGCGACTGGATCGATTTCCTCGCCGACAAAAAGGAATACCGCTCCAACACAAGCGTCTGCTTTATCCTGAAGCTCGACCCTGACAAGGTTAAAAAAATGGTCAAGCTCCTCGAGGCCGATGGCGTCGCCTACGACTGCGCCTCCTACAAGGAAGCGCCATCGGGTTTGCGCTTCTGGTGCGGCGGAACCATCGAACCGAGCGATATCGAAAAACTCCTCCCGTGGCTCGACTGGGCATACGGAGAAGTTAAATAATAATCGGATTTCCTTTTTCTCCCGCGTTCTGCATCCGGCGCGGGAGAATGTTATCCTGATACAACCGGAGCGCCAAATGACTCTCGAACTCAATAATACGCAATTTGAAAACCTTATGAAACTTGCCTGGCTCGGAAACTGGATCATCAACGCCAATCGGACAGAAACATTTGAAGAGTATGAACAGGCGCTGCAACTGGTACTCTCGCGCGCAGCGGAGGCGGGACTGGAGAACTCTGTCGAGAAAGACGAGGAGTGCGGGGCATACTTTCCCACCGATGATTTTGAAGAATATCTCCAGAGTTTTGTTGATGAATACGCTGAAGAAAATTTCTGGGATGCGCTGGTCGAGCGTTTGGCTGAACGGGATATCGAAGAAAAATATAACGCGGCGCAGATAGAGGCTATGGCTGCGCCTGCCCGTATTGATCTTTGGGAGAAATTTGAAGAACGGTATCTCGCTGAGTTTGAAAAAAATGGAGTTGGCAGGCTTCGGATCGCCGACGGCAAATAAACCGCAGCCTATTTTTTGATGAGCTGAAGCCGATCCATCGATTCCGCCGCCTGCGTGAAAGTATCCGCCGGGATCGCATACACCCCATCCCGCGTGGATTCAAGATATACGCCGCCGATGCGCTTATTATCCTTCGCGCGGATGACATTGGCACCGCTGTACTCGCCGAGATTCAGTTTTGAACTTAAGACAACAAACAGGCGCGAGGGATTGCCCGCGTCCACCACATAGCCCTGTATCTTGGCTTGCTGCAAAGCAAGATCCAGCGCATTCACGAGCGCGCGCGTCTGCGCATTCCTGAATACAAGCCGGTTTTCCATGCTTTGCCAGAGCGCCTCATACCCATTGATCAGGGTATTCTCGCGGGACGCCGCTGCGAAGAGTGCCGGCGCTATGGAATTTGTATATCCGGTATCGTACACCCGTTTCAGAAGCATCCGCCCGTCGCGGGCGCTCTGCTGCAATTCGCCGTACATCGAATTCGCCGCCGGAATTTCGCCCGCAAGAGTCGCGGAGAACGATGAAAATTGCGGAAGCGCCGGCAGAGGCTGCCCGCCCACTCCGGCGGGAAGAAGCGCAAGCAGATTTTGCTCGCGGAATACCGGGTTATACCGCAGGATGAGGGAATCCGCCATGCGCTGCGCAAGAGCGCGCTGCTCCGCCTGCGTCCTCTCGGACTGTTTATTCGCGTCCTCGATGCGCTTTTGCCAGGTTTCGTCAAGCCGCTTGCTCTCGAGTTCCCGCACCTGAAGCGCGCTCTCGAAAGCGAGATCGGCGCCGCTTGCCTGCCCTTCGTTATTTTGCTCGGAAAGCCTTTGCTGAATTTCGCTTATCTCCTCATCCCGCTTGCGAATCTCCGCAGCAAAGCGCGCGTCTGTGGCGGCAAAGGCATTGCGTTCTTCCCTCGCGAGAAGGAGCGCGGCCTCTTCGCGCTCCTCGTCGTCGGAAAAATCCCTGAGCGCGAGAATATCGCGCTCGGCGGTAAAACGCGCGCGCACCTTTTGCCTCTCGGTTTGCTGCGCGCTTCGCAGATCGGCTATCTCGCGCCTGAGCCTGTTTATCCGGCCTTCGTCCTTCTTGGTGTGCTCCAGAACGTCCGCGAGATGAAGATCGCGGAAATCCGAAACCTCGATCTGTATCTCCGAGCTTCGCCGCTGATAGTTATTCGTAACGATAAAGGCCAGAACAACAAGCGCAATCAGGAAGAGAAAAAAGCCCGCATAAAACAGGGTATTCTTTTGCCTCTTCGTTTTTGAAAATTCGTCCTCAAGGGAATACAAGGCAGGCTTTTCCGCGCTTTGCTGTATCTCGCGAAAAAAAAGATGCGCATGACTTTCGACAGGCGCTTCTTCTTCGGCCTCGGCGTCCAGAGGCACGCTTACTTCATCGTCATATCCCATATTCCACTCCAGTCAGACGGGCATTTTTCCCTGGTTCTTTTTGCGAGGGTTTCGGCTGGCTCAAATGAACACGCGCGAAAGAGAGCGTTCGCCTTTCGCCATTGCCCCTGGTAATACAACGCAAGCGCTTCCTGATATTGGCGGATCGCGGTTTTTGCGCTGCGCGGCAGCGAGGTCGCCTCATACGGAGAATAGATGCGAAAACTTGCCGTCTTTCCCAGTACGCGAACCGTATCCAGTTCCACAAAACTGACGCCATGTCCTTTTCCCGATTGCTCAACCTCGTTCTTCACATACTCCGAGCAAACGACCGGAACGCCGTAGGCGCGCGTCAAGCCCTCCAGTCTGGAAGCGGAATTGACGTTATCCCCGATCACGGTATTCGTCATGCGCTCGTCCGATCCGATATTCCCGTAGAAAACCTTCCCGCCGTCAATACCCACCCCCACCTCAATCAGAATCGCCTGGTAGACCTTCATCTCCATCTCGGAGAGCTGCCCCCTTTTTTTCTCGATCTTCTGTTTGACCGTGAGCATACGCCTGCGCAAAAGCGCGGCCTCGCGCTGAATCGCCCAGGCGGAATGGATCGCCTGCAAAGACTTATTCATGCGGGAGCGTTCAAGGGCTCCGTATATCGCGAGCAGGGCGTCGCCTATAATGGAACCCACTACCCCGTCATAGTGGATTATCTCTCGGATCGCCTTTCCGTAATGCAGGTTTAAAAGAGTGATAATATCCTGGCCGAGGGTTTCGGTGATGAAGGTAAAGCGCTTGATATCGGTAAAGAGGCACGTCAGTTCGCGGGTCGCGCCCTCAAGCCGTACCTGCTTTTCGCGGTAGGCCTGGGCGACCACATCCTGGCTCACAAATTTTTTGAAGATCGTCATCATGCTGTTCACGGAACTCGAGAGTGAGTTAAAGGCGGTTCCCAAAAACGTCACGTCGTCGTTGCTTGCGCCTGTGAGATCAAGCAAACCCAATTCCTGACGGTCTATCATGCGCATGATGTCGTCCGTCATGCGATGGAGAAAACGCAGGATAAACCGCAGGAGAATCACGCCCGCGATGGCCGCGATAAAGGTTATGAGCAAACTCATAATGGCTATGTCGACGAATATCCTGTTTGCGGAAGCGTAAAACGCGCCGTACTCCTCCCCGCGAAAGAGAAAAACCTCCCAGCGTGGATGATAGCGGTACACGGTATAATATTCGGATCCATCGCACTCCAGCCGCACAAAGCCGTCCACGCCTCCGTTTTCAAAAGCCCGAAATACGCCGGAAAATGCGGGATTCCCATCGAGAATATGCTGCTTCTTATCCGCGAAAGCCTGAAAGAATATCGCTCCGTTCGTCTCCATCGCGAAGCTTATGGAACTTTTTTTTGTAAAATCGCGCTCGCATTTTTCGCGGATGATATCGATTGTATTTGTGAGATCGTTATTATATTGATAAATTTCGTATTGGTTATTGAGGAAAGCATAGAGTTCGCGGAGATCCTTAACGAGCAGCTCTTTGAGCAGCTTTGACATTTCCTCCCTGTTATAGGCAAGGTTTATATAATTCGTTATAATATTTGAGCTTATCATAAAAAGAACGAAGATAAGGAGAATCTTTGTGGTAATCGGAAAAACGCGGGTACTCCCGACCTTCCGCCAAAAAACCGCTTCAAATAATCGGCGCATCGAGACCTCCGAATAGATTGCCGCAGACTGAGCCATTAAAAAGAGAGACGCTTTATCGCTTTGTACATTGTAGCAATGTTGTTAGAATATTGCAAGCACCCGAGCGGAGAAAAAATGACACCCCCTGCTTCCATCATCCCCGAAAAACTGATCGCCGCCATGCGCGCGCTGGCGGAGGAAACGGCGCGGCTCCGTTTCGCGCCGCCCGTACACACCGTTTATAACCCCCTTATCTACGCGCGCGAACCCGCCGAGCGCTATACCCGGCGCTATGCCCGAAAATGCCGCGCCCTTCTTGTCGGCATGAATCCCGGCCCCTTTGGGATGGCGCAGACCGGCATACCGTTCGGCGAGGTTGGGCTTGCCCGCGAATGGCTGGATATTGATGGGCGGGTGGAGCGTCCATCGCCGGAGCATCCGAAACGCCCGATCCAGGGGTTTTCCTGCCCCAAAAGTGAGGTCAGCGGACGGCGGCTCTGGGGATTTTTCCGAGAGCGCTTCGCAACGCCGGACGACTTTTTCAATATCTTCTTCGTTACCAACTATTGCCCGCTCGTGTTTATGGAAGAAAGCGGGCGCAACCTCACACCGGACAAACTCAGTGCCGGGGAACGCGCCCCCCTGTACGCAGCCTGCGATACGTATCTGCAAACTACAGCCGCGCTGCTGGAACCCGAATTCGTGATCGGCGTCGGCGCTTTCGCGGCAAAGAGAGCGCAAGCCGCGCTCGGAGATGACGGCAGTCGCAAAGCAACCGCCGCGCTGCGCTTTTCGGTCATCCCGCACCCGAGTCCCGCAAGCCCGCAGGCGAATCGCGGCTGGAGCGCCCTCGCCCTGCGCGCGCTCGCGGAACTGGGGCTTCTGCCGTAGCTTATCTTCAGCCTGAACATTGCGCAATATACACGCGCTATGGGTAATCCTCACGTCGGCTGTACTCCGGAGAGCGTAAAAAATAATGTCAAGTATAGTTTGCATTATTCCCGGAAAAATGTATACTATACTTGATATTATTTATGGCGGTGTTTTATGAATATGCTGTCGCAGGAAAATATCCTGAAAGTCCTGATCGCGTTCAATCCGTGGTGGAAATCGGGAGCGGTACGATCTGAATTTGCAAAAGCATACAGACGTTTTGCTTTTTATGAAGCGATAAAAATGATGAGGCATGAGAGTATACGCCGCACCATAATCCTGACCGGAACCCGGCGAGTCGGGAAAACAACAATCCAATATCAAATTATTGATGATTTGTTAAAATCCGGCGTTACTCCGCAGCGGATTGTATTCATTTCATTGGATCACCCCTTGCTGAAGCTGTGCAAATTGAATGACATTTTAGATTGCTACCATACAGGCATTTATGGAAACGAAGACTGTTATTACTTTCTGGACGAAGTGCAATACGCCGCTGATTGGGATCAATGGATTAAAACGATCTACGACACGCGCCCCTTGTCGCGTATGGCAGCGACAGGTTCCGCGAGTCCTGTTTTGAAGAAAAAGGCAGCAGAGAGCGGCGCGGGACGCTGGACGGTTATTCAGGTACCGACTCTGTCGTTTTACGAATATTGCGAGATACTGGAAGTTGCGCGGCCTGAAATCCCTGTGGATGTGAAGCCCACAGAGCTGCTTACATACAGCAAAAGAAACTTAAACCTGTTGATGACGCAGCTCTCCGGCCTGCAAAAACACTTTAACCGCTACCTTACCGTAGGCGGTTTTCCTGAATTAGCCCTGGCAAAAGATGATTATCTTGCGCAGACCATTATGCGGGAGGATGTTGTGGATAAAGTGCTGAAACGCGATATTCCGGCTCTCTATAACGTCCGTAACGCAACTGAACTGGAGCGAATTTTTCTGTATTTGTGCTATTGCTCATCCAATATTATTGCTGTAGACGTCATTGCGAAAGAGCTTGAGGGGGTAAGCCGCGTAACAGTTGACGACTATATAGGGTATATGGAGAGCGCGAATTTAACCTATCGCAGCTTTCCAATTGATATGACCGGCAAGCAGATATTAAAATCCAAAGCAAAAATATATATCGCGGATGCTGCCATTCGAAACGCTGTTCTGATGGAGGATGGTCTTTTGAGCGTTCCGGAGCAAATGGGTATTGCCGTGGAAACCGCTGTTTATAAACACATTGCGGCATTTTACTATCAAAATACCACCAGTGTTGGATATTATCGCGACGGTAAGCGCGGAAAAGAAATTGATATTGTAGTCAAATACCCCGGAGGAAAAATACTCATCGAAGTAAAATACCGCGAGAATGTTTCTATCGGAGAGAAAGACGCCATTTATGAATGGGCTGACAGCGCTTCAAGCGCTCTGGTGATTACAAAACGGGAAAATGATTACGGCATTCAGCCATCTAAAGGAAGCAAGAGCATCCTCCGTCTTCCGGCGTTTGCTTTTTTGTATCTGCTCGGTAACGCCGAAAAACACGGATATAAGGGCGCGCGGGATCTGTATGCGAGAAAACGGCGCTTGTAGATGCCTTTGAGAGTTGGATGTCATTACAAATCGCAAGCCCCGCGTGTATATCTTTGAATCAAATATCCAGAAAGGCGGCGCTATGCCATATTCCTGCACTCTTCCGGTAACCATTGGCGATATCAATTACGGGCAGCACATGGGGAACGACCGCTTTCTCGCCTTTTTCCATGAGGCGCGCCTCGGCTTTCTGGCCAGTCTGGGGTGCAGCGAGAGCGATATTGGCGAAGGGCTTGGCCTGATTATGGCAAGCGCGGCCATCATCTACATCGCGCAGGTGAAACACGGCGATAGCCTTGTTATAAGCGTCACGCCGGGGGAATGCGCAAAGGCGAGCTTTGAACTTTTGTATACAGCAAAGCTTGCCGGAAATAACGCGATAGCGGCAAAGGGAAGCACAAAACTCTGCGCCTTCGACTATGCCCGCCAAAAAATCGCGCGCCTGCCGGAGTCCTTTCTGAACAAGATCGAGTCCGCCCGAAGCAACGCCTAAGCGCGCAGCTTTTTTGATCTGTGCCGGTTCCGTATGGACTTGCAATGCCGCTGAATTTTTTATTTACGGAAGGTCAGCGCTTTGGGCGTTGCATACAAAAGTACATTATGGATCCGTTCGCCTTGCTCAGCGGAAAATTCGGGCGCATTGACAAAAGCTGGAGCTGTTGCCGCAAATAAAAAAGGCGAAGACTTTGGCCGCGAAAAAAGTCCCCGCGCCGGTCGCGCGCACCCTCGAGATGCAAGCATCTCAAGGGTGCGCGCGGGGTACTGCCATTGCCTTGCACGCTTCGCGCCGTGGCCGTTAGGGGAGCATCTGCCTTCAATTTTCGGCTAAGCAAGAAAAATTACTTAGCCGAAATTTCTTTCCCGCGCACTACCGCGACATCCTTTTCCGAAGCACGTACTCCTACTTCGGAAGCTGCGCTATCCGCCATCCATGGCTTGCGCGGTGTGCAAACCTCCTGTCTGCAACAGTACATCCGTGTACTAGGCTCCCCCTGCCTCAAAAACAAAAAGCCCTACTCCGTCTTCTTCGCGCCCTGCATGCGGTTCAGCGCGTTCACGTAGGCGCGGCAGCTCGCGAGCACGATATCGGTATCGGTCGCGCGCCCGGAATACTGCTTCCCGCCGCTTGAGACGCGCACGCTGACCTCGCCCTGAGCGTCCTTGCCCTCGGTGACAGCGGCCAGATTATAATGCTCCAGCTTGATGTCGGGGATCCTGATGACGCGGTTGATCGCGCTGTAGATCGCGTCCACCGGGCCGTCGCCCGTCGCGGCCTCCTGAAAGCGTTCGCCCGCGCAGATCATCACCACGGTGGCCGTTGGGATGGAGGTATTGCCGCCGGTAAAATTGACGTACTCAACGTGATAGGTCTCCGGAACGTTTGCGTACATGGCGTCCTCAAAGAGCGCGGCGATGTCCTCATCGAATACCTCTTTCTTTTTATCGGCCAGCGCGCAGAACTGCCTCCATGCCTGCTCGAGAATATCGGCGTCCGGCGCGTAGCCAAGATCGGAGAGCTTTTTCGCGAAGCCGTGCTTCCCGCTGTGCCGCCCGAGAACAATCTCTCCCGTCGCGCGCCCAATCGATTCGGGCGTCATGATCTCGTATGTGCCGCGGTGCTTCAGCACCCCGTCCTGGTGTATCCCCGACTCATGCGCAAAAACATTCTTCCCGACTATCGGCTTGTTCGCGGAGATGGGCTGCCCGGTAATGGAAGAGAGTAATTTACTTGTACGAAATATCTCTTTTGTCTGGATACCCGTGTCCAGCATGAGGCTCCCGCGGCGGGTGATCAGCGCCATGACCGCCTCCTCGAGCGCGGCATTCCCGGCGCGTTCGCCAATCCCGTTTATGGTGACCTCTATCTGGCGCGCCCCCGCCCGCACCGCCGCGAGCGAGTTCGCAAGCGCCATACCCAAATCGTTATGGCAATGCGTGGAGAGAATAACGCCGGGCGGGACATTGGCAAGCCGCCGCACATCCAGAAACATCTCGGCGTACTCATTGGGCAGGGCATAGCCCGTGGTATCGGGAAGATTCACGATAGCCGCGCCGGCCTCAATGACCGCCGCCGTGATCTCCGCGAGAAATTGATGATCTGACCGCGAGGCATCCTCGGCGGAGAATTCCACCTCCGCCGCAAAATCCTTCGCGTACCGGACGGAGTCAACCGCCATCTGCAAAACCTGGGCGGGCGTTTTCCCAAGCTTGTGCTGCATGTGAATCTCCGAGGTGGCGATAAAGGTATGGATGCGCCCCCGCTTTGCCTGCTTAAGCGATTTGGCGGCGGCGTCGAGATCGCCCTTCACCGCGCGCGCGAGCGCGGCCACAGCCGCATGCGTAAGACTTGCCGCCACCGCCTCCACCCCTTCCATCTGCGCGGGGCTCGATACCGGAAACCCGGCCTCGATAACGTCCACTCCGAGGCGCTCCAGCTGCACCGCCAGCTCCGCCTTTTCGCGCACGCTCATGCTCGCCCCCGGCGACTGCTCGCCGTCACGGAGCGTAGTATCGAAGATCAATACTTTTTCCACAGCTTTCCTCCATCTCTCTGCGATGTACAGCTTCGCACAAAAAATAAAGGCAGCCCGGAGAACCGGACTGCCTCTTGGATCGTACCCCGAAGAAGCGCTATTCGCGGTCCTCGGTGATGAGTTTGCCATCACCCGAAAACTTCATCGCGCCCCGTAGTTTTTTCCCAATCTCTTCAATCGAATGTTCCGCCGCCAGTCGGCGCTGGGCGTTGAAGAACGGCTTGCCCGCCATATTCTCGAGCATCCAGTTCCGCGCGAAGGTACCGTCCTGAATGTCCTTCAGGATGGTCTTCATGGCTTTGCGTGATTCCTCGCCGATGACCTTCGGGCCGGAGGCATAATCGCCATACTCCGCCGTGTTCGAGATGGAGTAGCGCATATCCGCAAGCCCGCCCTGGAAGATCAGATCGGTGATGAGCTTTACCTCGTGCAGACACTCAAAATACGCCATCTCGGGCGCGTAGCCCGCCTCAACCAGGGTTTCATAGCCCGCGAGTATCAGATGCGATATCCCGCCGCAGAGGACGCTCTGCTCGCCAAAGAGGTCGGTTTCCGTTTCCTCGCGGAAACTGGTTTCGAGGACGCCCGCGCGCGTGGCGCCGATGGCCTTCGCGTAGGCAAGCGCGGTTTCGCGCGCCTTGCCGCTGGCGTCCTGATGGATCGCGATCAACGCGGGGACGCCGCTGCCGCCCTCGTACTGAGAGCGTACCGTATGTCCGGGTCCCTTGGGCGCAACCATCACAACATCGACGTTTTTGGGCGGAACGATCTGGTTATAATGAATATTAAAGCCGTGCGAAAACATCAGCGTTTTCCCGGGAGTCATTGCCGCCGCAATCGCGCTGCGATAGGTTTCGCCCTGCGCTTCGTCGGGGGTTAATATCTGGATAATGTCGGCCTTTTGGGCGGCCTCGGCGACCGGAAGCGGCGTAAACCCATCCTTCGCGGCATTGCGCCAGGAGATTCCGCCCTCGCGCAGACCGAGGATGACGCGGCACCCGCTGTCGCGGAGATTGAGCGCCTGCCCGCGTCCCTGGCTCCCGTACCCGATGATCGCAATGGTTTTTTTTGTAATCGCGTCCAGCTTCGCGTCATTGTCGTAATAGATCTGCATGGTTTACCTCGCACCTGTTCACAAAAAATTCAGTCTGCGCGCGTTAAAAGTCAAGCAGAATAAGACAAGGCGCATGGATCATGTATAATGAAATTGCGCACACCATACCTGTTCCGGCAATCGTCTTTATTCTTCCCATTCAAAGGTCGATACGGAGTCATCAAAGCGTTTATCGTATCTCTCCTCCTGATCAGCTACTATCGTGCATATTATGTTCATGTACACTCCACCCTTGCCGGGGAGGATGTAATGACTGATCCGCATCAAGCGTTTGGATTGCATCTTTGAATACACGATTTTTTTGGCTTTCAGTTTTTTTGCGGTAACAAAATCTGTCTGCTGCACATCCTGTTCCATATTTTTTATACTGTCTTTAACATAGTCTTCCATCCGCGCATTGGAAATCTCATCAACAAAAACCATGGTCTGCCGAATACCCTTTCTTTTCGGCCCTCGTATGATTTTATATTTGGTTTCCGGGGATTCTGCCGCTTTCCACGCCTTGGGCGGATGGATTGAATACTTCCCGTCTGGTTCAAAATGGCGGCTTGCCCTATTCAGATCTTGTTCGGCATTTTTACCGCAAAAAACAAATACACAGGAAAATATTGCCAGAAGCAATATTTGAATTTTGATCGTACGCATACATCTCCCCCCATTGCTATACCGCTGATTGTGCTTTCCCGGCAGTTCATTTACTGTATCCGGCGAGTATATGGAATTTATCACGGGGATCGCCTGAATACAATATACCGCGATTCCTCCGCCGCGCTTGTCAGCTTATCGCGGCGCAATCCTGTAAATAATTTCGTGTCCGTGCTTGTCTGACTCCGTATGGAGCATTCTTAACGACCGCCGCGCCCACCACCATTGCCGCCGTGACCGCCACCCTGGTTGCCGTTGCCTCCGCTATTACCGCCTTTGCCACTGCCACCTTGGTTGCCGCTGCCGCCATTGCCGCCTTTGCCATTGCCGCCCTGGTTGCCGCTGCCGCCGTCGCCTTTGCCGCCGTGGTTGTCGCCACCCTGGTTCCCGCCGTCGCCTTTGCCGCCACCGCCTTTGCCACTGCCACCTTGGTTGCCACCATCGCCTTTACCGCCATGACCGCCGCCCTGGTTGCCGCCATCGCCTTTACCGCCGTGACCGCCGCCCTGGTTGCCGTCGCCTTTGCCGCCGTGGTTGCCGCCGCCCTGGTTCCCACCGTTGCCGCCATCGCCTTTACCACCGTGATTGCCGCCGCCTTGATTCCCACCGTCGCCTTTGCCGCCGTGGTTGCCGCCGCCCTGGTTCCCGCCGTTGCCGCCATCACCTTTGCCCCCGTGGTTGTCGCCCTTGCCGCCGTTTCCGCCGTCACCTTGATAATTGCCGCCACTCTGAGGCCCGCCGCCCTGATATACAACTTCTCCCTGATGACTGACCACGCGATGGCGCGAGTACGAGCCATACTGCGGAAATCCGAAACTGCATGCCGCGAAGAGGGAGAGAAAGCATACAAAAAACAGCCGGAACACTTTGTTCATGGTCATGCCTCCTTACGCTTACCGTCTGCGCGCAGCCGGACTGATATTATAGTATACACCTGCACCGGAAAAAAGAGGGCATGGATCGGCATAAATTGCGCGTGGTTTTATTTTTCACAGACAGCGCTCCGGGGCAACAGAACAGAACCCGCCCTTCGAAACAAAAGCCCCGCCGACGCCAAAGCATGATGCGCTCAAAGCGATGGCGGCGTCGGCGGGGACACAACCTTCCAAAATGCAACTCTCTCCCCTTCATTGCATAATGGCAGCAACAGGATACTGCAACGCAGCGTTTATGCCCTGTGGGCGCCAGGGGCAAAGCCAACCGTGAGTTTCGCGCAGTGCATTGCGCGAAGCGTGTACTAAAATACAATATTGAGCGTTACGCCGAAATTGTCCAGCCGCTGGCTGCCCGGGTATCTGCCCAATTCCTCGCCCCAATAGGCGGCGTCAATCTCCAGGGGTAGAATGGGGATATCAATGCCCACCCCTCCGCAGAGGTATCCTTGATATATACCGCCGCGAATCCTGAGTACCTTGAGCAGGGCAAACTCAAACCCCGCGTAAATTTTCAGAAAGGGGACTATATCGTAGTCAAAAATGTCGCGGATATCGGCGGACAGAATGAGGCCTTCCATAACCCACGGGAGAATCGTCCCCACTTTCCACGCGGCGCCAATGCACAGACTCGGATTGATGTACGCCTTTCCCGTATCCTCGCCTTCGCCAAGTATATCGCCGACAGAATTCAGGGACGCCGGCTTGATCCACGAAAACTTTGTCCTGAAAAAATCATTCAGCGTCAGAGAAAGGGCCAGAGCGCGATTTTCGAAGAGAGCCAGGGTGGCGCCTATATCCATACCAAAGGCAAGCGCGCGGCGCACATCCAGCTCGCTGAAATTCCCGCCGCCCAGATTGACAAGATAGAAAATATCCATGTTTTCCCTGCCAAGCTGAATTCGGTGGATGAGCTTGGCGTTGGCGCCAACATAGAGGGCAAACATATCCTTGTTGAGTCCCAAGTACCGGCCAATCTCGGTTGAAAAATTGAGAACCGCCGCCGTATCGTTATAGGCCAGAAAATCCAGCGTAGGTATCGGCACATCGGGATTCGCCTTTGCCCTGACGTTCAGGGAATCAAATATGGCAAGGTTGAAGCCCAGCGGGAGAATATTCAGCAGGGTAATATACAGCGGCGTTGTACCCACCGACAGCTTAAAACGGGAGAGAAAGTTCCAGGTTTCGTTGTCAATGTCGTGATCGCCGGTTGCGGCATTGATTATTTTTTCCCTGTTATCGAAAAGATCAAAGAAATCCCCCGAAACGGTGGCCTGCGCCTGAATAATGGAAACCCATTTTTTTTCTTTTTTCGCAGGCCCGGCGGGATTATTCATAATGGAATATTGGTCGTCTAAAACAGAGAGCCTGACCCCGCCCATGCCCTTCTGTCGGAGATTCTGGATGCTTATTTGCGGCGCGTCCAGCGCGAAGAGACCGTCGCTGAGAATCATTGCTGCTATTATAATCAAAAGTAGTTTTTTCATTACGCGCCGCCTTCATGGTGCCAGGGTATAGGGATACCAGGAGTGTTTCAGCGTAATGCCATTCTCTGTTATCTCGTCTCTGCCGAATTGTTCTATTGATTCCCTGAAATCCTCAAGAAGCGCAAAACCCGACAAAATCTTGCTGCCTGCGTCGTTGAATGATTTTGTGAGCCTGTCGAGGCCATGATTTATCCTGTCTACGCTGTCCCGCGCTGTTTGTACAGTACTCGCGTTCATTCCGGAATCCGGATTGACGAGAATAGCCACCAGGCCATTCGCGACTCCGGCAAGGTTCAGCAAAGACGTATTCGTCTTTGTGTCCAGGAATAAACTGCCCAGCTTTACGTAGGCACTATGCAAGACGGTACACTTATTCGTAAAGTCTATGTGGAAAGCAATAAACTGTTCTTTATAAATGTTTTCATCATACGTGAGAGGGTCTATCTCGCCTATGCCGGGAAATACGCTGTGCCTATCGTAGGTCGTAAGCGCGTCTGTATCTATGCTTGCCGCCAGATTTTTTGCCACAACAAAATGCTCCTGCGTTATAAACGCGGCCTCAATGGTTTTGCAGATGATATAATTCAGAATGGAATTGCAGTTTGTCGCCGCGATAACGCCGTCGCTTGTATTCGGATTGTCTACAGGCATACCGCTCACGGGATCCAACACCATTTCTCCGGTAACAGGATCAATTGAATTGATCGGCGCCCGCCGATAGCAAGCTTTCCCAAGCGCCCTGATGATTTTTTCCTTATATACCTCAAGCGGGACGTCCGGAGTCACACCTTCAAGATTGGTCAAAAAAGAACTGGCGGCGCCCTCTGCGGATACGTCTATATTGAAAATGGAATTCATCAGAAGCGGAATATCCATGAGCACCACGTCGTTCATAATTATGGCGGAGGCAATCCCCATCATCGCCACGGAAGACGTCGGCTTAAGAACAAGCGCCTTGTCATATAACTTGACCGCCTCGGCAAAGTCGTTGCGCTTTATCGCGGCTTCCGCGTTTGCCAGCGCTCTCTCAAAATTGCTGCTCCCGTCGTCGGGATAGAGCGCGTCAAAAACATTGCACGCCCCCAGCAATACCAGAAAACTGAGTACCACAGCCAGATGCACAGCTATTTTCACATATTCCTCCTGCGTTTTGGTTTTACCTATGTCTTGATCAGACGAAAGATACCCCCCCCCCCCCCCCCCATCGTCAACAAAAAAATGCACAAATTTTGAATTTTTTGGGGGGGAGGGGTTTGGGGGCGGAAAACCGCCCCCTGGAGAAGAAGCGTTTTACGGCGTATGTATCCCCACATTGCTCACAGTGTCCTGGGCGTACTGTGTCCAGTCCGCCATGTCGAAGGTAAGGGTAGCTCTCTTGTCCGGTTTCCGCACCAGCGTCATATCGAGAAGAGTCTCCCCATTTCCTATTGTCCCTACGCTATCCATGGCCATATCGCCTTGATAGAGTACAATAACCCGGTAGCCTGTAAAACTCGCGATACGGCCGCCGGGGTCAGTAGCGGAGTATGTTATCACTGTGCCGCGCGTATTCGCCGCAGTGATAACTTCGGTAACTGCCGAGGCATTCGCGACAACATAACAGCTATTGGCGGGAAGGTTTCCGGAAAGATTCAATACGTAGCTGACGTCTGTAGGCTTGGCGGTGTCGAAGGAATTAAGCGACGCCAGACTCCATCCGCTTAAATTTACAGCGGAGCTGCCCGGGTTATAAATTTCGATATACCTGTTATTGCCGCTGCCTTCGCAATACTCAGAGATAAAGAGCGCACTCGGGCTTGCCGCGCTGAACATCATCTGGTACGTGCCGGTATTGGCGCTGTCGTACGCCCAAACGCGGATATAATACGTTTGCACTGTAAGCGCGCGCGAAACATACAGGATGCCGCCATACAGACGCGATCTCGCTCCTATCGCGGCGCCGACGCTGTCATACACCTGGATAACCACGCCATTCGCGGAACTCAGACTTGTAAAAGCCGCGCGGATATATTGCGTTGCCGCTGTTGCGGTAAAGCTGAACCACTGGACGCCCTCCGCGGCGGCAAGATTGCCATTTTCCCAGGTATTTACGGTCAGCGGGGTGTGGCTTACCGGCGGGAAGACCTCTCCCGGTTGCAGCGTGGATGTGTTGAACCCTATCTGGTACGTGCCGGTATCGCTGCCGGTGTACGCCAAAACCCGGATGTAATACGTTTGCCCGCTTGTGAGTGTACACGAAGCAGATAGGGTGCTGCCGCTGAAGGATGCGGACGCCACCGCAGTGCCGGCGTCGTCATATATCTGGATAGACACGCCGTATGGGAGCGTACCAGGAGTAACATGAAAATACTGCGTGCTTGCCGTGGCGGTAAAATCGAACCATTGCGCCGCGCCCGCAGAGGCAAGATTGCCATCTCCCCACACATTTTCGGTGAGCGTAGTGACGGTTGTCGGCGGGAAAACACCCGGCGCCCATATTGAGGGAGTAAACCCTATCTGGTACGTGCCGGTATTGCCGCTGGTGTACGCCCGCGCGCGGATGTAATACGTTTGCCCGCTTGTGAGTGTGCGCGAAACATACATGGTGCCGCTGTTCAACTGCGACTCGCTCCCCACCACTGCGGTTCCGATGCTGTCAAACACCTGGATAGATACGCCATTTGAAGCATTCAGCGTACCCATGGCTGCATGGATGTACTGCGTACTGGAATTTGCGGTAAAGCTGAACCACTGTACCCCGCTGTTTCCGGTTGTAAGATTGCCATTCCCCCAGACGTTCAGGGTCAGCTCAATAACACCCGGCGGTATAATGGTTGTGTTGAACGCTATCCGATACGTGCCTGTATAACCGCTGTATGGCCACACGCGGATGTAATACTCCTGCCCAACCGTCAGCGCGCGCGAAGCAGGCGTACCGGCTGTAATATACGCTGCTCCGCCAACCGTTGAACCCGCGCTGTCATATACCTGAATATAGGGATAATTCAACGTACCTGCTTCAATATGGATAAGCTGCGTCACCGCCGTTGCGGTAAAGCGGAACCATTGCACCGCGCTCGCGGCCGCAAGATTGCCGTCACTCCAGGCGTTCGCGGCCAGCTCAATAACACCCGGCGGCACAAATGTTGTATTAAACGCTATCTGGTAGGTTCCGATATTGGCGCTGGTGTACGCCTGCACACGGATATAGTACGTTTGCCCGCTTGTGAGTGTGCGCGAAACATATGCAGTGCTGCTGTTCAACTGCGACTCGTTCCCCACTGTTGTGCCGGTGCCGGTATACACCTGGATAGATACGCCATTCGCAGAATTCAATGTGCCCATGGCGGCGTGGATGTATTGCGTACTGGAATTTGCGGTAAAACTGAACCATTGGACTGCGCCTGCAGAGGCAAGATTGCCATCCCCCCAGGCGTTCGCAGTGAGTGTAATGCTTTCAGGGGGCCAGGTCTCTCCCGGCCGCAATACTGATGAGGCGTTGAACCCTATCTGATACGTGCCGGTATTGGCACCGGTGTACGCCCGCACACGGATGTAATACGTTTGCCCGCTTGTGAGCATACGCGAAACATATGCAGTGCTGCTGTTCAACTGCGACTCGGTTCCCACTGTTGTGCCGGTGCTGGTATACACCTGGACATACACGCCATTCGCGGCAGTCAGCGTGCCCATGGCGGCGTGGATGTACTGCGTACTGGAATTTGCTGTAAACCGGTACCACTGTACCTCCCCCGCAGCGGCAAAACTGCCATTCCCCCAGGTGTTCGCGGTCAGTTCAGTCACACCCGGCGGCGGGAATGACACCGCGTTGAACCCTATTTGATACGTGCCGGTATTGGTGGCGGTATACGCCTTCACCTGGATGTAGTACGTCTGATTCACCGTAAGCGAGCGCGAAACAGACGCGACGCTATTTAACTGCGACGACGCCCATACCGTGGTGCCTGTGCCGTCATACACCTGGATAGACACGCCGTTTGCGGAATTTAACGTACCCATGGCGGCGTAGATGTACTGCGTTGCCGCCGTGGCGGTAAAGCGGAACCATTGCACCGCGCTCGCGGCCGCAAGATTGCCATACCCCCAAACGTCTGCGGTCAGATCAATAACGCCCGGCGGCACAAAGGTTGTATTGAATCCTATCTGGTAGGTGCCGGTATTGCCGCTGGTGTGCGCCTGCACCTGGATATAATACGTTTGCCCGCTTGTGAGCGCGCGCGAAACATACATTGTACTGCTGTTCAGTTGCGCCTCGTCCCCCACTGCGCTGCCGGTGCCGGTATATACCTGTATACGCACGCCATTCGCGGCACTCAGCGTGCTAAAGGCTGCATGGATGTATTGCGTCGCCGCCGTTGCGGTAAAGCTGAACCACTGTACCACGCTGTTTCCGGTTGTAAGATTGCCATTTCCCCAGGCGTTTGCGGTCAGCGGAATCGCTTCACCCTGCGTTGCGCCGCTGGGTATACTGCTGCTTTCACTGCTCCCGCCGGAGGCACCGCTGCCGGGTGTGCTGCTCTGCCCGCTGACTTGGCTCCCGCTGGACTCACCGCTGCCGGGCGTACTGCTTTGCCCGCTGCTTTCACTGCTCCCGTCGGAGGCGTCGTTGCCAGGTGTGCTGCTTTGCCCGCTGATTTGGCTCCCGCTGGACGCGCCGCTCTGACTGGAAGCATTGTTCCCGGAACTGCCCGGATGTGTGTCTTCGGGATCGCCGCCGCACGCCGCGAAGCAGAGAGTAATACACACAAGAATGGAAAAGATGAAATGGAGAGAAATGTTTTTACTCCTTTTGTGTGTGTCAATGATGTGCACAGATATACCTGCCTTTCACGCTCCGAAAGATTTTCTTCAGCACGTGTCGCCTCGAAAAGCCGGCGGGGACGTACTTCAGAAAACTTTCGTTGCTTATATGTAAAAATGAGGACATTTTCCGAAGCCGCCGATATTGGCAAAAATCGGAAAATTCGCATAAATAATACCCCTCCCCCCCCCCCCCCCCCCCCCCACAACCCCCCACCACCTAAAACACGAACCACTGTCCCAGTCGATCGTAAGCCTCTCGG
>JAITCI010000013.1 GCA_031283155.1 Spirochaetota bacterium | reverse complement strand
CCGGCTCGGCAGAGCCTCCGCCGGCCGGACAGGACAAGGCCGGGGTGGCGGCGGGGGGCGGCAGAAGCCCCTCTTCTAATTATAAATCCGTATTTATCTGTTTCTGCTACAAAACTCCCTTCAATATCGTATCGCTTGTTTTTGTCTCGTTTAATTTTTCAGGCTCCTTGAAACCAATTTATAATATTTGTTTATCTAAAATACACTGTTGCACTTTTTCCTGCGGATGGACGCGCACACGACATGAAGTGCGCAGAGCGGCCGTACTGCGAGCATGGATGCCCGCGTTTTTGCGAGGAGATGCGGCACATATTGAAGAAAAGCATTCAGAGCGACAGAAAGGCAGGTAAATCTGTGAAGCGCGTATACAATGGCAGGGAATAGCAATCTGCACATATCAAGAGCGGCTAAAACCGATGAATTTTATACGCAGCTATCCACTGTAGAGGATGAATTACGCCATTACCGCGAGTATTTCAGGGGGAAGGTTATTTTTTGCAATGCGGATGATCCGGCATACGGCGAGGATGGGTATGATCATTTTGGAGATGGATTAGGCGGCTATACAAGTAATTTTTTCCGGTATTTTCAGTTGAATTTTGAGAAACTGGAAATAAAGAAGCTCATTGCCACGCACTACGACCCGAACAAGCCTACATATAAATTGGAATTAACCGAAAGACAGGATACCAACGGCGAAATTACCCGTCTTGACGTTGTAAAAACACCCTTAAAGCAAAACGGCGATTTTCGTTCGCCGGAATGTCTGGAACTGCTGCATGAGTGCGATGTAATTATTACTAACCCGCCGTTTTCGCTTATGAAAGAGTATCTTCCGCTGCTTGTAAAAAGCGGCAAACAATTTATTGTTCTTGGTAATACAAACCATATAACCCTTAAAGAAATAACCGGATATTTTCTGAATAGTCAATGCTGGCTTGGATACGTTTCAGGGCATTTTTGGTTTAGAGTACCGGATTACTACGAAATTAAAGATACAGACTTCAAAATTGATGACTCAGGTCAAAAATGGCGGCGCATGGGTAATTGTTGTTGGTTCACAAATATTGATATTCCCAAAAGACACGAAAAGCTTGATCTTTTTAAAAAATACAGTCCTGAACAATATCCTGTGTATGACGATTTTGACGCGATAGAATGCGGAACAATTAAAGAAATCCCACTTGATTATTTTGGCGTAATCGGCGTACCTATTACATATATGGCCTACCACTGCCGGGAACAGTTTGAAATTACCGACTTAGTGACGCCTAAATTTGGAGGCAAATTGAAATACAAAAGGCTCTTCATTAAAAGAGTAGGGAATGATGCCAAATGAAAATAGAACGCAAACAAATAACAATACGCGAATTGGTTAATGGATATCAGGAAAAAGGGCAAAACGGTATTGAAGGCGTTGTCGCGTATGGCGGTAAATTGGATGTACGCCCGGCATATCAACGCGAATACATCTATTCCGGTAAAGACCGCGACGAAGTTATCCGCTCGGTTATGAAAGGTTTTCCGGTCAATGTTATGTACTGGTCGAAAGCCGATGGGGAGCATTATGAGCTTATGGACGGGCAGCAGCGGACAATTTCAATATGCCGATACGCCGCCGAAAGCGAGCGTACTTTTTCGGTTGATTACAGATACTTCTTTAACCTGGAACAAGACGAGCAAAGCGCCATGTTTGACTATGTGTTGGATATTTATGTTTGTGATGGCACTCCTTCGGAAGTGCTTGCCTGGTTCCGGGTAATAAATATCGCGGGTGTGCGGTTGTCAGAGCAGGAATTACGCAACACAGCGTATACCGGAACATGGCTCTCCGACGCAAAAGTACACTTATCCAAGCCGAATTGCGCCGCCCAAAATATGGCAAGAGACTATATGAACGGCTCTCCTATCCGCCAGGAATATCTTGAAACAGCCATACAATGGATCGCCGCCCGCGACGGATTGAATACCATTGAGGAATATATGGCTCTGCATCAAAATGATGAGAACGCCAATCAAATATGGATGTACTTCAAGCGGGTTATTGACTGGGCGCAAGCCGTTTTCCCTGTAAAACGCAAAGAAATGAAAGGCGTTGAGTGGGGGCATTTGTATAACAGATACAAAGATGCGGAATTGGATCCGGACAAACTTGAACAGCGTATTGCTCCGCTTATGCGGGACGATGATATAACGAATAAAAAAGGTATTTACGACTATGTTTTGACAGGAGTGGAGAAAAACTTAAGCATACGCGTTTTTACGGAAAACCAGAAGCGAGAAACGTATGAACGTCAGGGTGGTATATGCGTCAAGTGCAAAAAGCATTTTGATTTACAGGAGATGGAAGCAGACCACATAAAACCGTGGAGTAAAGGCGGTAAAACTATTTCCGAAAATTGTCAGATGCTGTGCCTGGACTGCAATCGACGTAAAAGTGATGTGTGACGCAAAGTTATTTGCGCAAAAAACATGATATGCTCCGCGTTTGCGTGTTGTGGCGAAGTGGGGGTGCCGGAGGCTCTGCAAGAGCCGCAGGCAGGGGGAGGCTTAACCTTCTACAACTCTGCCGTTGCGTTTTTGCATGATTTCACCTATTTGCCTCCCCCTCCCTTGTTTTTAATCCGCAGGCGCATCGCGGCACGATAAATTTTTGCAGATGTCTTTTGCTCTCGCAAACGGCGGTATGTATCCCTTCGTAGAGCGCCTTGCTTTGCGTATATGCCGCGCGGATTTTCTCATCCGGTTTGAGTTTTGCGGTTTCTGCAGGCGCGTCTTCGGTCAGCGAAAAACCCTCGTTGACCGTGTGGATCACGCGCTGTAATGTCGCGGAAACAAGACGCGAGAAGCGCGGTTCGTTATAGGCAAGCGCGTCGATTTTCTCAAGGCGAGGCTGTACAGAGGAGGCCTCTCGCGGGCTGCGCAATACCCGGCTGCAGAGCCTGATTGCCTCGGCGGCCGCGTCTTCGAGCTTCCCCAGAAAGGCCGCATACTCCATAATTGCTTTTTCGAAAGTATCGCCAAGCGGCAGATTCTTTTCCGCGCAGCAGGGGAGTTTGGTCTCGCAGGGCGGAAGTTCCGCGAGGGTTTCCGCAAGGGTTTTGTGTTCCGCGCCATGGATGCGCGCGCCGCCTTCGGTGGCGTTAATGACCGTGACGAGTTTGTCCAACTGCCGGATGCGTTTTTCAAACCACCAAAGGAATGTTAAAAATTTGCGGTCGCTCCACACCTCGCCGTCGTCCGCCCAATTCGGCACACGGACGGTGCGGTTCTTTCTGAGGAAGGCGCTCATGTTGCGCGTCACCGGGGTGAGGCGGTCGGCGCTATTCTCCCAGCGCTCCTCGCCGGGCGTGCCGCGCATATGGATACGCGCCTCGCTGTAGGCGAGATCCTGCCCAACCAGCACAACGGGATTCGCGCCCATCTGCACCGCGAGGTCAAAGGCGGAGGTGGCGACCGATCCGCCCGAAGCGAGACCGCCCTTGCGCTCGGAATATTCTTCAAACCACTGGGCGTGCGGGAAGGGGATGGCCGAGAGCAGGATTGCGCCCGTATGGTTCGCGAGCAGGGTGGGGGCTATCGCCGAATCGGCAACCAAAATGGTTTTCTCTCCGTGTGTACCCGCGATGAAATGCGCGTTTACAAGCTGCGGATCGACCGCGACGACGATATCGGGGGTAATGCCGTGCGCGAGCAGTACCTTGTAGATCGTGTCCACCGCGATGATGATTCCCTTTGTCTGCGCCTCGCGCAGGAGATCGATATTCTTCGCGAGCGACGGCCCGGCCGCGATCACGAAGGCCGGTTTATCGCGGTGCGTCCCGAAGAGTTCCCGGACGCCGCCATGCGCGAGAAAGCGCGGGAGGTTGCGCAGGAGATTGCGCGTCCACAGGCGCTCAAAACGCGCCAGGGTGGCGTGGTTCACCTCTTTCCCGTTCAGGAAGGAGTAGAGAATATTTTTGAGGTTGCCGTAAAATCCGGGATTGCGATCATAACTTGCCCTGTGCAGGAAGAGCGAAACCTTGCGCGTACTCTTGCCCTCAAGGAGCAGGAGGAGATCCTCGCTGGAATCGCCGAGCGCGAAATCAAGACGCCCCGAGGCAAAAAGCGCGGTGCAGTCCCTTGCCGCGAATGCGGAGGCAAGCGCCGCCGGATCGTCCTCTATAACTGTAACAAGCGCGTTTTCGGCGCGCGCGAGAATGGCCTCGATATGCCAGGCAAGCGCAAAGCCGCCCACGATAACCAGGTCGGCGTCGGGATCAACGCTCTCCTCCACAATGTGCTTTGCCTCTCCCTTTGGGTCATAGCGGCTGTGCAGGAGGCGCTCATGGCCTTCCGCGTCCTGATACGCCATGGAGAGATCGCCCGACTTCGCCGGAAAGACGCGATACCCGTCAGGATGAACGCCCTGCGCGCGCAGCTTTTCGGCCATTTCCGGCGCGCCCTTTTCGATACAGGCAATATTGTTGTCAAATATGCTCATACGCCCTCGGCGAACCCCGCGCATACAGGCGACATCCCTGTCGCTGCGCGGGGTAGAACATCCTGTTCTAGTTGAGTATCCCGATATTCTGCAAAATCAGGCTCAGCTCTGTTTTCTGATGATCGGCGAGTTCATCCAGCAGAATAAAATGTTTCCGCGCCGGATCGTATCTGTAGGTATCCCGAATAATCCTGCGCGCCCGCGCGCGTTCCGCCTCGGGAATTTTTTCGGAGGTGATGCAGATTTGCATACTCTCCTCGTCGATCACGGGCGGGATTTTTTCGTGCAGATAGATCATGGTTCGCCGCGCTATCCGCCGGAAAACCGGCGCGGCCAGGGTTCCGCCCATGTGTTCGCCGATCTTTGGCTCCTGGATGATGATCAGAATAACAAGATTGCTCTGCTGATAGGGAAGGTATCCGATAAAGGATGCCGTATAGCGCGTCGGCGAATAGCCGCTCCCATCCTCGCGCGCGATATGCGCCGTGCCCGTTTTGCCGCCCACATCAATATCGGGGAGCGCGGCTGTTCTCGCGGTTCCCTCGGTGACAGCCCTGCGCAGCATCGCAAGCAGAGTCCGCGCCGTCGCGGGACGCATCACGCGGCGCACCACCGCCGGAGAGGAGGCCTCCAGGATACGGCCTTCATGATCCGTGATCGCCTTCACAAGCAAAGGCTGCATCAGGAGCCCTTCACTCGCGAGGGAAGCGGCAGCGCGGATGAGCTGCAGCGGCGTAACGGAAATTTCATAGCCTATGGATACCATGCCGCGCGAGAGACCTGACCAATTCGCGGCGCTGCGCAGGATCCCGGACGCCTCTCCGGGAAGCCCAATGCCGGTAGGGAGGCCAAAGCCGAAGCGTTCGAGCCAGCCATGAAATTCATCGGCGTTCAGGCGGGCGGAGAGTTTGATCATCCCGACGTTGCAGGATTGCGCCAGAATATCCTGGAGTCTGAGCGAGCCGTGGACGAGAATACATTCCACGGTATGCGCATGGAGGCCAATCCTTCCGGTACACAAAAAATATTCGTCCTGCCGTACGCGCTGGTTTTCGATCAGCCATGCCGGGCTGAATATCTTGAATGTAGAACCGGGCTCATAGATATTGGACACGGCGGGAATGAGGTAGCGCTCCTGGGAATACCTGTCAAAATTATTCGGATCGAAGGACGGCCAGGACGCTATGGTCAGCATCTCTCCGGTTTGCGGCTGCATGATAAGGCAGACGGCGTGTTTTGCGCCGCTTTCTTCCGCAACAATCGCAAGCTCGTCCTCCGCTATATACTGCATATAGCGATCTATCGTCAGCACGATATTGCGTATGCCCTCCGTCCCGCCCTTTGGGGGCAGGAGGCGCGCGTCGAGCGACCGCTCCAACCCGGAAAGACCGGTATGATCCACGCCGCAAAATCCGAGGAGCTGCCCCGCCAGTTCGCCGTAGGGATATACCCGCGTTGGCTCCGGCACGGTCTCCACCCCCGCGATCTTGGCTTCGCGTATCTGCGCGCCCACATCCGGCGCGATCTGCCGCGAGAGCCACGCGAAATTTTTCGTGCCGCGCTTCACCCGCTGCGCGAGTTCGTTTTTGTCTATGCCGAGACATTCCGAAAGAAAATCGATCTCCGCGTCCTGCGGATGAAAGCGTTCCGGCCGCGCGAAAACCGACTGCGAGGGGATTGTCAGCGCGAGCGGGCTTCCGTTGCGATCAAGGATGCTTCCGCGGATGGCCGGTTTGTTCTGGCTGCGCCATTGGGGAAGATTGAGCGTCCCCGGGCTTGCGATATAGAATACGCGGACGATGATGGCGAGAAAGGCGATGGCGCAGAGCAGGAAGCAAAGGATTATTTTTCGCCGGAAATTCTGCATCATCTAGCGTACCGCCTGTAATGCCTGAAATGGATAGATCACGGCAAGCACCCGTCCGGTTATCGCGTCGATGGGGAGCGGGCCAAAGCTCCGGCTGTCCACGCTCGCGGAGAGATTGTCGCCCAGTAAAAATACCTCGTTCTCCGCGAGGGTGCGCTCGCTCTGCTGCCGAATGAACGATATTGCCGGAACTGTATTCAGGGCGGTATCCCCCGTCTCTTCCGAGCTGTTTGTCCAAAAGGAATTTGTATCCCAGAAAACGGCGCACGGCCCCCGCGCCGCTATCCGCTTCACGATGGTTTCTCCCTGGTACTCGGTTGTGACCACATTCTCCGGGTCCGGCCTTCCCGCAAAGGGGCGGCGCAGGATGAGTACGATCTGGTTTTCCGCGAGCGTTGGCTGCATGGATTCTCCCCGGACGGTTTGTACGTCGAAGACCACAAAACGGAGAAAGACGAATACAGGAAATGCGCATACGAGGCAAAAAACAAGTTCACGCTTTTGAGGCATAGGCTGTCCATTCCCTGTTGCCTCAAAGTATACTGTTACGCTACCTTATAGTGCCAGAGAGATGAGGAATAGCCGTGACCCAATCCGATAAGAGACTCCTGATCAAGGCAAGCGCTCTTATCATGATCGCCACGCTCCTCTCGCGCATCATGGGGCTCGCGCGAATTCAGGTGATAAATTATCTCTACCCGCAGGAACTCCTCGACGCCTTTTGGGCAGCCTACAAGATCCCGAACACCCTGCGCGAACTTCTGGCCGAAGGCGCGCTCTCGGTCGCGTTTATTCCTGTTTTCTCCGCCATGCTTGTGGAGGAAGGCGGACGCGAGAAGGCCGCGCGTCTCGCGAGCAATGTTTTTAACGCGCTTTTTCTGATAACCCTGTTAGTGGTTGCGCTGGGCATTTTGCTTATGCCGCTCGTCATGCCCTGGTATGTCTCCGGCTTCGCGGAGGACGCGGCGCGGCTTTCGTCTGCCATTATGCTTGGGCAGATCATGATGCCCTTTCTGCTGTTTGCGAGCATGGGCGCCGTGGTTATGGGTGTCTTAAACGGGCACGACTCCTTTGCGGCGCCCGCCTTCGCGCCCGTTTTATTTTCTGCGGGTATGATCGCGCTTCTCCTGCTCTTCGGCAAAGAGGGGCCGCATATCCTGGGCTGGGGGGTACTCGCGGGCGGGCTCTGCCAGCTTCTCTTTCAGCTTCCGTTTTTGCGCAGGCATGGTTTTCGGTATACCCCGCAATGCTCCTTTCGCGATGAGAGCCTGCGGCGCGTGCTGCGCCTGATGGTTCCTGCCGCGCTCGCTCTTGGGGTGGTGCAGCTCAACCAGTTTATCGTGCCGCTCTTTGCCTCGTTCAGTCAGGGCGGGGTCGCGGCTCTGCAAAACGCGATCCTTGTGGTGCAGATGCCGCAGGGCGTATTCGCGATTGCGATCTCCACCGCGCTCCTGCCCGGACTCTCGCGGAAGGCAAGCCTGCAGGATACAGAAGGATTCCGGCAGGGTATGCGGGACGGGCTTGGGCTTGTTTTGTTTTTTATGGTGCCCTCGGCGCTCTTTTTTCTCTTCTTCCGGCATTCGCTGATCGACGCGATTTTTAATCTGGGGGGCAGTTTTGACGCCGCCGCCGTTAACGCGACCGCGCGTTCGCTCTTCTGGTATTCCTTCGGACTCATCGCGATGGGCGGCACGGTATTGGCCAATCGGTTTTTCTACAGCATCCAGAACACGCGCACCCCGCTCATGCTTGCCCTTATCGCCGTGGCCGCGAATATGGCGCTCAATATTTTGTTTCATGTTCTTTCTACGGATACCTCTTTGATCGCGCTGGCGAATTCGCTTTCGATCACGCTCAACTGCGCGCTCCTTTTGATATTTGCGGCGAAGCGGACGGGCGGGCTTCCCTGGCGCGGCATTTTTGGGGGAATGTTGAAGATAGGGTTTGCGGCTATGCTTATGGTGTTGGCCGCCTACGGGGTGGAGTGCCTCATGCCGCTCGCTCCGGACAGGAGTATCCTTGAGGCAGCCCTTAGGTTGGCGCTTATGCTTGCCGCCGCTGTGTGCGTGTATTTTGCGGCGGGCGCTTGTTTGCGTGTCCATGAAGCGTCGCTCATGTTCTCCATGGTCGGCGGGCTGTGGCGGCGCGTACGGGGCTAGAACAGGAGGTTCTGTCCCGCGCGCGTACATGGAGGTACGCTCTTGCGAGGGCTAGAACAGGAGGTTCTGTCCCGCGCGCGTACATGGAGGTACGCTCTTGCGAGGGAGGGGATAAGCCGCCCCCTCTTGTTTTTTATCCGGCTGCGGAATACAATGCCTTCGGGGGGCTGTATGCGCATACTGGATACGATTCGCGTATTTCTTCAGGCCGATATCTGGAACGATGAACTCCTGCGGCAGAGTCCCCGGTTCAAACGGATGGCTATGATCTGGCTCCGCTACAGGATTCTGGAGTTCAAGCTCTTTTTCCGCAACCGAAATCTGAAGTCCGCCTCTTCGCTTTCCTTCAGTACCATAGTCGCGATCATCCCGCTGCTTGTCGTGCTTTTTATGATCTTCAAGATGATTGACGGCCGGCACCTCCTCGAGAAAATAAAGCCGAGCCTCTACGCGCTCCTTTCCCCGGGAGCGGGCGATGAATTTACGAACACGCTGGAAGGTATGCTCGAATCCGCGACGGTCGAAACTCTGGGTATTTTTGGTATTGTGTTTTTACTGGTAAGCGTCTACTCCCTGTTTTCCTCCATCGAGGAAGCGGTCAACCAGATCTGGGGGGTTGACCGGAAAAGAAGGCTGCTGGAGTCCATAAAAACGTATGGTTTTCTGGTAATCTCGATACCGTTTTTCCTGATAATCTCCTACCTTGTTTCTTCCCATGTGCAGGACGTCAGCGCGGAGGTTGTCGGCGGATTTTCCAATTTTATCGGAACAGTATTCTTCCCGTTTTTTATAGTTTTGGTCATTTTTTTCATTTTCATTTACCTCATACCCAACTGCAGGATTTTTATGCGCAAGGCCTGGACGGGCGCCATTACCGGCGCGGCGCTCTATTCCATCACGGAAACCGGTTTTTTGTATTACACAAGGATGGCCGCCTCCAAAAACATCATCTACGGCTCGCTCGCCGTACTCCCGTTTTTCTTTTTATGGCTCTATATCGCCTGGGCTATCGTACTCTATGCCGTGACGCTCGCGTATGTGCGGCAGAATTTTGAGTTTCTCACCGGACTGGAACAGAACCGCGAGATATGCCATGCCGACGAGATCCGCCTGGGGGTGATGACCGCCATAGCCTTTACGCGCGAAGCGCTTACCCTGCATAAGGAGAATGCCGGGCTTTCGCCGTCTGATATCGCCGCTCTCACACGCGCGCCCATGCAGGACGTTATGGAAATACTCTCCCGCCTGGAGAAGACGTCCCTGATCGCGCGCATCGCCGAGAAGGATGAGCGGTATCTCCTGCGGATCTCGCCCACCGAGTGTACCCTGGGGATGGTGCTCGACGCCGTTGATCGCGCGTTCCTGGAGGCGAGGCGCTACACGGGGGAGGCCAATTTTCCCATATATACGAGGCTTTTTGACAAAAATATCCTGCGGCAGAAGCGCTATCGCGGTTTCCCGATGCTTTCGGTCACGGAGATGAACGCTTCTCTCCTGGAAGGGAAAGAACCCCCTTCGGACGCTCTCCGTTCATGACGCCTGCGCACAAAAATTGGACATATCCCGCAGAAATTCCATATACTTTTTAGGTACGTTTATATGCGGTTGACGGTAAGGGGTTGTTATGGCGCAGCAGGAATACACACTTGTGATACTCAAGCCCGATTGCATCGTGAAATCACTCACGGGAAATATCCTGACCCGCCTCTCCGAGGCGCATCTTCGCATCATTGGCTGCAAGGTCGTCAAGGTCAGCCGCGAATTGGCCGAGAAACATTATTCTCATCTTGTAAACAAGCCATTTTTTGAAGATCTGTACGGATATTTCAGCGGGAAGATATATGGCGCGGATTACGAGCGCGTGATAGCCTTTGTTTATAAAGGGGAGGACGCCTGCGGACGTGTGCGCCGAATCGCCGGCGCTACCAACCCCTTTGAGGCGGATCCCACGACCATCCGCGGGGCATATGGCCGTATAATCCAGAATAACGTCATGGAAAATGTGATCCATAGCTCCGATTCCCCCGAGTCAGCCGAGCAGGAAATTAAAAATTGGTTTTTGCCCGACGAAATCGTGGAAGATATCTATCCGGTCAGAAGTGTTGTGGAAAATGCCGTCGAACGGCGTCGCTGGGTGTAGCTGCTGGAGTAATGTGTTTACAAATGATTTTTTACCGTGAATAATATAATGTATGCGTCTGGATGTTCGCATACAAGCCATTAATATGGAGTATACACATGCCGGATACGCTGTTTGTTGTGGATGATAGCGACACAATCTTGTCTGTGGTTGAGCAGGCTCTCGATAAACACTATCGGGTGATGACCATGTCTTCGGCGGCGAAAATGTTTTCCCTGCTGGAAAAGGTCAAGCCAAATTTAATACTTCTCGATATCGAGATGCCGGAAATGAACGGGCTGGAGGCGCTCAAACAGCTCAAATCAATCAGAAAATTTGCGGACATCCCCGTTATTTTTCTGACAGGCAGGACGGATGCGGCTACCGAAGCCTATGGTTTTGAACTCGGCGCGCAGGATTTCATACAAAAGCCGTTTTCTGCTCCCGTATTGATCAATCGCATCAAATCGCATCTTGATATCGACAAAATTGTCCGTGATCGGACAAAGCGTTTATGGGATGTGCAGGACAACATCGTGTCCGTATTGGTGGAATTGGTTGAAAACCGCGATAAATTAACGGGCGGCCATATTGAACGCACGGGTGAATTTGTCCGTATTCTCATGAACGCGATGCTTGAGCACAGCGTCTATGCCAGTGAGATTCGCGATATGGATATAACCATGGTTGCGTCATCCGCCAGGCTGCATGACGTTGGAAAAATTTCCATTTCCGATTTGATATTAAATAAACCCGGAAGGCTCACCGCAGAAGAGTTTGGGATCATGAAAACGCACTGCACTGTGGGGGTGCAAATCATTGATCAGATTATTTCCAAGGTTGGTGATGAGGAATTTCTGAAAAACGCAAAGGTTATCGCGCAGCACCACCATGAGCGCTGGGATGGGCAGGGATATCCCAATGGAGTATCCGGGATGGATATACCTCTGCATGGGAGGATTATGGCGATCTGCGATGTGTATGACGCGCTCACCTCCGTGCGGCCATACAAAAAAGCGCTCACGCTTCAGGAAGCGGTTGGTATCATCACATCTGAAGCAGGCAAGCAGTTCGATCCAAAAATCGTGGAAGTATTTTTTACGGTTCAGGATCAATTCAATATGGTAAGTCTGTCTTCGCGTCGTGACTGCACAATTTAGGATGCAACCGATGGATACGGATCCCCGCGCTCTGGAGATGGCAGGCATAGACGCCTTGCACCATGCGATAGAAATTTTTATATCCTTTGCATTCTACAGCGCAGGTTCCTATGACGACACCATGGCAAAAGGTATATCTCCGATTGCCGAGGCGCTGCATCTCGACGTCGTAGTCATTTACACAAAAGTAAAAACCGCGGCGGAATCGTTTGGGCAAATTTACCGCTGGAGCAGGAATGCGGGAGGAACCTCGCCTCTTTCGGAACTCATGAAGGTTTTGCCGCCCATTCCTACGGTACAAAAATGGTTTCAGGAATTGGCAGCGGGAGAGTGCGTCTTTTTCCGGCTGGACAAGGCTACGGAGGACGAAAAGAGTTTTGTTGATCTATTTGGCATCAAGTCCATGGCGATTGTTCCGATCTTCACGCAGGGCGAGTTTTGGGGCGCGGTATCATTTCAGGATCATTCCATATACCGGGATTTTGGCGGTTACAGGAATCTGCTTTTGTCTGCGGCGCGGTTGTTTACAAGCGCGACCATCCGCTACAAGATGTCTCAGGACGCCCACAAGGCCAATGAGATTTTTAACCGGCAAAAGCTGTTTACAAATACTTCCAATAAACTCAACTCGATGCTTATTTCGCATCTCGGCGGCTCGTATGAAGAACGCATGACCAGGGGCATTGAACTGGTAGCCGATACGGTCAGGCTCGACAGGGTTTCTGTCTGGCGTAACTTCGCTATGGGCGACGGTCTGCACACAGGACAGGTCTATCGCTGGGACAGGGCGTCGGGCGGATATACAAAACCAACGCAGGGACTTGAAAATCTGATGTATGGCAAAGACCTCCCGAATTTCGAGGAGATTCTTTCAAACAATAAAACCCTGAACGGGCCGGTACGGTTTTTGCCCGAAATTGTTCTTTTGAGCAAGCTGGGCGTCGTTTCTGCGTTTATCATGCCTCTGATGCTGGGGGAGGTTTTCTGGGGTGTGATTCTTTTTGAGGATCGCAAATATGAGCGCTATTTTGAGAGCGATGAAGCGGATATAATGTGTTCGACGGCTTTTCTGTGCGCGAACACAATCATCCGTTCAGAGATGGAGCAGCAGGTAAGCGACGCGCGGGATTTTGCGCAGGTTGTGACATTCGAAACTCCTGTGGTGTATGCGCTGTACGACAAGGATCTGCGCATTGTTGAATGTAACGATACGGCGGTACGGGTTTTTGAATATCCGGATAAACAAACCCTTATGAATACGCCCTGGAAAAATCTCTCGCCCGAATTTCAGCCCGACGGCAGAAATTCCCTCGAGGAGGGGTACAGGATATGGGATAAATTAAGGGTATGCAAAAAGATGAGTTTTGAATGGATACACCAAACCGCTTCCGGCGCTCCTCTCCCGATGGAAATCACTCTGGTTGGTGTGGAGAATAAGGGCAAGCCCTATATCGTTTCGTTCAAATATGATCTGCGCAGCGCGAAGGAAATGGAGGCGAATATCCGCAAGCAGAGCGAACTCCTCCGGATCCGCCTCGAGCAGCAGGAGATGATCGCGGAACTGGCGCGCGGTTTTGTGTCTCTCCGGAGCGCCGAGGAACTCATCAACGAAGCCCTGGAGAGGCTTGGGCGCCATAATAACTCTTCCATAGCGGTCATTTTTCACACCGACTATGAAAAACAGGAAAGCAATCTTGCGTATACGTGGATAGATCGCAATGATCGTTTTAATTTTTCGCATTACGACATATTTGATCTCATGCTGTCCAGATATCCCGAAAGGGTTCCAAACAGATTCGTCTCGACGGTAGTCGCGTGTTCGGATATAGCAGCGTCTCCCGAAGAGGATCTGCATCTCCTTTTGCGTTATAACGTCAATGCTTTCATTACCGCGCCCTTGTATGTCGAGGATCACCTCTGGGGCATTGTGGTTATCGCCTCCCGCACATCCCGGCATGACTGGTCAAAAAGCGATGAAGATTTTCTTATTTTGGCAACCAATATTATCGCAAGCGTGATCTCGCGCGATATATATGAAAACAAGTTTCATAATACGCTGCACGATTTAACCATAGCAAACAGGGCAAAGGATGATTTTTTGTCCAAGTTAAGCCATGAGATACGCACGCCGCTGAACGCGATTCTGGGTATTACCGAAATACAGCTGCGCGATGAAGCAATCTCCAATGATCTCAAAAAGGGACTCAAGACCATTCATTATTCCGGCGATCTTTTATTTCGCATGATCAATGATATTCTGGATCTCTCCAAGATAAAGGCGGGAAAAATCGAGATTCTTCCCGTGCGTTACGGAGTTGCAAGCCTTATAAATGATACTGTACACCTGAATGCTCTCTCGATTGGCAGCAGACCGATCGAATTCCGTCTTCAGATTGCGGAGGATATTCCGGCGTATCTGATTGGCGATGAACTGCGGATCAAGCAAATCCTGAACAATGTTCTCTCCAACGCTTTTAAGTACACTGAGCGCGGGGAGATCTCTTTTTCGATCAGCGCCGGCTACGAGACGCTGCAAAAGGATGCCATGGTCACTTTGATTTGCCAGATTAGTGATACAGGTCTTGGCATGGCGCACGAGGATCTGGCGCAGCTCTTCGACGACTATACCCGTTTTTATACAGGGCTGAACCGGACTGTAGAGGGCATAGGGCTGGGTATGCCCATAACCAAAAAGCTGGTTGAAACAATGGGGGGCAGCATCTCGGTTGAGAGCGTAAAGAATCAGGGTTCATCGTTTGTGATACGTTTGCCGCAGCTTGCAAGCGGTTCTGAGGTAATCGGAAGAGAGATTTCCGAGAATCTGCAGCGTTTCCATTTTGAAGGCGTGAAGGACAAGCGGATCGATTATGAATATATGCCCTATGGTTCAATCCTTATCGTGGACGATCTTGAGACAAACCTCTATGTCACCAAGGGATTGCTCTCTCCTTACGGTTTGGCTGTCGATACAGCCATGAGCGGGCAGGAGGCGATCGGCAGAATACGCAGCGGCAGCCGGTATGACGTCATTCTCATGGATTATATGATGCCTGAGATGGATGGTATTGAAACGACAAAGCAGCTTCGCGCTTTGGGGTATGCGCAGCCCATTGTCGCATTTACCGCGGATGCGGTTGTGGGACGCGCGGATGTTTTTCTTGCCAACGGGTTTAACGCTTTCATCTCCAAACCCATAGATATGCACCAGCTGAATTCGTTATTAAACACACTTATTCGCGATAAGCAGCCGCCGGAAATACTGGAAGCCGCGCGTCAGGAAGCGCTGCAGTCGGGGAGGCAGGCTTCCGGCAGCGCCTCCTCCTATATCGATCCGCAGCTGCGGGAGATATTTGTGCGCGACTCAACAAAGGCTGTATGTACCCTGCGGGATATCCTGGAAAATCTGGGAGAGCCGAGCAAAGAGGATGTGCGGCTTTTTACCATTACGGCACATTCCATGAAGAGCGCGCTTTTGAATGTCGGGGAACCTGAACTCTCGGTGGAAGCGCTGCAGCTCGAAAATGCCGGACGTGCTGCGGATATCGTCACGATAGGCGCAAAGACCCCCGGTTTCATCAAGGAACTCCAGGCGGTAATTGAACGAGTTAAACCCAGTGAGCGCGAAGAAGAAGTACAGAATACAGGTGAAGAGATATTTGCCCTCCAGAAAGAACTCGCGCTGATCCGCGAGGCATGTCTTGCCTATGACTCAAAAACCGCCCGGGAAGTCCTTGCCGGAATCAGGCAAAAAAAATGGGCGCGGATAACAAGAGACTCTCTTGCAGCAGTTGCCGAATATATTTTGCACAGCGATTTTGAGGAGGCGGTGACGGCCATCGACTCCCTGTGCCAGGGTGTGCAGACGGAATAGCGGCAGTCTCCTGCTTATCCGTCCCGTTTGCGTTTCGCCGCGATGATCTTTTCGTAGGTCTCCTGATATTGCGCGGAACTCTTGTCCCACGAAAAATCTTGCCGCATCGCGCGCTCTCTCATTTTTTTGATGTGCGCGGGGCGATCCCACCAGGTGCTATTCGCCCAGCCTATGGTGGAATAGAGGGCGCTTGCGTCGGCGTTGTTAAAAGTGAACCCCGTCCCCTCGCCGGTGGCTTCGGCATAGTTTTCGACCGTATCACCCAGTCCGCCCGTCGCGCGCACGATCGGGAGTGTGCCATAGCGCAGGGAATAGAGCTGATTGAGGCCGCAGGGTTCATAGAGCGAGGGCATCAAAAAGAAATCAGCCCCTGCCTCGATCAAATGCGAAAGCGCTATATCGTAGCCAATATGTGATCCCGCGCGCCCCGGGTATTTTCCCGGAAGTCTGCCGAAAAATTCCTGTAAACCCGGATCGCCGGAACCCAGAATAACAAATTGCATAAGCATGGTGTCGAGCGCGCGTTCGATAGCGGGTGCCAGCAGGTTAAATCCTTTTTGGTCGACAAAGCGGCCAATCGCGGCGAATATCGGGATTTTGGGATCCTCATCCAGGCAAAAGTGTTTCTGGAGCTGCCGCTTGCATACGCGTTTCCCCTCGGGATCAGAAGTGGAAAATGATTGGGGAATCATCTTGTCATTTTCGGGGGACCAATCGGCATAGTCCACTCCGTTTAAGATTCCGAAAAAATTCTCCCCCTTGTTTGAGAGATAGGGGGCAAGCCTGAATCCCCCGTGTGGGCTGGTGATCTCCCGCGCGTATCCGGGACTGACTGTGTTGACAAGATCCGCGAAATATATCCCGCCCTTCAGAAAATTGATATAGTCGTAACTCTCAAAGGCGTCGGCATGAAAGTGTTTCCAGTCGAGACCAATGTAGGGAAAATGGTGCTTGGGATACACGCCCTGATACGCGGCATTGTGGATGGTGAGTACCGAGGCCGCGTTTCCCAGAATGGGGTGATTCCCGAACCAGGTTTTCAGATAGGCGGGCGCGAGCGCCGTTTGCCAATCGTGCGCATGAACGACGTCGGGCTGAAATTCAAGATCGATTGCAAGCTGGAGCGCCGCGCGCGTCAGAAAAGCGAAACGGCGCGGATTGTCAAGGAAATCATTCATAAAGGCGTCGTGATACAGGCCATCGCGGCCAAAAAAACCATGATGCTCGATAAAATATACCGTAACCATATCACGGATGCGGGTTTGGTAAACGGAGCACCATTCCAGTTCGCCGCCCATCCAGACACCCATGGAAGAGAGTGTTGGTGAAAGATCCCATTTGGCGGGATCAATGGAATAATAGCGCGGGATAACCACACGCACGTCCATCCCGAGTTTTGCAAGTTCTATAGGGAGGCTGCCCACCACATCCGCGAGGCCGCCGGTTTTGGCGAAGGGTACCATTTCGGAGGAAATCATCAGTATCGAGCGGTTCTTTTCGGATTTTTTTGTCTTGGCTGCCATGGCGAGCGCCTCCCTCGGAACGATTTTTATGCGTATTCTTATCGCTATTCTATGACGCTATTCATATTATTGTCAAAACCAAAACAAAGCGGCGAATGAAAGGGTGCCGGTCGGGCAGGGAAAAGAGGGACTGGATGAAAGAAATCACAGAGCTTTTACGGCAAACGATTCAGGAAGCGGGAGAGGTGCTTCGCGAGGGTTTTATGAGCAGCGATGGATCGTATGAGCGGAAGGACGCGCTTGAACTCGTGACCAAATGGGATATGCAGAGCGAGCAGATCATCCGCGAGCGGATTCTCGGGGTTTTTCCGTCCCATGCAATCTATGGAGAAGAGGGCGGCGGGGTTTTGACTGATGAGGGCTGGCTCTGGATTGTGGATCCGCTGGACGGGACGACGAATTTCATTCACAGGCACCCCTATTTTTGCGTCTCCATCGGGTGCTATAAAGATGGGATGCCGGTCGCGGGCGGCGTGTATGCCCCAATCTCAAACGAACTCTTTCTGGCCGAGCGAGGAGGGGGTGCCTATAAAAACGGCGTGAAGATGCGCGTCTCTGCGGTCTCCGAACTCAATCTCGCGCTTTTTGTGACGGGGTATCCATATAAACGCGAGGGTAAAATCGAAAGAGCCAAAACCCTGCTCACCAATGCGCTCACCTCGGTGCAATGTATCCGGCGGATGGGTTCCGCCGCGCTGGATCTCTGCTATACCGCGAATGGGGTTTTTGATATCTATATCGAATTCGATCTCCGCCCCTGGGACGTCGCCGCCGGAGCGCTCATCCTGAAGGAAGCCGGCGGGATGATCAGTCTCTGCTCCGGCGAGGATTTTCGCCTGGACAGGGGAGAGGTCTTTGCGTCCAATGGGGTTTTGCATTCCCTGGCCATTGCGAATCTTCTTATGGGGGTTTCCTGATGGTCTGCGCGTCCTGCGGGAAAGAGGTGCGGCAAAAAGGGCGGATTCAGTTCCGGGAGCGCTGTCCCTTCTGCGATGCGCCGCTCCATACCTGCGTTCATTGCGGTTTTTACGAGAAGGGCGCCTATAACCAATGCCGCGAGCCAAAGGCGGAGCGCCAGGTCGAAAAGGAAAGAGAAAATCGCTGCGAGTATTTTTCTGCGTCTTCCAAAGCGCCGTCGGCCGCGCAGGTTTCTCCGCAGCCTAAGGCGGCTTTTGACGCGCTCTTCTCCAAAGAAAACGGGAAAGATACATAATGGCGGCGGAAATCCGTTTATACTGCGTCGGAAAATTAAGCGCTCAGTATGTCCCACTCTTTCAGGATTACGCAGATCGCCTGCGGCATTTCGGACGATTTCTGGTAACGGAAATTCCGGAACCCAGGGGAAAATTTGCGAATCCGGAAGAAAAAATTATGCGTTCCTCGCGGGAGATTCTCGCGCGCCTCGGGGATGCGCCCTATTATGCCTTTGACAGCGAGGGAAGTATGTTTACGAGCAGAGAATTTTCACAGTGGTTTTTTCAGGACGCTCTGCAATCGCGCGATGTTCTGCGTTTTGCGCTCGGAGGAGCGGAAGGACTCTCTGCGCAATTTTTGGCGCGGGCCGAGGCGCGCATCTCCTTTTCACGGCTCACATTTCCACACCAGCTTTTCCGTATTCTGGCTGCCGAGCAGATATATCGCGCCTTTACTCTGCATACAGGGCTTCCGTACCATAAGTGAGCCGCAGAATGCCTGCTTGTCCACGGCACAATCCGCGCTTAGATTATATATAATCAGCTTTGGATCGAGACTGGTTTCCAACTCAGGGCATATGTTTCGGACGGGGGGCGTCATGGCTCGGCTACAGACTTTCCCGATGGGAGGACTCCATCCGCGAAATATCGGACTGGATACCATGTCTCTCCCGATACGCAACGCCTTTGTGCCGCACTTCCTCTATATTCCCATGCTGCAAAACATCGGTGCGCCCGCTCTGCCTGCCGTCTCTGTGGGAGATATCGTTCATAAGGGGGACGTCGTTGGCATAAGTTCCGGGCGTATGTCGGTCAACGTCCATACCGCGCTTCCCGGCAAGGTCATCGATATACGCGAACACATCACTCCGTCTGTGGATCGCGTACAAACTGTAGTCATCGAAGTGGATGGAGATTTTCACCTCGGGAAAGCAATCGACGTAAAACGCGCTTCCTGGGAAGGTCTTTCCAAAGAACACATCCTCGCGATCATGCAGGAAAGCGGACTTGTGGGTATGGGCGGAGCTGCCTTCCCGCTGCACGTCAAGTATAACGTCCCGCCGGGGAAACGGGTGGACACTCTCGTTATTAACGCGGTGGAGTGCGAACCCTTTCTGAGCGCGGATAACCGTATAGTCATTGAACACGCCGAGGAAATTTTCATCGGTATCTCTATTGCCATGCGGTTGCTTGGGGTAAGTCATTGCGTCATTGGCCTGGAGGCGGATATGCACCAGGCCATCGAACGGATGCGCGAGGTGACGCTCGGCAAAAAAGGAATAGAGATTCTCGTCCTGGAAGTGAAGTACCCGCAGGGGAGCGAGAAGCAGCTTTTGAAGGCGGCTCTTGGGCGCGAGGTTCCCTCGGGCGGACTCCCTGCCGACGTGGGCGCGCTGGTCTCCAACGTATCCTCCATGCTCGCGCTCAAGGAAGCTGTTGTGGACGCCAAGCCCTTTTATGAGCGTGTCCTGACTGTTACCGGCGATCTTGTGCAAAAGCCCGGAAATTACAAGGTGTGTATCGGTACGCGGATATCGGATCTCCTTGATGAATGCGGCGTACGGCAGGCACCCGGCAAAATCGTCATTGGCGGCCCGATGATGGGACTCGCGCAATACAGTGATCAGGTTCCGATCACAAAAGGTACGAGCGGCGTATTGGTGCTTTCCAAAAAAAAGGCCGCGATTTACCGGCATACGCCCTGTGTGCGGTGCGGAAAGTGTATAGCGGTGTGCTGCATGGGGCTCGAACCCGCGCGGCTTACAACGGATATCGAACTCGGACAGGACGCACACGCAAAGAGCGAAGGGCTTCTGGATTGCATTGAGTGCGGCTGCTGCTCCTATATTTGTCCGTCCGGCAGGCATCTCGCGCAGGGAATTAAGCTGGGTAAATTGCGTCATCTCGCGCGCATGAAGGAGGAGCGGGGTGGCTGATACTTTTACGTCAGATCTGATCGTTTCCGCCGCTCCGCATATCCGTACGCGGCTTTCCATGCCCCGCGCCATGTGGTTTGTATCCGCCGCGCTGCTCCCGTCAATCGCCTGGGCGGGTTTTGTCTTCGGCGTATATGTTATTCTGGTGACTGCGGTTGCGATATTTGCCGCGATGCTGACTGAGTTGTGCATCACCTGCGCGCTGAAGCGTCCGGTGACAATGCTCGACGGGAGCGCCTTTCTCACAGGGCTTCTTGTCGCCTGTAATATGCCCGCCGCCGGGGTTTTGCCTTTGTACGTACCCATCACGGCAAGCGTATTCGCGATTGCGGTCGCGAAACACGCCTTCGGCGGTATTGGTCAAAACTGGATCAATCCCGCTCTCGCCGGACGTATCTTTGTTTTCTTTGCCTGGCTGCCCGCGATGACCGGCGGATGGGCAGTTCCTGCAAATTTTGACGCCGTCAGTTCGGCCACGGGTTTTGATGCGCTGAGCACTGCGACTCCGCTGAACATTCTCAAATTCGGAACACTGGCGGCGGAACATTCCGCCCTTCCTTCGTACAGCGATCTCTTTTTTGGTTTTGTCCCCGGATGTATCGGCGAGGTCTCCGCTCTGCTTTTGATTGCCGGCGGGTTGGTTCTCATCGCGCTCAAAATAGTTAATTGGGAAATTCCGCTCGCGTATATCGCGACTGCCGCGCTTTTATCCTGGGTTTTTGGGGGCCTCGCGGTTTCCGGGCAAGTTCCTGCATTTTTCAGCGGCGATCCCCTGTACCACATTCTCTCGGGCGGTATCATGCTTGGCGCGTTTTTTATGGCGACCGACTGGGTAACCACTCCGATGACCTTCAAGGGGCGCATCCTTTTTGGTATCGGCTGCGGAATTATAACCATATTGATCCGGCTTACCGGACACAATGTTGAAGGCGTATCCTTTGCGATAGTGCTTATGAATATCACGGTGCCGCTTATCGAAAAACTCTTCCGGCGCAGACGTTTTGGCGTTTCCGGAGAAAAGGGGGCGGCGTGAAACAATTTTTCGAAACAGCCAAAATTCTGGCTCTCGTATGTTTCATATCCGCCCTCCTGCTTTCCCTGATGGATGCGCTCACGCGCGGCGCGATTGCCGAGACAAACCAGAAAAAAAAGGAAACGGCGCGCGCGCAGGTTCTTCCCGCAGCAGAGTATGCCCCCGGTTCCTTTTCGTCCAGCGATGATCCATCTGTAGTTCTCAGCGCGCTCTTTGGTAAACCCATACCGGCGGCGAGCGCCGAAATCGCCGCAAATTATCTGGCTGCGCTCAACGAAAGCGGCGAAACCATTGG
>JAITCI010000010.1 GCA_031283155.1 Spirochaetota bacterium | reverse complement strand
AAGATCCCAGCCGCAGCCGCTCTCAGCCCCTCGCAAGAGCGTACATTACCCACAGGGCACAGGCCATGTACGCGCTTGCCTTGCACGCTTTGCGCGTTTATGCCCTGTGGGTACAAGCGACGTCCTGTTCTAGTCTTTCAACACCGACAATACGTACTCGGGCGTGAAGGGCGCTTTGCAGAGCCGCTTGCCCGTGGCGTTGAAGAAGGCGTTCGCGATAACCGGCATGGGGCCGTTAATGCCTAATTCCGAAACCGATTTTGCGCCAAAGGGACCGGAGTGCTCATACGAATCCGGGACTATCATATTTTTCATGGGCGGAATATCGGGCGCCGTATAGATTTTATAGGTGGTGAAGGAAGGGTTGCGCAGTACGCCCTTGTCGTTGTAGATGTATCCCTCCGTGAGCGCGTAGGAGAGCCCGTTCACCACCGCGCCGTCAACCTGCCCCTCCGCAAAGAGGGGGTTGATGGCCGTGCCGCAGTCTGTGGCGGAGGTGTATTCGAGCACCTTTATATCGCCCGTTTCGGTGTCCACCTCGATCTCCGCGAAATGCGCGGCAAAGGGCGGCGGCGATTTATCCACAACATGGCTCCCGAAACCCTGAATCTGCAGCTGGTGGTGGGTGTAGAGCGAATAGGTGCCGATATCGGCGAAGGTTTTGAATTTTTCGCCGCCTTTCTGCACAACCTTGTTATCGAGCGTCTCTACGTCCTCCGGGGAGAGCGCGAGCATCTCCGCGCCGACGTGCAGTATCTGCTCCTTGACCATGACGGCGGCCTTGCGCACCGCTTCGCCCGAGAGATAGGTTGTGGAACTCGCGTAGGCGCCCACGTCGAATGGGGTTAAATCGGTATCGGAGGAGAGCACGATGATATTTTCAACCGGACAGTCGAGTTCCTCCGCGACGATCTGCGCCATGATGGTATCCGATCCGGTGCCGATATCGGTCGCGCCGAGGTGCAGGTTAAAGCTGCCGTCGTCGTTCATCTTGATATAGGCGGAACCCATATCGACCTTGGGTACAGCCGAACCCTGCAGCAGACAGGTCATACCAATGCCGCGCCAGACGCGCTTGCCCTTGTTGTACTCCGGCGTGTAGAGCTTGCGCTTCTCTTCCCATTTAATGGCGCTTCCGGCCATTTCCATAGCCTTTATAAGGCCGCAGGAATCGATGGTCATCTCCGCGCCGCCCTCGGTACCCTCGCCGAGTTTCGCGAAGATCTCCGAGGTGCCGCCGCTTTTGATAGCGTATTTCCTGTAGTATTCCACCGGATCCATCCCGATGTCGTGCGCGAGGATGTCGATGGCCTGGCAGTAGGTGAAGCACCCTTCCGTGGCGCCGTAGCCCCGGTACGCCCCGCCCACCTGTAGGTTGGCGTAGACGCCCTTGCCGATAAACTCGATATTCGGGACGTGGTTGATCATGGGCAGCACTTTGGTCGCCGTGTTTGTCAGGATGGTAACGGCGTGCGAGCCGTAGGCGCCCGCGTTTTCGAGGGCGTATACCCGGAGGGCGTCGATCATGCCGGTTGCGGGATCGTAGCCGATGGTGACGGTATTGTTCTGTCCATGCCGCCTGCGCCCCGACATAAAAACGTCGCGCCGCGAGAAGGTGATCTTGCTTGGACGCTTCGTCCGCCAGGTGGCAAGCCCCACGAGCGGCTCGACGATGATCTCCTGCTTGCCGCCGAACCCGCCGCCGATGCGCGGCTTGATCACGCGCACGTCGCGCACGGGGATCTCGAGGATCATGGCCGTGATGCGCCGCGCATGCCAGGGTACCTGGCTGGTGGAGACTATCGTCATGCGCCCGTATTCATCGATCCATGCCACCGCCGAATGCGCCTCAAGGGCGCAGTGCGAGGCGCTCTGGCTCTCTGTGGTAAAAGTAAATTGCTTTTTCGCTTTTTTGAGACCCGCCTCAAAATCGCCCACAACCGCCTTGATATCGGCGCAGGTGTTTTTGGAGGCGTCGTAGGGCATCGGGATGATCATCCTCGCGTCGGGCTCGGTGTGCACCCGCACGGCACCCTCGTCGAGCGCCTTTGTGTAATCGAGGAGGGGCTCAAGGACTTCGTAATCCACCTTGATCAGCTTGAGGGCTTCCTCGGCAATATCGGGGCTCTCCGCCACCACGGCGGCCGCCTGATCGCCGACGTAGCGCATCGTGTCATTAAAGAGAACGCAGTCGTAGGCGGAGGGTTCCGGATACCCCTGCCCCGCCGTGGTATACATGATGCGCTTGATGTTGTTGCAGGAGTATATATCGACGACGCCCGGAAGAGCGCGCGCCGCAGAATCGTCGAGCTTTTTAATTTTCGCGTAGGCATGGGGCGAACGCAGAACCGCTATGTGCAGCATCCCGGGGAGATAATAATCGTCGGTGAATTTATTTTCCCCTATGGCCAGCCCAAGGCCGTCTTTCTTGAGGGTAGTTTTATTGATGTGCTTGAATTTCCGTTTGTCCATAGATCTCCCCTACGCTTTCTTCATTCTGGACGCAGCCAGCTTCACCGCGTCGATTATCTTGACGTAGCCCGTGCAGCGGCAGAGGTTTCCGCTCAGGTAGAACCGGATCTCTTCATCGCTCGGATTGGGGTTCTCGCGCAGGAGCGCGTCGGTGGTCACAATAAAACCCGGAATGCAAAACCCGCATTGTACCGCGCCCGCCTCGACGTAGGCCTCCTGAATGACGGACACCCGCGCATAGTTGCCGATGCCTTTGGAGGTTGTGATCTTCTTTTTTTTCGCGGAGAGGGCGAGCGCCTGGCAGGAATTGACCGGCCGGCCGTCGAGCTGCACAATGCACGCGCCGCACTGCCCTTCGCTACAGCCGTTCTTCACCTCGGTATAGCCGTTATTCCGGAGAGCCGTGAGCAGGGTGTCATTCGCCTCGAGCGCGAGCGTGACCTCCTGCCCGTTTACGGTAAAAACTTCGCGTATTTTTGCGTCCGCCATTTATTTCCTCCCCGCAATTTCGGCGAGGGCGTCGCGCAGATACACCCCAACCATATTCGCCTTATACTCCGCGCCGAAATTAACGTCGGGCGCAAATTCGACCTTGATTGTGTCCGCAGCCTCGCGCGCGAGCGCGTCGGAGAGCGGCTTGCCCGTCAGAACCTTTTCGGCTTCGGCAAGACGCGCGTAACGATCCTTCGTGCCGCTCAGCGCTATCGCGACCGACTCAAAAGCGCCGCCGGAATATTTGCCGCAGACCGCAAGCGAAAACATCCCGTACTCAAATGCGGTGCGCGCGAGGCGCTTGACCGCAAAGACGATTTCCTTTTCGGGAATGCGCACCTCGCGGATACAATTTTTTTCCTTCGCGAGCTTTTTGCCGATAAAATCCGTGACGCTTACCTTCTTTTCGCCCTTGCCGTCTTCAAGGTAGACGACATCCGCCTCAAGCGCGACGAGCGGGGCGATGAGATCCGACCAGGGAGCGTAATCCGCGAGCGATCCGCCGATGGTGATACGGTTGCGCACCGAGTTGGAGGCGGCGCGCGCGAGGGCGGCCTGCAGCATACGGAATGTTGCGGCCTTGCTTGCCGTACTCTTGATAACGTCGTTAAAAGTCGCCATAGCCCCTATAACAACCGCACTGCCGTCCGCGCGAATCGTATTCCAGCCCAGACCGCCCAGATCGATCAGCGCGGTTATGGACTCAGGCTTGGTGCGCAGAATGGAGGTTCCCCCCGCGTGAAACGCCGCTTTGGCTTCGTTCTTCAGGATAGCCGGTATCTCGTCGGGCTTTTCCGGGAAGAACCATCGAAGATCTTTTCGTAACATATCCACCTCATTCGGTATAGGGTAGGCTCCTGCGCCGCAAAAAGAGCGCGGGAATATATACAAATCTGAAACTTCCATATTTTTTATCGGCTATACGCTAGTTTATGCCAAAGCGGGGGGCGTGTCAAGACGGATATTACTTTTGGGCACGGGGCATCGAGAGCGAACGCCAAACCTGCATCGTGAGCGCGGCCTCGCGCGCGTCATGTACCCGAATAACCGCCGCGCCCCGCTCCAGGGCTGCGAAATTGTAGAGGCAGGTCGCAAGGAGCGCGTCCTGATCGGAGAGAGCGGCGTCCGGCGCGCCAACTGTACGCTCGCCTCGTGCTTCGTCGCCCAGCGCGAGCGCTTCACGGATGAATGATTTCCGCGAGAATCCCACAAGCAAGGGATAGCCGAGCCGCGCAAAATCGGGGAGCGCGCGAATCAGCGCAAGATTATCCTTGAGGCGCTTGCCAAAGCCGATGCCGGGATCAAGCCATATCCGGCCGCGCTGCATTCCCGCCTCCAGCGCAAGCCGTATTCGCTCAATAAAAAAACTCTCCACCTCCCGCGCCGCGTCCTGATAGTGCGGGGATTGCTGCATATCGGCAGGCTCGCCCTGCATATGCATCAGAACCGCAACCGCGCCGCTTTCGGCGGCGAGACGGCGCATGGCGGGATCGCCAAGACCGCTTATATCGTTGATGATGCTGGCACCGGCCGCGAGGGCTTGCTCCGCCACGAGCGCGTGGCGCGTGTCGATGGAGATGGGAAGATCGAATTCCGCAGCAAGAGTCCCGATTACCGGCACGACGCGCGCGCATTCCTCTTCGGGCGATACGGGTGCCGCGCCCGGACGGGTGGATTCTCCGCCAATATCAATAATCGCCGCGCCTGCCTCTGCGAGCGCGCGCGCCCGCAGGAGCGCGTCCGCCGTGCCTTCAACCCGGCTCGGCGCATAGAAGGAATCGGGGGTGATATTGATAATGCCCATGATGAGCGGGAAATTGGGCAAACGAAGAATAGCTTGCGCCAAGCGATTTTCCGGGACGATCATTCGGAGGCGCTGCGCACGATACGCAAACCAACATTGGTATACCTGCCATGCGGATAGTCGCTGCCGCGATACGCCGCGCGTAGACGCGCCGCTCCGTCGGAATAATAACCTCCGCGCGTCACACGGTATGTCCCCGAAGAGGGACCGGACGGATCCGCGCCGGATGCCGTGTAGCTCCCATACCAATCCCAGCACCACGCATAGACATTGCCGTGCATATCATACAAACCCCAGGCGTTCGGCGGCTTCTTCCCGACCTCATGCGATTTGGAGTCGCTGTTATCCACATACCATCCCACGTTATAGCTTATGGTATCCCCGGTGTTGTATACCGTGGACGTTCCCGCGCGGCAGGCATACTCCCACTCCGCCTCGGTGGGCAGGCGATACCCGTCGGCACCGCTGTCCATAATAGCCGCATTCCATGCCGCGTTGCCCGAGGTGGGTACAGCCCCCCAGTTCGCGGGATCCGTACTTCCATTTATGCTATACACGGGAGTCAGCCCATCCCGCGTACTCAATCTGTTGCAGAATACAAGCGCGCTGTACCAACTCACCTGCTCCACAGGTCGTCTCGCCTGTACTTCGCCTGCGGCTGGCGGACGGCCGGTTCCATAAAAATAACTTGGATTTATGAGCATCACCGTTTGGTACAGCTCCTGCGTAACCGCATATTTTGATATATAAAAGCCCTTCGTGAGCGTGACCAGGTGCAGGCTCTCATCGCTATTCCGCCCCGTCTCGCCGGTGGGGCTCCCCATCGCGAAAGTACCGGGCGCGATCCATACCATCTCTATGGCAGTACCGGCGGCAGGCGAAGATGAACTATTGTGCGCTGTACCGCCATTGCTGCTGAGTGTGCCAATGCTGTTTTGCCCGCCATTACCCGTGGAACTTTCGCGAAAACGATCCCAGTCAAATCCGCCGCCGCAGCCCGCGCAGAAGCAATACACGATGAGCGCCGCGATATTGATTTTGAAAATTATATATGCGCGCATAGGGGTTCCTTCCCGGGCGTATTCAGATACAATACGCAAGACCAACGCCGACCGTATAGATTGTAAATTTTTCCTGCCCAAAACCCGACTTCCAATACTGGAGCTTGCCGTCCAGAGTCACAGACAGGCGTTCCTCTGTATCAAGAAAAAATTCGACGCCAATTTTCAGATTATAACCGGGCTGGCTGCCGCCGGAACCGCTGTCGACGACTTCATTTGAAAAGCCGCTGTAGATTTCATGCACCGTATAGAACATACGCTCAAAGGTGAGTCCGGTACCGGCATTCAGCAAGAGCCATCGCGTAAGAGGCAGTCGGCAAAGAAGGTCAAAATCAATCAGAAATGGTCTGAACGTGACTTCAAAATAGTGCGGGCTGCCCGGTGCCGAGAAGGGATCCCGCTCGGTATTCGAACCCATAAAAAGGATTTCGCATCCCAGCCCGAAATTGCCGCCAAAATACTTGCGGAGATTGCACCCAAAGAGCCATGTGGTATTGCTTCCTTCAAACGCAGGCCAGCTTGTAAAATCTCCGGATGAATTTACATATCTGTACTCAAAGCGCTTGGCGATTTCAAGCCCGACAAAAAAATCATGCGTCCGATCAGCGCGCCCCCGCATGGCGTCCCCCGGTCTGATGCGCGGCTTTTGAACTGCCTCCGCCGAATTGGACTCTTGCTGATTGGCGGCATTCGCGTCTTCGATAATATACCGATCGTCAGTTATCTGCGCATGGATATGCAGGGTGAATACGCAAAGGAACACACACGCGGCGCACCCGCATTGCAAAGAATCGCTTGTATACCGCATGGACGCTCTTTCCCGGGATTGCGCCTGAGCTTCGGCAGCTATTATGCATACCATTATACATTCTATTTACGCCGCAACAACAAAAAATACATCACTCCAAACGGGTTAAGGCAAGCAGGCGCGCGCGCGCTTTTTCGGCATGATCGCCTTCTGGAAATTTCGCGAGCAATTCGGAAAGAAGTTCGCGGGCGCGCGCAATTTCACCGCTTTGCCGCAAAGCGTCCGACCAGGCGAGGTAGAGATCGCAGCGGAGCCTTTGCGCAGCGGCGGTTTCCGGGGCAGCCCGCGATGCATGGAGGCACCAGGTTTTGGATTCGTTGAATTTTTCCAGCGCGAGCGCGGCCTTTGCCGCCGCAAGAAGAATATGGGCGTCGTTTGGTGCAAGCCGGGCGGCTTGTACGCGATAGGGATACGCCAGGGCGCGGTGTCCGCTCTGTTCAAGAAGACCCGCGTACTGGGAACACACAAAGCTGTTATATGGATCGATGCGGAGCGCAATCGCGTAATCCTTTTCGGCGTCGGGATAGCGCATCTGCCGCTGCCGGATACGCGCGCGGAGGATATAGCTTCCGGCCTGATTCGCGTCGCGAACAAGCGCAGCCCCGAGAGCGCCAAGCGCGGGATCAATCCTCCCTGCGGCAAAATGGCATTGCGCGATACCGTACCAGAGCCAATAATCGTCGCGGCCAACCTCGCGCGCAAGCAGATAGAGCGAGAACGCTTCTTCGTTCCGCCCCGCCTGATACGCTTTCCGCGCGCTCCGGTAATAATTTTCCCCCGCGCTCTCCGCAAAGAGGGACATACTCCCCAGAAAAACAAAACAAAAAACACATAATATAGTGCGCATAGTGAAAGCCTCCCGTACCGCAAAGCATCTTGGCTCTGCGATACAGGAAAGCCGGACGCAGGTGTTCGGTTCGCTTTTTTACATATAAATATCGAGAGAAACAGCGTGGCGCAAACCGCCGAGCGGATCCCGCCCCGCGCCGTAACTGAGCTCAATGAAATTATAGCGCAGAGAGAGCCCGCCATGGAGATTCTTGCCCGCCAAACCGATTCGCGGAACGATCTCAATAATCGATTCGCCCGCGGCGTCCGCAATCCCGGCCTCAATGGAGTAACGCTCAAGCCCGAGCTTGATCCGGAGCCTGTACTCGGCGGCAAAACGCATGACGAATCCCTGATCGGTACCAATAACCTTATCCCCCTGGAGCACAAAACTCACGGGGAGCATCGGCAGATTGAGCATGGCCGCTGCGGAAAACCAGGGTGCCATATACAGTGTGCCTGCATCGCCTGTCACCAGACCGAGGTTATTCACGGAAAGGCCAAAGCGTAAGAGATTCGCGATGTTGATATCGCCGCCGACGTTCACCGCCGCGCCAAAAACCGTTTGGCCGTCAAAATTCTCGTGTACCACGCGAAGCCCGGCACCCCATCCGCCAAGGAGTCCGCTGGGCGAGAAAGCCGATGCAAATGAGAACTGCCCCAGCATGGAAGAGTTCCCCAGTGTGTCTGTACCGGCACCGGAATCGTTATAGCCATCAACATTGCGTACTGTTTGATATGCACCCGAAAGCGCGAATACCCTGGGCTTTTTTGTTGAGTAGCTGCCTTCCGCCTTGTCACTGAACGCAAAGACGGCGGCACCCTGGATGCGATCCTGCGGAAGAGCGTTGAAGCTCAGCGAGAGCGCGGTGGCAGGGATTTTAAGCAGGGTAGCGGGATTGAAGAACACCGAGTTGGCGTCATTGCCGAGTACAGTCCAGGCGTATCCGGCGGAGAGTGCCTTCGCGCCCCCGAGCGTATACTGGAAGGATGCGGGATACCCCGCGTCGCCCACAATGGCAAGATCGCCCGAGAGATCCGCAGCCAAAGGGAAAACGCCCAACAGCAGGAAGCACAATATGTATATTATTTTTTTCATGGCGTCCCCCTACTGAACCATCAGCCGATGGCTGGCATTCTGCGCGGCGAGACTTCCCGGCACGCCCTCCGTGATAACCTTGAAGATATAGACGCCCGGGGCAAGCGCTTCGCCGCGATCATTTGTAACGTCCCAGGGAATTTCTATGCCGTTTGCGACAACTGTTTTGGTTATATACCGTACGACAACCGGCGCGCCCGCGAGATCATATATGTACATATACAACCCAAGATCGCCCGCTATAGGTACGCTGTATTTCAATACCAGTGTGGTTCCCTGCGCCGGCGTACAGGGATTCGGATAATTATAAACGCTTAAAACCGAAGATTCCTCACTGCCGCACGACGCAGCGCAAATCGCCAGGATGAACCCGAAAATTCGTAAAGCGCGCATTCCATTCTCCTTCAGGTTTTTCTGAAAACCAGCAGAACAAGACTCACAACCAAAAAAACAATATTTCCCATCCATGCGCCTATCAAAGGCGGCAGACTGCCCATCTTCCCCATGGAAAGCCCCAGAGCCACAAAGGTATAGTAGAGAAGATAAATCACAATCGCGACAAAAAAGCTGAGTACGAGTACCGACTTGGGAGAAAAGCCCCCGAAGGATATCCCAATTATGATGATGATGCCATTGACAAGCGGGAAGGAGTATTTGAGATGATATTCCACCATGGCCTTTCTGCGGGTATCGCCGACCTTCTCGAGTTTGTTGATATAGGCCCTCGCCTCGCTTGTCGTCATTGCGTTGACCTTGGTGACCTCGCGCTCAAAATCGTAGGGAATATCGCCGAACGGAAAAAACCGCGTATCAAAAGACACCACCCGCGTCCCTTCCCTGTCAAATATGCGTATTCTGCCATTTGAAAAATCCCAGCCTCCCTGCTCCTTATTATACCGCGCGCGCTCCGCCTCCACACGATAGAGCCAGTACTGATCCGGCAGCATAGCGCGCACATCCCCGAGGTATTCCACGTCGTTTATATCATCGATTTTTTTTGTGATCAGGATCGCTTCACCGGCATTTGAGCGCACCTCAAGCTGCGTCACCGGAACCATACGGTTTTGCAATTCATTCAGCGCGAAACTTGCGGGGAGCTTTTCGCCGGCGTTTCTGCGGAGTTTGACCACAGCGATATTGCTGAGTTCCTGCTTGTAGGCGTCGTAAAAAGCAGCCTTCCAGAAAACTCCGTTCTCGCCCCAGAGCCGTACATTTACGGTGTTTTTGGAATCCGGATTGTTGCGGCGGCGCACCCTGTCGGAAATCGTGTTCGCCTTGCGCTCGGCGGGAAAAACCACGAGATCATTAAAATACACAAGAAAGGTGCTGAACAAGAGACCAAAAATAATAAGTGAGATCGTCAGCCTGTATACGCTCATACCGGAATTTATGACCGCGATCAATTCATTATTGCGGGCCATTTTGTTAATGGTATAGATTGCGGCGAAGAGCGCCGCCGCCGGGCTTATCATTGTAAACTGGAAAAATGTTTTATAAAAATACATCTCCATCAGGACTGAAAAACTGACCTTGTTGTTCAGAAAAAATTTGAGCTGGTTCATCATGTCAAAGAGAACCAGCACGGCGACAAAGAGTACCGAAGAGACAAGAAAGGTTGCGATAAAGGATCGAAAAACATACCAATCGACGATCTTGAGCTTAAACACCTTTGTTTCACTCCCGCAATTTCTTCAGAACCAGAATAATTCCGATTGTTCCGATAAATATATCCGGCATCCAGGCAGAGAATACAGGATTGACTCTTTCGGAGATAGCCCATCCCTGCCCAAGGGTAAGAAGTACATAATAGATCACCAGAATGACAACCGCATACCCAAAACCCAGACTCTTGCCGCTGCGCCTTGAGAACATCCCCATCGGTGCCCCCACCATAGTAAAAACGAGACACGCAAAAGGAAGGGCGAATTTCTTCTGAAATTCGTACAGATCTTCAGGAGTACTGGAACCCTTGCTCTGCCTGAGCTGCCCTATCCTGCTCTCCTGATTCTGCACCTGCGCGTCGAGTTCCGCGATACGGCGCTCTGAATTTTCACGCTCTGCCGGATCCTGCGCTCTGCCCGGACGAACGCGCTGGTTTTGGGGAACAGACGGATCCTGGTTATAAATCTCCTCAAGGAATTTTCTTTCTTTATCAAGCTCAGTTCTGAACATTTCGCGTTTTTCGACCGCTTCCTGAATGAGCTTTACCCGCCCCTCGTTGTCCCGCTTGATCTTCGCGTATAATTCCCGTATCGACATGGTACTCGCGGTTTTCGCTACCTCTCCCGAAAGATCAAAGTTGTGGGAAAAGGTTTGGATAATGACGGGTGCCTGGGTACACAAAAATTCTGTGGGTTTCTTCCTGTCGTTCTCGTCTATTGTTACCCCGCGCAGCCTGAAACTCAGGAGCATCTTGTCCCTGAAAAAAACACGGTCAACAAACTCGCCTTCTTTGGCAAAAATTATTGTTCCGTCGGGATGCGTGATATATACGTCATGCATCAGTTTTGTGCCGGGATCTTCCCTGTCGTAATGAATTGTCTGACCGCCAATGTCGATGAGCTGGTTTGGTCCGAAATCCGCCATAGGGTCGCCCATAAATACAATACGCCGCATCCTGACATAGCGGTAATTTCCCCAGGGCAGAACGGTGTCATAAAACAGGAGGGCGAGCGCGAGAAGCGCCAGACCAAAAAAGAAATTGGGCCATATAATACGCCTGAGCGATATGCCGCTCCCCCTGAGCGCAACAATCTCATTTTCGTTGGACATACGTCCAAATGTAAGAATTGAAGCGATGATAACCGCCATCGGAATGGTCAGCGCGAGAACATACGGAATGGTGAAAACAAAAAGCTGCATGACATGATCCGGGGACGCGTTTCTTTCAATAACAAGCGCAACCATCCGGAATACTTCGTTGACGAGGAGCAGGATAGTGAAAAAAGCGAGCCCGACAAAATAATTCGGTATGAGGGATCGCAGCATATATTTTGTCAGAATCTTCATCATCCGCCCCTAGAGCGCAAATCCCAATGCCGCAAAAACCAAACCGCCGACAAGCGATACAAAGGCAAGCAAGGCAAGCACCGCAAAGGCAAATCCAAGCGCGAATGGGAGTATCGAAAGCAAAAACGCCCTGCCCGCGCGGAGTCCATATACCGCGCCGAGCGCAATGAGTTCAATACGCCAGGCGAAGCCCATAATGACGCAAAAACCAAGCGCAAAAAAACCCGAGAGACCGGAAACCCGCAGGAGAAGCGCCAGTGGAAGCAGGAGGAACCAGGGAACGAAGGCAAGCGACTGGCCTATCCAGTACAAACCGGGATCACCGCTTTGTCCCCAGAGCGTCGCGATACAGTGCACGAAAGCCAGCTTGCATGCCAGCAGAAAGAGAAGCGCAAGCGGAAGAAGCACCGCAAGAGTGGAAAAAAGCGCGCGCCCGCTCTCTCCATGAGCGCCGAAATGCACAAGAAAAGCCAGGGTAAGGGAAATCGCGCCGCCAATCAGGGCAAAAAAAGCGGGCGTGTGCATACCGGGCTTATGTTCGGCAAGAGTCCCGAAAAAACGCTGCGGGGCAATCAGAGCGGCGAGATATATATCAAGCGTTTTCATTGGGGAGCACCCGGCATAAGATAGGCGAGCGGCGGCAGAATGCTTTGCCTGCCGATGCGATCAAGCCCGGGCAGGAGGCTGCGCGGCTCTCCGCGCGCAAGTGCGGCACCCATGCCCAGCAAATCCAGCAAATTATACGATTGTTTTTCGTAAATGAGATATGGCCTTCCGGCGATCCCCGCGAGTTTAGCCGCCTCGAGCAATGCCGCCTCAAAATCGCCTACATCGTCTATCAGCCCCTCCGCCAAAGCCTGTCTGCCGGAGAAAACCTGCCCCTGCGCAAGGCTTTCGAGCTTTTCGCGGGTGATCTCGCGGGAACCATGCACCGCGTCAAAGAATTGCAGATACGCATCCTGAATCATTTCACCAAGCAGCTTGCGCTCCTCTTCGGTCATGGCCCGAAACGGCGACATGATATCCTTAAAACGCCCGCTCTTGATCACGTTCCATTCAATATGCGCCCAATCGTATAGTCCGCTTAAGTTGGGCGCGGACATAATCACGCCAATGGATCCGGTGATGGAACCCGGATTCGCGAAGATACTCGAGGCCGCGCACGCGACATAATACCCTCCGGAAGCCGCAACGTCGCCCATAGAAACCACAACGGGTTTGCCGCTTTCGCGGAAACGCTTCACGGCGTTATATATCTCCTGTGTGGCCGCGACGCTGCCTCCGGGCGAATTGATGCGCAGCACCAGCCCGCGAACGAGTTTATTTTCTGAAAAATGGCGAATGGTTTCCGCGATTGAGGCCGCGCCCCTTTGCCCAAAACCCATAAAACTGCGCTGCTCGTCAAAAGAGATGGCGCCGTTGATATCGAATACCGCAATTCCGGGGCGCTCCGGCCCCAAAGCCGCAGAATCGCCGGATACGCTTCCGCGCTCGCCGCCCAAAACCAAAATAAGCCCCGCAGCGAAAGAGAGGAAAAAAGCAAACGCCAGAAGGCGCGCGGCCGTATCTCTTTTACGCTGCGGCAAATAGTCATCGCCTTCGTCTTTTGACTGAAAACTCATCGGAAACCTCCCTCCGGGCAACAGGTATGCTATTCTAAATATACATCCAAAATCTTTCCGTAGGCATACGCTTGTGCCTGTTCCGCAGCCCTGCGGCTACCGACATCCATTTCCAGAAGAAGGAGTACGTACTTCTGGAAGCACGGGGCGCTCGGAACAGGATGTTCCATGCGCGTACGCGGCATGGATGCCGCCAAAACACGTCGTATTATTCGCCATTACCCTCTAATTGTACGCTCAGAGTAAAGCGCGAACCTCCTGTTCCGCAGCCCCGCGGCTACCGACATCCATTTCCAGAAGAAGGAGTACGTACTTCTGGAAGCGCGGGGCGCTTGCCTTGCACGCTTCGCGCGCATCCGGCTCCGCGAAATGCGTTGCCCAACCAAATAAGCGCGCGTACTATTGTCGGAATGGACGACGAGAATAATTTTGAAACCAAACGCGAAGTCTATAGCGTGGGACAGCTTTGCGCGCTGATAAAGACCTCACTGGAGAATGATTTTTCCCGTGTGTACGTGTCCGGCGAGATATCCAATTTCCGGGAATACGATTCCGGGCATATTTATTTTACCATAAAGGAAAGCAAGGCCTCCATAGCGGCTGTCCTCTTCGCGGGCGCGCGCAGGGCATTGTCTCCGCTGCTCAAGCTGAAGGACGGGGTGCGGGCTGTTTTTACGGGCAGGGTCTCCTTTTACCCCGATCGCGGTCAGTGCCAGATCATCGTCAGCATGGTTGAACCCGAAGAGGGGGAAGGCGATCTCTTCCGCAAATTCGAGGAACTCAAACAAAAACTCTGGGCGGAGGGACTCTTCGCCGAGGAGCGCAAAAAACCGCTGCCTTGGTATCCGCGCGCGGTTGCGCTCGTGACTTCCACGGGCGGAGCGGTCATGCACGATATAATCGAAACCAGCGCTTCGCGCGCGCCCGGGATCGATATCCTTGTGTATCCGTCTGCGGTGCAGGGCGAAGGCGCGGCGCGCGAATTGATCAAAGCAATAACGCAAGCCGACGCTAATGGTCTTGCGGATATAATCATCATCGCGCGCGGCGGCGGTTCCATTGAAGACCTCTGGCCGTTCAACAGCGAAGAACTTGCGCGCACGATAGCGGCGGCAGGTACCCCGATAGTGAGCGCCGTGGGGCATGAGCCTGATTTTACGATATGCGATTTTGTGGCGGATCTACGCGCTCCCACGCCGAGTACCGCCGCATTGCACGTATTTCCGGATCGCGATGCGCTCCACGACGCGCTTTCGAGCTACGCTCAGCGTCTTTCCGGTGCCCGCGCGTTCCGGCTTGCGCGCGCGAGGGAGCGCTTACAAAGCCGTTCAGCGAATATCACGCAGCGCGGCGCGCGGTCAAGAATCGAATACCTCGCGCAGACGCATGATGCGTTGTTTGCGGAAATCAAATCACGGATCGCGCTGCGCATGGGTAAAGCGCAGGCGCGTCTTGCCTCGCTGGGGATTGGACTCGAGAAACATAACCCCATGCTGCCCTTTCAGAAGGGTTTTGCGCTTGCGCGGCGAACAGAGACGGGAGAAAGAATCCGCAGCGCCGCGAACCTCAAACCAAACGATATGCTTACCCTGCTTTTTGAGGACGGCACAGTGGATTCGCAGATAACTTCGGTAAGAATCGCAGACGGGAGAGCAGAATGACAAAATCCGCCGGGAAACATTTGTTTGAAAAGGGACTTGAGCGCCTTGAGGAGATTGCCTCATTGCTGGACAGCGAAAAGGTACCTCTGGAAGAAGCATTATGCCTGTACGAAGAAGGTATGCGTTTGCGGGCGTCCCTCTCCAAATACCTCGCGGAGGCGGAACGGCGCGTCACCGTCATGGATATGGAACCTGATTCCGGCACAGGAAATACACCCCAGCAAACAAAAGCGGCGCGGCACAAAAACGAAAACGGTGCGGAAAAAGGAGGAAGCCTTCTTTTTTAATCCGCCGCAATATTAATGCTTTTCTTGAGAGCAGCGAAGCCTTATATTGGATGTATACTGGGGTTTTTTGCGTAAAAATCCATATACAAATTTTCTATTGACCTTACCCTCTATAATCAGGTATACTTCAGGTGTCTCGTATTTCCATTGTGCCTGCGAGCCGTCTGCCGAAAGAGAGCGGGAGGAAGAAAGCGGTGGATTCCGATGGGCAGCTCACTTTCGAGGACGATCCTGACGCTCTCCTGATGAAAGCCGCCGTCAATCACCTCCGTCTGGGCGATTTTACACAGGCGGGAGCGGCGCTTGAGGGCATTTTTGAACGCAATCCCGAGTATGCCGATATCGATACGAGCATTAAGGCCTGCCGTTTCTGGGAAAACCGCGCGGAGTGGATCACCAATGGACAGGCTGGATTGGAAAAAGGAAAATTTCTGAAGGAGGAATGGAATAGTTTCGAGGACTTCATCGGTTCGGATGCGCGCATTGACTCCCTGCCTGCGACTCAGGCGATTCGGATGTTCATTTTTACCGAGGCCATCCACAGTTTTACCCGCGCCTGGGAAAACACCATCTCGCCGGACGCCGGTCTCCTGCACGATATCGGAGAATGTTACTTCAATATCCGCGACTTGGGCCACGCCGTGCAGACCTTTGAGTATGCCTGGGAACTCAAACGCGACAGTTCGCGCATCCTCGCGCGGCTTGCTGACTGCTACGCCGTGCTTGGAGAAGAAAGGGATTGGCAAAAAAAATCATTATTGTATTTTCGGGAGGCTTTTTTGCATAATCCACGCGAGATTGAACTCAAACGTCTTGTCTCGCCTGTCATCCGCAGCCTCGCATATGAGATCGGACAAGCCGGATTTACCGGCGAAGAGGTTGCGTGCTGGATACCGATCTTCGCCGCCTTTGGAAACTATTTCAGTATCAGGAGAGAACTTGAGGAGTATGAGGTCGCGATGCTCCAGGATCAGGCATACAGGCTGGAGGGAGAATTGCGAAAGAGCGGAAGCGACAAGCGTATTCTTCTCCCTCTGCTCCTGAATCGCTATATATGTCTGCTCGATTATTTTCTGCTTCAGGCAAACGACGCCATTAAGGCCGAGCTTGTGCGCAAACGCTTTATCGAGGCGGACAGGGAGATATACGAAAAAATTTATTCCACTCCTTGTTCTCCGCAAGTGGTGTCATCATAAAGATGAAGATGCTCCCGGGTATTCTGCTGAAAGGAAGGTTACTATGCCGCAAGACGTTATCGCAAAAATACAGGAATTACTCAACGAGGAAAAATGGACCCGCGCCACCATTGAGAACTATACACGCAAAAATTTCATTACTCTCGACGGTCTCATCGAGACCGCCATCAAGGAGGATCATGCCAGGGAACTTCGCGATCTTTGCCTGGATCATACCAAACATTCACAAAACAGCATCATCGCTTTATACGTAATTGGCATCATCAACTACGAGATTAAAGCGCTGGATAACAACTATCTCTCCAAAGCGATTACACTCTTCCGCGACAATAAAAAATGGTCGATAGTGGAATTTCTCGCTGATCGTATCCTGGGCTATGAGGAAAACCGCAAGGCTCTGAAAGCGCTGGTCAGCGTGTACCAGAATATGAATAACGAGGAAGATCTCTGGAAGGTTCTGGAGCGCCTCGTAAAGGTTGATCATGACAATGCCGATATCCCGCGAAAGATAGCGCTCCATTATCAGGAGAGCAATCCGGCGCTCGCAATCTACTACTATAAACTGACGCTCAGGCGGCTTGTACTCCACGGGGATCCCGATGAGATGCGCGAAATATGGAATAAACTTGTCGAACTCATCCCCGGCGATCTTGACTTCTTTTTTTCCCTCGACAGCAAGTTGACAGAACGCAAACTCCCGGCGGAAGCGATCGGCGACTATTATTACTCGCTCTTCCTTGCGCCCTGTACGCGCGAGGCGGAAATAAACATCGCGATCCTGCAGATTGTTATAAGCCACCATCCAAAGCACAGGGAAGCACGGAACGCGCTTATCGCCATTCTCAGGGAGAGATACGCTTTGCACTCGCGCCTTGAAAGCGCTCTTTTGAACTCCGGAGTTGAGCACCCCGCCGTACCCATTCAGGACGCCCTTGACGCTTTTAACCGCCATATCGCTTTCGATACCGGCGACGCGGTTTCGCATCGCTCCTGGGGGATTGGGCGGGTGACGTCCAACGATGGACAGATCTGCGTTATCGATTTTGACAATAAAAAAAATCACCGCATGGATCTGGATATGGCGGGCAAATCGCTTGCCAAACTTGAAAATGATCATCTCTGGCTGATGTCGCGTGAAAAACCGGATGAACTCAAAAACATGGCGAACGAAGCGCCTGAGGATTTTCTGAAACTCGTACTCTCCTCCTTCGGGAAAGAGATGCTCCTGAAAGACATGAAGCAGGAGATTGTGCGCTCAAAGGCAATGACCGAAAGCGCCTGGACCGCATGGTGGAACCGCAATCGCAAAATTTTCAAAACAAACCCCGCCTTTGGAACATCACCGGAAAGAAAAAATGTGTATTTTTTGCGTAAAAAGCCCATCACGCTTGAAGAGGATTCGCTCGCGCGTTTTGAGAGCGAAAAAGAATTTTCAAAAAAGCTCGCCATTTTCTCCGACCTGCTCTCCCATGCGGCGGATTTTTCCACCCCAACCTTCCAAATCATGATCTCCTATTTTGTGGAGAAGGCCGCCTCGCAAAAATATGATAACGAAGCCGCTGAATCTGTACTTTTCCTCTCGCGCTGCATCAAACAGATAACCGCGCATGGTGCCTCATGCGGCGTACCGGAACCCGATATCAAACTCTTCTACTCCGGACTTGAGGACCCGGCGCATACCCTCGCCTCGCTCATCGACGTTGAAAACAGACGGCAGCTTATCAGCATTATCCGAAAAAACGACGCGCACTGGCAGGACATATATATGCGCATCCTGCGCCTCCCGCCGGCGGTTTATGACGTGCGCGTGATGGACGATCTTCTGGCGGGCGATTATGGCGAAGAGGTGTATGCCTGCTTCAGTTCCGTGATCACGCACTATCGCGAGAATATCGACAGGGTCGTCTGGCTTGCCAAGCTTTACTTCGAACGCGAAAAACGCGAAGACGCGCTCTCGCTGAATCTGCCCGATCTGATCGGCGCGATGCTCGATATCCTCGCAATTGTGAACCGCGACATCAACAATAAATCCAACGTGGGCGTAAACCGCAGACGCTACAACACGCTCTACGATATCCTCTTTAAGGAGAATGGGCTGGAGCGTTTTATTGAAGAGGAGTCACGGGAGACAGTTGCTAAAATTGTAGGCGTACTTCCGGTTATAGCCGACGTTGTGGACGAAACCGAATTTTTAAGGATTGCAAGCCGCCTGCGCGAAGTACACCCGGGGCTGGAACTCAGCGGAAAAAAACAGACCGAAAGCGCGCGCGAGATTCATCCTTTCCTTGTTACACAGACAGGCTACAGTCAAAAACAGGCTGAGTACAAAAATATTGTTGAGGTTGAAATCCCGGCGAACTCCAAAGACATTTCTCTTGCCGTTGAAAAAGGAGACCTTTCCGAGAACGCCGAGTATAAAGCCGCGCTCGAACATCAGGAGCAGCTCAAGGCTCGCGTGTCCAACCTTGATGAGGAACTCAAGAAGGCACGGATCGTCGCCGCCCACGACATAGTGACGGATGAAATAGGCTTTGGCTGCCGCGTGACGCTGCTCAATCTTGACGCCAACGCAAGCGAGATACTCACTATTCTGGGCGAGTGGGAATCCGACCCCAAGAGCGGGATCATTTCATACAAATCCCCGCTCGGGCGCTCAATGCTCTTCCACAAAATCAGCGATGAATTTGACTTTCAGCTGGACAGCAAAAAAACGCGCTACCGTGTACTCGCGATTGAGACAGCCGGGGTACTGCTGGACTAGGGTGTATCACTTGGCAATATTTTCGTCATTGCTTAGGGAAGTAAAACTTCCCTAAGCAATCCGCTATGACATTTTACAACGTATTAGCCGCGCAGAAGAGCAAGGATACTGCGCAGTTCTTTCTGTATTTTGCGTATCCATTCAGGAGATTCGGTTTCTGCGCTCTCTTCACGCGGTTTTTGCGCATCCGCCGTCAAGACCTCCGGCGCTGCTGATTCGTTCCCGGGATTGGGAGGAAGGGAGAGTTCCTCCTGCGCGGGTGCGGGCAGATCCGGGAGATGCCCTTCTTCCATAAGCTGGTGGTAGGCGCTGTGGAGGCTCAAACCATCATTATGCACAAGCCGCTGTATCTTTTTGAGCAGAGTAACGTCGCTTCGCGTATAACACCGTCTGTTGGAATTGCTTCGCGGGACTGCTATGCGAAATGTTTTTTCCCAAAAGCGGATGGTGTGCGCCTCTACTCCCAGCATTTTCGCGACCTCGCCGATGGAGAAAGAGAGCGCGTCATGTTCTTCAAATTTATTCTCGCTTGCCATTATTTCCTCTTCCAAAAAATTAGCCCCTCGCAAAAACACGCGGCATCCATGCCGCTGCTCGGGACAGTACATCCATGTACTAGTAAAACTCCCGCTTTGCCGAGCGGGTCATAAGCATATCGCCCATCTCCGCCGGGCGAAGGCCATGAAACAAAACCGCTCCCACCGCGCTCGCGATGGGTAATTCGACATGATACTTTTTCCCAAGCAAAAGAGCGCTCTTTGTATTGACAACCCCCTCCGCGACCTGCTGCATATCCCTGAGGATGTCGTCCAGTTTGCGCCCCTGCCCGAGCTGCATCCCAACCCCGCGATTCCGGCTATAGCGGCTTGTGCATGTGACCACAAGATCCCCCATGCCGGAGAGTCCGGAAAAGGTTTCCTGCCGCGCGCCCATTTTTACGCCCAACCGGCGAATCTCCGCCAGCCCGCGCGTCATCAGCGCCGCTTTGGTATTATCCCCGTATTTGAGTCCATCCGCAATACCGGCCGCTATCGCGATAACATTTTTCAGGGCAGCCGCCAGTTCAACCCCAAGCAGATCGGAATTTGAGTAAATCCTGAACCGCGGGGTCATAAAATAATGCTGCACCAGACGCGCGTCGCGTGCTTTTTTTGCCGCCGCCACTATGGCCGCCGGAATTCCGCGCGCCACCTCTTCCGCATGCGTCGGCCCGCTCAAGGCAACCACGCCCCGGCAGGACGTGAGTTCGCTCTCAATAACCTCGGACATACGCAGCAGGGTGTCCGTTTCAATCCCCTTGACGACTGACACCAAAAGCTGATCATGGCTGATGTATGGCGCGGCCTTGCGCACAACCCCTCGCAGAAAATGCGACGGAATCGCAAAGAGCACAATACGGGCGGAGGCAATCGCCTCTTCAATGTTGTTGGTGACATGAAGATTTTCCGGAAATCCGGCCATCGGAAGGAATATCCGGTTCCGCCGCTCGCGCTCAAATTTCGCGGCATACTCCGCATTAAATTCCCACAGCATAACGTCGTGCATATTTGCGAACAGGACGCCCAGGGCTGTACCCCAGCTTCCCGCCCCCAGAATAGCAACCTTCATACGCGAGAGAATTCGTCTTGCCATTATTCCTTCTTGTCCCGCAGGGTGACAGCAAGCGGCACTCCGGTGAAAGCATAAATTTTCCGGAGGGTATTGCGGATATACTGGATATACTGCGGCGTCGAGAGGAGCGCGTTATTCACAAAAAACGTAAAGGCAGGAGGCTTTTTCCCCGTTTGTACCGCGTAATATATTTTAAGCTGCCGTCCGCGCTTTGAGGGCGCTTTGGTTCTGAGTTCATGCTCAACAAAACGATTCAGCTCCGCGGTTTCAATGCTCTTGTCCAGCCCCGCAGCCACAGTAATAACCGTATCGAGGAGGTTTTTGAGGCCATGCGCATTCCTGGCCGATGTGGTACAGAGCGGCACCCAGGAGAGTTCCGGGAGCTGAAAACGAATCTTCTCCTTTATTTCCGCAATCCTTTTTGAGGATTTATTTTCGGCAAGATCCCATTTACTCAGGGCAAAAACAAGCCCGCGCCCCGCCTCTGCAACCGCATCGATGATCTTTTTATCCTGATCGGTTAAAAGATTTTCTTCCTCGATCAAAAGCACGTTAACGTCCGCCTCTTCGATGCTCCGGTGGGCGCGCACGGTGCTGTAAAATTCGAGATCGTCCCGAACCCTTGCCTTGTGCCGCAAGCCCGCCGTATCGATGGCGCGAAAAACAATATCGTTATAACTGAAATAGTCGTCGATGGAGTCGCGCGTCGTGCCCGCAACCGGACTTGTGATGGCGCGCTCGCGCGCGAGGAGTGCGTTCATCAGCGAGGACTTGCCCACATTCGGGCGTCCGATAAGCGCGAAGGAAATATCCGCCTGCTCTGCGGACTGATCGCTCTCCTCATGTCCGCCAAGCAGTTCCGCTATATGGGCGCGTAACTCATCGCACTGGAGGCCATGCTCGGCGGAGACAGCCGCAATTTCGGCAAACCCGAGTTCGTAGACATCGCCCGGAAGCGATGCCGCGCGCAGGCGATCAATCTTGTTCGCAACCAGGATGACGGGGGTATTGCTCTTGCGGATCAGGGCGGCAAGCTCGTGGTCAAGTCCCGAAATCGCGGAGGCGTCCACAACAAAGAGCGCGAGATCGGCGGCGTCAAGGGCAATACGAGCCTGTCTTTCGATCTTCGCGGAAAAGGCGTCCTCAAATTCGGGAAAGAGTCCGCCGGTATCCACCAGGCGCGCGGTGCGGTCTGCATCGAGAGCATAGCGCGCTGTTTTGCGGTCGCGGGTGACGCCCGGCTGGCTGTGCATAACCGCGTCGCGCCGTCTTATTAAGCGGTTAAAGAGAGTCGATTTGCCCGCATTGGGGCGGCCAAGAATCACAATCTCGGGGACACGCATGGTGAAAAGCTACTCAGCGCCCGTGCAGGAGGGCAATCATCGAAAATCCACTTGTACAAGGATGTACTGTCCCGCGTTTATGCCCTGTGGGTACGCGTACACGGAGGTACGCTCTTGCGCGGGGTGTTTTTACAGGCAGCCATGCGTATTTTTCAGGATGGTTGCTAGAACAGGAGGTTCTGTCCCGAGCGCGTACAAGGATGTACGCTCTTGCGAGGGATTATCTTCATATTGAGGTGATCATGCGAATTTTTGTTTTTTCCATTTTTTTTGCGATTTTCCTGTTTTCCTGCGCGAAAACCCAAAGCATCACGCAGCAAGACATTCCCCGGGAAGAGCCGCCCGGCTGCCGCCTTTCCGTCGTCCTCGACGCCCAGGATATTTGCCTGGATGGGGTATGGATACTCTCGAGCGGGGTACTGGGCGAGGATGCGGAGTATGTCTTTAAGAGGGAAAGGAACTACCTCTTTCTTGTGCCTGTGCTGCACGAGAGCCGGAAGAAAGAACTCCGGGGCAGGCTGGATCCGCACGCCCTGGATATGTTCACGCTGGAACAGGCGCTCTCCATTCAGGGAACGCCCTACCAGAATATGCTCTTCTTCGAGCAGCAGAACGCCCTCGTTGCCTGGCAGGAGACCTCGCGTATGCGGCTCTATTGGCGGGAAACGCATTTTGAGGGCGCGGATGAAATCACAAGCGCGCGCGAGACAACCGTACAAAAAATCAAAATCAGTCTGAAACCCGTAAAACCGCGCTCATAATTTTGCCGTACCTGACCGATTCTAGGGAATATATTCCTATCGGCGAGGTGCGGTATGCGTGAACATGAGCTTTTTATAAACGAGGGCCTGGAATTCCTGCGCGCGGGCGAGTATCTGAAGGCGGAGGAAATGTTCAACAGGGCGCGGGAACTCTCCGAAAGGGAAAAAGCCATCTCTCAATAATATCCGCCGCTATTCATTATTATCCAGTCTTGAAAGAGCGTCGTGCGCGGCATTCCGGCAAGCCTCCTTTTTGGAGTGTCCATCTCCTTTACCCCAGATCTCGCCGTTGACGAGTACCTCGTACACAAAAAGGAATTCGTTATTTTTGTTCGTTTGCGTTTGGGAAACGCATCTGTACTCGGGAAATTTGTGCCAGGTTTTTTGTACATACTCCTGAAGCTCCGTGCGTGGAGAGAATGGTTTTTCCGCGTCCAGCCCGCTCGCGAGAACATCGTGGAGCTGCTCCAGGATAAAATCCCTCGCGCGATCCATACCGGCGTCCAGATAAATCGCGCCCAGGAGCGCCTCGAATGCGTTGGCGAGGTTTGAAACGCGCTCCGCGCCGCCGGAGACCTGCTCGCCCTTTCCAAAACGGATATAGGTGCCGAGATCCAGCGCGAGAGCCGCCTCCGCGAGGCTGCGCTCACTGATCACAGCGCTCTTTAAGCGCGAGAGCAGACCTTCGTCATTGCGCGGATACTCCTTATAGACGTATTCCGCCGCCAGGAAACCGAGGACGGCGTCCCCGAAAAATTCGAGTTTTTCGTTATCAAAATCGATCCCCGCCTCATTTGCGTAGGAGCGGTGGGTGAGCGCCTCGTCGAGCAATGCGTCATTTTTGAAGGAAAGCCCGAAATGCTCCGCAGCCTTCCTGAGCCTGTCGTTCATGTGCCTGTATATTTGCGGATCACGACGCTTGCGTTATGCCCGCCGAAACCAAAGGAATTGGAGAGGGCTATGGTAATCTCGCGCGCGCGGCTGGTATTCGGCACAAAATCCAGATCCAGTTCCGCATCCTGATTATCGAGATTGATGGTGGGGTGTACCCGGGAATCGAGGATCGACTGTACACACACGATTGCCTCAAGGCCTCCCGCCGCTCCCAAAAGATGCCCCGTCATGGATTTTGTGGAATTCATCGCAACCTTGTATGCGTGATCCCGGAGGACGTTTTTGACGGCGGTCACCTCGCCGCGATCACCGAGCGGGGTGGATGTTCCATGCGCGTTGATATAATCGATCCGGGAAGGCTCGATATTGGCGTCCTTGAGTGCGGCGCGGATGGCGGCCGCCGCGCCCAAACCATCGGGCCGGGGCGCGGTCATGTGGTAGGCGTCGCAGCTTGCCCCCGCACCCAGGAGTTCCGCCAGAATTTTCGCGCCGCGCTTTTTCGCGAAGCTCTCGGTTTCGAGTACCAATATCCCCGCGCCTTCGCCCAGCACAAAGCCATCGCGATCCTTGTCGAAAGGACGCGACGCGCGCTCGGGGGCGTCTACCCGCGAGGAGAGCGCTTTTTCGGAGGTAAAGCCCGCGAGAGCCATAGGGTTCACACCGCCTTCAGCGCCGCCGCAGACGATGAGATCGGCGTCGCCGGCGCGCAAAAACCGCAAAGCGGAATAGAGGGCATGGTTGCCGGTGGCGCATGCGCTCGAAACCGAAAAATTCAAGCCCTGAAAACCATGCTCCAGGGCGAGCATTCCGCTGGCCATATTGGGTATCATTGCGGGGATAAAAAAGGGACTGACCTTTTTATATCCGCCCTTCAGAAATGCCTCTGACTCCTCAAAAAACGACTGCATCCCGCCGATCCCGGAGCCGATTATCATGCCGAAACGGTCTGCGCCGAGTTTCGCGATTTTTTCGCGGTCGAGATCGGCCGTCCGCAGAGCCTCCGCCACGGCGGCGTAGGCAAAGTGCATATAGCCGTCAAACCGGCGGACGATTTTGCGATCCATATACTGCGTGGGATCAAAATTTTTGACCTCGGCGCCAAAATTGATGGGGAAAGAGGAGACGTCAAATCTGGTGATGCGCGCCGCTCCCGATTTGCCCGCGCAGAGCGCAGCCCATGTGGATGGAAAATCATTTCCGAGAGGCGTGACTGCCCCAAAACCCGTTATGACAATTTTTTCAGCGGGCATAGGATCCCACCTCCCCTGCAGATTTGAAAAAAGGCTATTGCGAGCAATAGCCTTTCAAAACATTCCATAAAGCCAATCGACGCAGCAACGGAATAAACCTATTTTCTGCTGCGTTCTTCAATAAAGCGAACGGCATCGCCCACGGTTTTCAGGGTTTCCGCTTCGGAATCCTCGATATCGATGGAAAATTCTTCCTCAAGCGACATGATCATCTCGACTGTGTCCAGAGAATCCGCCTTGAGATCATCCACCAGCGAGGCTTCCATTTTGACCGCAGATTCATCAACGCCAAGATGATCGATAATAATCTCTTTTACCTTATCAAAAACCTCTGACATCCTTGACCTCCACTAAGAATAGAGTTGTTGCAGCGTACTGATTTATCTATTGCATGAGCATGCCGCCGTTAACCGCCAATACCTGGCCGGTTATGTAAGCAGACATCTCTGATGCCAAAAAAAGACAGGCGTTCGCTATATCCTCGGGTTCGCCCATGCGATCAAGCGGTACCTGGTGCAGCATCTCTGTCCGCGCCTGCTCCGAAAGAACCCTGGTCATTTCGGTATTGATGAAACCCGGAGCGATAGCGTTGACGCGGATATTTCGTTTCGCAAACTCCCGCGCGGTTGTTTTTGTGAGCGCGATAACCCCGCCCTTGGAGGCGGTATAATTTGCCTGCCCGGCGTTCCCCATTTGCCCAACCACAGAGGCGAGGTTAATGATCGCGCCCTTCCTTGCCTTTGCCATATACCGGACAACGGTGCGCGTACACAAAAACACACCCTTCAGATTGATGTTGATAACGAGATCCCACTCGTCGTCGCGCATCCGCAGCATCAGGTTGTCGCGCGTTATCCCTGCGTTATTCACCAGTATATCGATTTGGCCAAGGGTGTCAAGTACCTTTTTTACCGCCGCCTCGACGTCGCCGCTGTTGGAAACGTCGGCCTTTGCCGCCATAGTGCGGACGCCGTACGCCGCCGCAATCTCCCGACTGGCCTGATCGAGGGCTTCCTGGTTGACGTCGATGAGGGCGATATGCGCGCCGTTTGCGGCGAATTTATCCGCAATCGAGCGGCCTATCCCGCGCGCGCCGCCGGTGATGATCGCAGTCTGATCCTTCAGGAGCATGGGTTCTCCCCTGTTTTTTCGGAAAGCAATTTTTCGAGACTCCCGCGATCCCCGCTGCCCTGACAGGGAAGCGTTTTATCGATGCGCCGCATAAGACCGCGTATAACCTTGCCCGGGCCAACCTCAATAAACCTCGAAGCACCCGAGGCAGCCAGAAAACGGATGGAATCCTCCCACCGAACGGAAGAATAGATCTGCTTTTGCAAAAGCAGAGCCATCTCGTCCTGAGTATACCAGGAGGCGGTGACATTGGAAACCACTTTGGCATGGCCCTCCACAAAGCGCGCCGACTGCAAGTATTGCAGAAAAGCATCGGCGGCCGACCGCATCAGCGGGGAATGAAAGGGGCCGCTGACCTCAAGCCGGACGACATTGGTCGCGCCCCGGGTGTTCGCGAGGGCTTCCGCGTCCGCGATGGCGTTCTTGTCGCCGGAGAGGACTATCTGCCCCGGACAATTATAATTTGCCGCAGCGAGTACCCGCCCCTGTGCCGCGTCCCGGATGATGGCGTCGATATCCTCGCCCGAAAGCCCCATAATCGCCGTCATAGCGCCGATATGCTGGGGATCCGCCTCCGCCATGAGTTCGCCGCGCTTCGCGACAAGCAGGAGCGCTTCCTCAAAAGAGAGCTTTCCCGCCGCGACTAAGGCCGCGTACTCGCCGAGGGAATGCCCGGCGCAGGCATCCGGCAGGATCGCACTCGCCTCAAGAACGCGCAGAATGGCTGTACTGACGGTGACGAGCGCCGGCTGCGCAAAGCGCGTGTCCCGGAGCTTTTCCTCGGGACCCTCAAAGCAGAGTTCCTGGACAGAATAGCCCAGAACACGGCTGGCCGTTTGAAAGGCCTCGCGCGCCTCCGGAAAGGCGTCGTATATATCCTGCGCCATCCCGACAGACTGCGCGCCCTGTCCGGGGAATACAAAAGCGACCATATACTTCCCTTCATTCACTAATATCTAAGAACGCAGGCACCCCAAGTCAAGCCGCCTCCGAATGCGCACATCCCGAGCAGATTGCCCCGCGCGAGCCTTTTGGACGCCACACACTCGGCAAGCGCTATCGCGATAGAGGCTGCGGAGGTGTTTCCGTACTTTTGCAGATTAACGTAAACCTTTTCCCTGGGGAGATCAAGGTATTTGCGCAATGAGTCGATGATGCGCAGATTTGCCTGATGCGGGATAACCAGATCCAGATCGCTTGCCTCGAGTCCGGCGCGCCGCAAAACCATGCGCATACAAAAATTCATTTTTTGGACTGCGGCCTTGAATACCTCGGCACCGTTCATGCGGATCGTGTGTTCGCGCGCGTTCACGGTTTCATGCGAGGCAGGTTTGCTCGAGCCTCCCGCCGGAATCTTCAAAAGATCGCCCAGACGCCCGTCGCCACCGAGGTGAAAGGCCAGGATATCGCTTGCCCCCTCGTCGCTTGCGGAAAGCACAACCGCGCCCGCGCCGTCGCCGAAAAGGATGCAGGTGGATCTGTCGCTCCAGTCGGTCACGCGCGAGAGTACCTCGGAGGCCGTCACCAAAACATGGCGGCACTCCCCACTGGCCACATACTGGCGCGCAACCGAAAGCGCATACACAAAACCGGAACACGCGGCAACCACGTCAAAGACTGCCGCGCGCCTGGCACCCAGAGCCTGCTGCAGGATGCACGCCATGGAAGGGAAAGGCATATCCGAGGTTGTGGTTGCAACCACGATCATGTCTATTTCTTCCGCCGCTATTCCGGCAGCACAAAGAGCCTTGCGGGACGCCTCGGCGGCCAGGTCGGAATTGTGCATATCTTCGGAAGCGATACGCCGCTCCTCGATGCCGGTTCGGGTGCGGATCCACTCATCCGTGGTATCCACGCGCTGCGAGATCTCAGCGTTGGTCAGAATCCTGGGCGGCACCGCAAAACCGGTACCGCTGATCCGCGCCTGCTTGCCCATTACCGCTCCTATGCACCCAAAGTGCTGTATACCAACCATTAAAACTACGCTTTTTCATGCTGCGGGGTATCGGTAAAATAATTTTTCATTTCTTCAATGAGCTTCGCGTCATGCAGGAGGAGGGCACCGGCTATCGCGTTATAAATCGCGTTTTCGCGCGCCTGCCCATGACCTATCAGCACAATTCCCTTAACCCCCAGAAGCGGTGAGCCGCCATAGCGCTCGGAATCGGTAAATTTTTTAAGATTCCTGAGGATCATACGGTGAGCCGCATTCTCCGCGGGCGCGGAATGTTCCCTGATCCTGGAACCTGAAAAGAACCGGCGGCGCGGCCCCTTAACGAGCCGCTGTATATGTTTTCCTACTCCTTCGCACAATTTGATAAAGATATTGCCGACAAAGCCATCGCATAGAATGACGTCCGCCTCGCCGGAAAAAATGTCGCTGGGTTCAATATTCCCGCCAAAAGAAGGCAGATGCTTTTCCAGCAGGGTATAGGCGCGCTTTAATACCCTTGTTCCCTTGTTGGGTTCTTCGCCGATATTCAGGAGACAGGTCCGGCAGCGCCCCAGGCCAAAAACAAATTTCATGTAGGATTCGGCAAGACGCGCCATGGCAAGATAGCGAACGGGGCTTAAGTCAATGCCGGCACCGGAATCCACAAGCAGCATGGGACCGCTTGCGCTCGGCAAAACCGTCGCAAGAACCGCCCGCGTCACCCCGGGCAGGAGGCCAATCTGTAATGTAGCGGCCGATATCGCGGCACCTGTGTTCCCGGCGGAAAAAAACCCAAAGGCCTCCCCGCGCGCGACGGCTTCCGCCGCCAATACCACAGATGCGCGATTCTTCTTACGGCTGGCCTCTGCGGCACTGTCGGTCATCGCAATGATCTCGCCGGTATGTATAATACGAACGCGGGAGCGAAGCCTGGACGCGGTTCGCGCAAGTATCGCGCTTATCCCGGCTTCGTCTCCCACCAGGATAAGGCGGAGATACTGAAAACGCCTGAGCGCCTTGACGCACCCGCGCATTAAAACTGTAACGCCGGCCTCGCCGCTCGCAAGATCAATGGCAAAAACCCGCTGGATGATCCGAGGTGATTTTGGCTTGCGCATACCGGCACCTCAGGCAGTTATTTATCCGCCTGAAGGATCACTTCCCTGTTTTTGTAATACCCGCATTTGGGACATACACGATGCGGCATTTTGCGTTCCCCGCATTTTGGACAAAGCGAAAGCCCGGGAAGCGTAACCTTCATGTTGATGGAACGCCGCGCACGGCTTTTCGCGCGGGATTTTTTATATTTTGGCAGCGCCATAACTCTCTCCTGTATGCAATCGCATGATTTGAAATATACTTATGTTCCGGCACAGAGTACAAGCCTGTCATGCCATACCCTGCACCTGCGTGATAATGGCCACATTCACTATATCGCTTGCCTTACAGCCCCTCGAAAGATCATTGACAGGCCGCGCCAGTCCCTGAATCAGCGGGCCGTAGGCCTCGCCTCCGGTGAGACGCTCCGTGAGCTTGTAGGCGATATTCCCCGCGTTGAGATCCGGGAAGATGAGGGTATTCGCGCGTCCGGCCACATTTGACCCGGGCGCTTTGGACTTACCCACGCCCGGAACAAGCGCAGCATCGCCCTGCAATTCGCCGTCGATGATGAGATCCGGCGCTTTCTCTTTGGCAAGGCGGGTGGCCTCGATGACCTTATCCACAATCGGATCGCTCGCGCTTCCCTTGGTGGAGAAAGCGAGCATGGCGATAATGGGCTCTACCCCCAGGAGCTTGCGGCAGGATCCGGCGGCGGCGATGGCGATATCCGCAAGCTGCGCGGGATTGGGGTTGGGAACCGCGCCGCAATCCGAATAGATAAAAGCGCCGTCGGCACCGTAGGGGCAATTCGGAACTATCATCGCGAAACAGGAGGAAACCGTTGATATCCCGGGTGCCGGTTTGACAACCGTAATCGAGGCGCGCAATACATCGGCGGTCGCGTGCGCCGCGCCGCCCACCATGCCGTCCACATAGCCCTTTGTGACAAGCATCGCGCCGAAGGTGAGTACGTCGTCCAGCATAACGCGCGCCTTTTCCATGGTTATGCCCTTATGCTTGCGGAGTTCGTAGTAGTGCGCGGTAAATTCGTCCAGGAGCGGGGATTTGCCGGGATCCTCTGTACGTATCCCTTCCAGGCTTACGCCCGCCTCGGCGCCTGCTTTTTCCAGCTCTGCATTTGTTCCAAGCAAAATGAGTTCTGTCACCAGCTTTTCATCGACCAGGGTTCTGGCGGCCTGGACAACGCGGGGATCATTTCCCTCCGGAAGGACAAGACGACCCGGGGAACGGAGTACCTTTTCGCGCAAATTCTGCATAAAAGCCATTGGGAATCCTCCTTATTTATTATGAAATTTTTCCATCAGAGCGGCAAGAACACATTCGGGTGCCATTCCCTGCGCGTTTCCGCCAAGCCGCGATATCTCTTTTATCATGGATGAACTCACAAAGGAATGTCCTTCGCTGGTGGGTAAAAAAACGGTCTCGATCTCGGGTGCCAGACGGCTGTTCATAAGCGAGAGCGCAAACTCAAATTCAAAGTCACTGACTGCGCGCAGTCCGCGTATGATAACCTGCGCATACACACTGCGCGCGAAATCCACCAACAGACCGGAAAAACAGGTGACCTCGATATTCCGGAGATCGGAACACGCGAGAGCCGCAAGGCGGGTGCGCTCGGGAAGTGAAAACAGCGGGGTTTTCCCGGTCTGCTCCGCCACAGCCACGATAATTTTTTCAAATATCCCGGCTGCGCGCCGCGCGATATCGAGATGCCCAAAGGTAATGGGATCAAAACTTCCCGGATACACCGCAATACGGCTGCCCATAGCTCACCCTCTTTGGATATGCGTATATACAATATCCATGATTTTCGGGGCAAAAACCAAGCCTTATTGAAAAAAAACTCATTATTGTTCCCGATAATACATCCAATGCGCCGATTATATCTACGTGAAGGGGGCATTTGTATTGTGAGGGAATCAGGATTTGAAACCGCCTGGGCGGGTAAAGCGCCGTATCTTATCGCCGAAATCGGAAGCAACCACAATGGCAAGCTCTCCCGCGCAAAACGTATGATGCGCTCTGCGGCGTCATCAGGCGCGGACGCCGTTAAATTTCAGCTCTTTACGCTGCCGCAGCTCATCCAGCCCGAGAACTATGAAAAGGCTCTTGCACTGGAGTCGTCTGCATGGCGGAGTTCATTCCGGAAACTGGAGTTTAAACTTTCCTGGCTTCCGGAACTGAAGCGCCTGGCGGACAGGCTTGATGTGGATTTTTTATGCACCCCATTTGACGCGGAGAGCCTGGCAGCATATACCGCGCTCAAACCGGCAGCCATAAAGATCGCCTCCGGCGACATCACCCATACCGCCCTCCTGCGGCAGGCTGCGGCAAGCGGTATTCCCGTTATTCTCTCTACCGGCGCTTCAACAACAAATGAAATCGAGAAAGCGGTTGCAATTACAGGCAAAGAAAAAACCGCACTCCTGGACTGCGTGATGTCCTACCCCGCGCCCGCCTCCGCTTATTCGCCGGAACGTCTCTCGCTTCTCCGGAAATATTGCCGCATTACGGGCGTTTCCGATCACACGGAAGGCGTCGCGCTTGCGGCGGAGGCGATGCTTGGGGGAGCGGTCGTAATCGAAAAGCACTTTACCCTGAACCGCGCGCTCCCCGGAGCGGATCATGCCCACTCCTCGGAGCCAAAAACCTTTGCGGTGTTAAAATCAATCATGCTGGAGACCTTTCAACTGCGCGCGCATGGCCGAACCAGACCGCAGGACGGCGCGGAGAGAATATACGCGAGACGCGCGGTATACGCGCGCGTACCCATCGCGCAGGGAGAGATATTTTCAGAAAAAAACTGTATCGCTTTGCGTCCGGCTCTTGAAAACTATGTTCCTGCGTCATCATGGGATGATCTGACAGGGAAAGCCGCAAAAAAATCATACACCGGGGGCATGGGAATAGAAAAGCAGGAATTTTTTACGCATTGATCCAAAAGATTATGGAGGTATATTGTATGCAGAAGAGAGTATACGCATTGGGTTCCATCGGAAAGGAGGGGCTTTGTATGAACAGAAAGCGCATCGTATCGTTCTTGCTGCTCTTCCTGGCGCTCATTCCCTGCACAAGGGAGCTTGCGGCTCAGGAAGTTCTCCTCGACGACGTGATTTTCGCGAATGGTGCCCAGCCGATCCTTGATTTTTTGCGGGATCAGCAGACATGGGATCCCACGCAGATTGAGGTGCGCGCCAAAATGATCCGCTTCCTTGGCCGTTCCTCAAACAAGGGCAACGAGGATATCCGCAGCGAGCTTCTTCAGGGTATGCAGATCGGATTCAGTAAATTTGCATCCAAAAACAACAGATCCCTGGATTTTTGGAAGATACGCGCGGAATCGGCGCTCGCGCTTGCGCGTATAGGCGAAACATCCGCTATCCCCGCAATTGCCAAACTCGCGCGGGACGACACGGACGTACAGGTGCAGATATGCGCCGTGCAGGCTCTCGGTTTGCTCAAAGCAGGGGATTATGTTCCTTTCCTGATCGACTTGCTCTATCTGACGGATCATGGGCGGCTCGCGCAGGAAATCACAAGAACCCTGGGCATAATTGGCGACAAGCGCGCGTTCCCGGCGCTCCTGGCATTAACAATGGGATATGTGGACGCGAATGTACAGCAAGCTGCGGTCGCCGCGATGAAAATGCTTAAGTGGCAGTAGCCGCCTCCAAAAGCCGCGCGCGGACGGGTGCAACCCCCATGATCTGTATGAACCAGCCTGCGCGCGGACCGCGTTTCTTCCCGATCATCGCAAGATAAAAGGCTTCAAATATCTCCTGCGCAGGGATATTGCACTCGGCTTGCGCCTCATAAAAGAGGCCATGCAGCGCGTTCGCGTCCATATCGTCCGTAAATTTGTTTGCAAGATACAAAAGCGCGCTTTTTGCGGCAGGCGAAAGCAAACGCGCTTCTTCGGGCAGACGCTCCTGCCCGGAGAATTTCAGATCCTCGGGGGCGTAGCGTTCCAGCCAGGTGCGCGCGTACTGTAATCGTTCCCGAATCGCCTGCGCATCCTGTATCGCGTATCCGCCGCGCGCTATGATGCGCAAGGCCTCCTCATCGCTTTCGCCGGCGATTTGCGCAATATTAACAAGGTGCTTATAAGGAATGCCTACCCTGTGCATTCCCGCGAGCAGCGCGCATTCGGCGGCTCTCGCATCGCATATCTTGCTCTCGGGATCATCGAGTTCGTCGATCAGATTCAACAGGGGAAGCCCCGGATCAAAGACCAATGCCTTTTTGGGCTGCGCGCGGAAGATCATATAGCGCAGCACATCAGGGGGGACTGCGCGCGCCATATCGGCGACGCTGATGACATTGCCCTTGCTGGAGGACATATCCCCCTGCCCTTTGAGCGATATCCACTCATACACAAGCGGAAGGGGCGCTTCGTAATCAAAAATCTCACTCGCTATACGCTTTCCCGTGTCGTAGGATCCGCCGCGCGAGGCGTGATCCTTGCCAAAGGGTTCGACGGTGACATTCAGTATCTTCCAGCGCGCGGGCCAATCCACGCGCCAGGTGAGCTTTGCCCCGCCCTGCGCGGCATTTGCGCTTCCCGTGTGCCCGCAGGCGCAAGCGTAATCAATGGATGCGTCGGCGCAGTTATAGCTGAGTACGCGCGCGTCGGTGATTTTGCCGCATTTCGCGCATTTTGGGTGCACGGGCGACCATTCCGGGCGTATCTCTTTTCCGGTGACGTCATGCAAAATAGCCGCGATTTCGCTCTGCTTTTCCAGAGCTGTAAAAATGGCTGCGGTATAGAGTCCTTTTGCATAGAGTTCATGCGCGAGAAGGATCTCGGCGTTCACCCCAAGTACCCGCAGCGATTCCACAAAGGGTTCGAGAAAATGCGCGGCGTAGCTTTCATGCCGGCCGCATGGACACGGAATATCGGAGAGCGGCTTTCCAACATATGCCGCATACCGCGCGGGATCAAGAAAGGGATACACGCGCCGCAGGGCGTCATAGCTATCGCCCAAAAAAATGAAGCGCGCGTTTTCTCCAAGCGCGCGGTATACAGCCTCGCCGCTTAACACCTCGCGCATATTTCCGATATGAATCTCGCCCGATGGGGTTATACCCGTGCAGATACAATTTTGCGATGACCGCGCTTTTGCTTCAGCGGCGATGCCATCCGCCCAAAAAACCTTTTCGATAGCCATATATTTTCCAATCGAATCAAAAATAGAATGCCGCAGCAGCGCGTTCAATATAGCAAAGATTATGCGCCCTGTTGATCAAAAAAAGACCCGATGCCTGGCAGCACCGGGTCTTTCCGTTTTTCACGCTCTTGTTATCAGAGAGGAACTTTTGCGCCAAACTTATGGGTCATGCGAACGCCGATATAATTATCGCACGGCGCCTTTACCGCATATACCTTTTCATCCTTCAGAATATGACGGAACTCGGCGTTCAGCTTCAGATCGTGTTCTTTAAGATACCAGTTAATCCCCACCGCGAAATCCTGCTTGATGGTATCCTGCGGTCCAAAGCCCTCATTGGCCACATCGTTCCAGTATTCAAATTTTACCATCGGTTCAAGCTCAATCAGACCGAAAGCGCCCAGGTTATACCCGAGCTGCGCAAACCCGCCATAGGATTTCTCAATATTGCGGTCAATACCGCCCCAATAGGTTCCATCCTCAAGGGCGTCGTAGGCATTATATACTCCCTGCGCAAAGAAGGAGATGCCGCCGACTTTAAAAGTAATGTCCGCGAGGAGATGCTGGCTTTTGTAATACTCGGCCGTATACCCGAAATCGTCGGTGCGCGCTTTATTGTCGAGAGCGGCGGCTGCCGATATCGTAAGGAATGAACCTCCGTCCTTAACGGTTTTTCCGGTACTTCCCTCCCGAAGATCCTTATAATCGCCGCCAAAAGGCGTAATCTCAATACGGCCAACATACTGAAGTCCGCTGCCAACATTAAGCGAGGTAAGCCCGGTACCGTTGTTAACGGAAAGGTAAACATCGATTAACTTGTTTGCAAACGACCCCCTGTACTGTACGCCATACTGATAGGAATCGAGAACCGTGCAAATGTCGTAATTGATAAAGGCATACTCGGTACCGGAGAGACCGCGCGCGAAGGTGGTTGTGATAGCGCCCATCTCAAGCTGGTTCAGCATGGAATCATTTTTCAGAAAATCCCAGCGCACATAGGCGTACCGCAGCAGGGTTCCGCGGCCACTGCTTGTGTAGCGTCCGTCAAACTCGGCGCAGAAATAGAGATCCTCAAGCAGTCTGCCGTCAACACCTATGCGGGCGCGCGGCACAAGGAATTGCGATTCGCTGTCCACCTTCGTGGTGGTGCCATCAAAGTTTACAATATCATTAAAGAGCCTTTGCTCAAACGTAGCCTGATAACTTCCGCGAATACCTACCCAGGGCGCAAAATCATCCGCAGCCATTGCATATCCTGAAATACCCATGACCAGAAGCAGTCCCAAGATTACTGAAAGCTTTTTCATGTAATTCCTCCGTAGGTTATAAGTGTTGTGCTGCATTGTGCAACTGTAATCTCTGACTGCTGATCACGGTACAACTATATAATACTTATCCTTGACTATCATGGTTGATCCTTCTGCGTCCATGAACATCGGTCCATAAAATACGCCCTGCTGCCCGGCCTTCATGTATTCAGTCACGTGCGTAATCACAACGGTTTTCTTCCCGTCGGCAACTGTTTGTGCGGCATCCGCAGAATATTTGTACCAGTTAAATCCTGTTTGCGGGTACAGGCTTGCCAGGGTTTTCGTGTAGGGCAAATAGAACATATAGTTCTTTACCGAATCCAAAGCGCCAATGCCATTCGCGTCAAAGTCGCTGGCCAGCGGTGCCCCTCCTTCCTCGGTGCTGAAGCGCATCAGGCGTCCGAGATGGCGGATACCCTCAAACGCCAGCATATTTGCGCTGATGTACGACACCGGCCGACGAACCTTATCGTCCAGTGGTTCCGTTTTCGTTGGCGGCGTTTCCGTAACCTCAGGCATATTCTGCCAGAGTTTGACGACGTCTACCTGCATACGGATTCTTTGCCCAACCTGAATATGTCCCGGCCGCGAAGCTTCCGGATACCCGTTATAGGTCCAGCAGTAGAGGCCGTATTGCCCATCCTCCATGAACCATCCCTCGCGCCCGATACCATCCGGGTAGATGTTGAGCATAGAGATAACACCCGTTATGGTGCTGGATATACCCTTGCCGGTTGTATCCGTAAAGAGGTAACAAAGCCGCTGCAGCTCGCGTATCCCGCCGTCAAAACCGTAACTTTCATGCGTATACAAACGGAATTCAAAAACATAAATAATGGTTTTGCCGCCTTTGGAAGCCGCGATAGTTAATCTGTCCCCCTGATTTACCGTAAATTCGGGGATGGTAAAATCAACACTGCCGGGAGCTTGCTGAATGGTTATATCCGGCCTGGGAACAAGCACCAAATACTGCATGGTAGGGCTATAGGAACCCCTGGGCGCCAGCTGGTTGCTCATGCGGGTTTCCAAAGTCGTGTCAGAATACATGAGCTTGCCGCTGATGCTCACTCTGTCTGCATCATCCAGGATGACGACCATCGCTTCTGTAATTATTGTGGGGTCGCCTGCCGCCAGAGCGCCTACGTTATTGGCTCTCCGGTTTGTTGACCACGAGAGAGCGCCGTTGTAGTCAAAATGCGGCAGGAATGTAAGCTTTTTGCCTCCTGAATGGACTTCCATATCGATTATGCGGGCGTCGGAAGTAACCGGATACTGATAGGCAAGGAGAGTCTTGTGGTTCGTTGTAGAACCGTCAGACGATACGATTTCCAGATCAAATTCCGTACCGCCCGAGGTGATACCGCTTAACTGCAGATCGACTGCGGCTTGCCCTACCCCGGATTCAACGGTATTGCCGTCAAAATATAGTTTTGCGCCGGCAAAAGATTTTTCAATGGTAATATCCGCTGTCGTTTCTCCTACAGATATCTCGATTACATTTGTCTCCTCTTTGCCGCTCACCGAATAATACGGACCGCCGCCGTCCCTGAATGCATGCCGCAGAATCATCGTACTGGTCGAATGCGTAGCCCGAATATCCTTGATGCGCGCGTCTGCGTTGTTTCCCCGCATATCAATCCTGTATTCGCGTTTGTTTCCGTCCTGGGCGGTCACTTCAATAATACATCTGCGATCTGTCCCCAGGTCCATCCCCCCCTGCGCATTGGTGAAATATTTGGTGAGATCGGTCATATCGGGAAGCGCATATATGTTGGTTTGCATCCTGACCGACTGGCCGTTTAAGGTGAATCTGGAGTGGAACATAAAGGTTTTCATAAAACCAATAACCTGCTGATCCCCGCCTTCGTATATACTGTATTTCGTTTTCGTTGGGTTGAACGGAGGATCGAGCGTTCTGTTCAAAAACGTTATCTCGCGCAACCGTGAATCGCCATTGGGTCCCATAATAAGCGGGTCGGTCGTGCAGCCAATGCACACAGCCCCTCCAAGCAGAAGACCCAGAGCAAGTAAACGAAAAATCATTTTTCGTGCCACTTGTGCTCTCTCCTTTGATTTGAATTTTTCCATGAAGACTTCCTCTTAGATCTTTAGTGGGTGTCGATCATACCCGGATGAAAAACATTCAGGTACATTACGCTTGAGCTGAAAAACGCCGGCCCATAAAAGGTGTGTTCTTCGCCGTCCGCAAGCAAGGCATACCAACTATCGCCCTCCAGCCAATTATGTCCGCGAACCTGGAAATTATAGCCCTGCCCGGATCCTGCGTCAGCAGCAGTAGGCACCATATAGTATGATACCCAGGCAGGCTCATTGGAGCCTCCCGACGACCTGCGCCCGCTCCATCCGCGGCAGCCCAGCATTTTGCCCTGCAGCCTGTCGCGCTTAGCCCTGTGGACAGCGTTTTGGGAGTCGTAGGGGTATTCGAAGCAGTCGGTAACGACTACCGGCATATAGTGTAAACTGTCTACACGCCCAACGCGCGCGACATTGTCGGTATGATCCCATACGGCGACGGGCTCATTATAGTGATACATACCATGGAGTATCGAAACCTCAATGATATCCCCAAAGGAAAAAGTCGCTTCCGGGTCGGCCGGCGCAAACTCCGGCTTTTGATACGCCACAAGAATCCCGTCGTTCGCGTCTTCAAGCACGAATACCGGCATCATGGCCACTTCAGGTTCACCGGGGTATGGGACAAATCTTGGAAAACCAAACCCAAGCCCTGTAACAACTCCCCTGATGCGGATCGGATCAGTCTCTGAGTAAAAGAATTGATCGGCTTCCCTTTTGCTTTTTATGTTGTCTTTCAGCGTTTTGATTCCGCCGTCAAAAGCATAGGGTTCGGTGGTAAAACTCCAGAGGTCTCCGGTATACACAAACTTCGTTCGCGTATACTGCACATGGAGCGTACGTTCTTCCTGCCTGTCCTCAGACTTGATGAGCAGAGTATAATTTATCGTCATCGCGTCCGGAAAATTCCGGTTTATCAAAAATCCCTGGTAAACATCAGTCGTTTGATATGGAACCAATGTTCCTGCTGTAGGCACTCCGCCCTCCTGGTACCGCAATTCGATATATTGGTTATTCGGCACAGCCAGTAGCTGCATTTGAGGCGACAGGAACGTCAGAGAATAATCCGAAATCCTGGCGTTGTAGTAGGGTTCCAAATGACTGTAGCTTGCCCGAAAGGTGGGCTGCGGATGCCACGGGATCAGACTTTTTAAACTCATATCCTTATGCGCGTTCCGGAAACGAAGAGTATAGATCGTTTCCTGATCGCCTGCGCCGCGGGACTTCGCCTTGACCGCCACTATTGTGTCTTTCGCTCTGTTGATGTTGACGGAATAATCCTGTCCCGAAAGCGCTTCATTCGCTGAGCTGAAATCCACATTCGCCGCAGCCAGAGTCTCGCCGATATTGACGTCAAAGACCGTGTATACAGCGTCGATATCCGTGCTGTCGGGTACGATGTTCAGCGTGGCTGTTTCCGGTTCGCCCTGCACCAGAATGGTATATTCAAGAACGGTTTTGTCGAACTCGTAATCGTATTTTGAGAGGTTCGTTCGCGTAATACCGTTAATGACCGCAGGCGCTGCCGTACGTATTGTTCTGAAATCAATCGAGCGAATATAGGACTTTGAGGTTTTGGTGTTAAAGATGCTGTTGGCGTCGCTGCCGCATGCGGCAGCCATAAACACCAGCAGCACTGCGCCTGCAAGGCAAAGCATGAAATGCGTTGTTTTCATAATCTTCTTTTCCTCCCTTCCGCTACAGATTTGTAAGTGTAAGCATTACAGGGAAATGGTCGGCCGGACCGCCGCCAAAACGCCTGCTTTTGCGAATGATGTTAATCGACCCCGGCGCATAGTAGCCGCCGTTATAGATAGTGGGCGATACCAGGATATGATCAAAAGTTGCGTCGGAATAGCCTGTTCCGTTATCGGAACCGGGATGGGTTGTACCCAGGGTGCCTGCGCCCCAGAGCGGAACGGGGCTGTTTGTGACCGCGCCGATCTCGTTCAGGTTAACGGGAATGAAATCATTCGCGAGGTTAAAGGGATTGTCGTAGCGCAGGCAGAGAAAATCCATGGTGGCATTCCCGCTCTTTGCGTCGTAATCCTCTTCCATGGTATTCATGTCGCCAAGAATAACGATGAGATCCTTCTCGGGATTCTGGTTGCGCATGATATAACGCGCGAGATGGAAGGCCTGCGCGCGCCTGTTTCCGGCGTTTTGCTCGATCACGCCGCCCGAGTTGGATTTAAGGTGGCACCCATAGAACCAGATATCGTGGCTGCCATGCTGTACACGGAAACGCAGAATCGGGCGCGAGGGGCGATACTTGTTGCCGGTGGAGGGATCAAACCCGCCGTCGGTCGGGAATACAGAGACTATCCCGGTTGGCCGTATCTTGCTCCAAACGGCGATGAAGTCGCGGCGAATGCTGCCGGCGCTGTTAAAAGCGTAGTATGGCATAATATAATCCCGCTTGATGAACGCGCGGTTCATGGTACTCACATCGCCGTTGGAAGAACGGGAATCGTCGCCGTATTTGTCGTGGGTACCGCTTCCGGGCTGAATTTCCTGGAAAACAACAACATCGATATTTTTGTCTTTGATGATGTCCACAATTTCCAGGGCTCTGCTGTCCAAAACACTCTGTACCTCGGTACCTGCATACCCCCCGTCGCAATCCTCTACGTTAAACGTCATGACGTTTAATACTCCGGTTTTAACCGGCCGCGGAGTCAACCCCCCATACGGCTCTGCATCATCGCTGCAGCCGAAAACCATCATGATGAGGAAAAGACAAAGCAAAACACTGTACGCACTCCTCATATTTGAGACTCCCTTCCTGAAGAATTTTGTTTTCCGTAAATTCCCGGAAATACGCAACCTGCATACGCCCGGGAAT
>JAITCI010000051.1 GCA_031283155.1 Spirochaetota bacterium | reverse complement strand
GGGGCGGAAAAATTTCACTTAACAAATTTCCTCCCCTTTTTGTTTCCCCCAACGAAAAGGTTTCCCGTGGGCAAATTCCGGGAAATGCGCTGTGTCCCCCCCCCCCCCCCCCATCCATCCATACGATCATACTCCGGCTCTTTTTCAGCCGCCATCAACAAATTTTCACTCTTCGCGCCCGTCAAAACACGCAGGCTTTTCCTTGCTCCTTCCGCGATCAACTCCCCACTCTCCATCCTCTCATGGTACGCATTCTCAATATTGATCGACGCGATATAATATGCCAGCAGCACAATCTCGTTGGCGTGTATTTCCTGCGTATATTTGCGCTCCAGATCCGCGTCCCGGATGATGCCGCTTTGTAAAAGCCGCGTGATAAAGGTGCCCGTGCCGGTAAAGGGATCCAGAATGTGGACGTTTTCATCGCTCATGCTGCGCCCAAATTCCTTTTGCAGCACATCCTCCACGCTATGAATAATAAAGTCCACCACTTCCACCGGGGTGTATACGATACCGAGCTTTTCGGTCACTTTCGGGAAGGCTGTGCGGAAAAATTTATCGTATAACTCAACGATGATTTTTTGCCTGCCCTCGCTGTTGTCAATCCCGCTTGCCCTTGTCCGCACCGAAATATAAAACTTGTCCAGTTTTTCCGTATCTTCCTTTTTGCTTTTTTCGCTCAGCACGGCAATGATGCCCTGCAGGGACTGCGAAACAGCATTATTGTGTACAAAGGAATAGTCCTCAAAGAGCGCCTCAAATACAGGCTGCGTAATACTATGCTGCGCCAGCATTTCTATCGCTTCCTGTTCGGTAACGGCAGGGTGGATATTTTTGCGCAGACCGTTCAGGTACCTTTCAAATTCAACCCCGGCGCTGCCTCCTCCGGATACGATGGCGGTAATGCTTTCTATATGGTGTTCCGCGATCTGCGCAACGTCGGCCGCCCACTGCTCCCAATAGGGCTTCGAGCCGCATTTAGCGGCAATCTTCGCGTAAATCTGTCCCTGTAATTTTGCGTATTCCAGTTCAAGCTGCTTCTGGAAGGGCGCGCCTCCGGGAATGTGCGCGTCCGCATCGGCAATGTCATCAGCGCCGCCGATATGGGTTCCGGTAACATTGATCTTGTCCGGCTTATTTTTGTTGAGTTCAATCTTGTTGATCGTCGCGTTAAAGCGGTCGTCGTGCGCGCGGAGCGCGTTTAACACCGTCCACACCACCTTAAAGCGGTCGGAGGCAAGGGTTTTTTCGGGGTCGGCGTCGGGCAGCATCACCACCGGAATGATGATATAGCCATATTTTTTGCCGGGCGCTTTACGCATCACGCGCCCGACCGACTGCACCACATCTATCTGGCTGTTGCGCGCGGAGAGAAACATGATCGCGTCGAGGCCGGGTACGTCTACCCCCTCGGAGAGGCAGCGCACATTATGCAAAATTTTACACTCCCCCTTGTCTGCGCGAGCGGATTTGAGCCAGTGGAGCTTTTGTTCGCGAAGCTGCGCGCCCATTGTGCCGTCCACATGATCGGCCTCAACGGCGACCATATCTTTGCGTTGCTCTTCGCTTAAGACGGCGAAATACGCATCGCGGCAGGCGTTAAAGGCCGCCGCATTCTCCTTTGAAATGGCGATATTCTGGCAAAAGGCGACCGCGCTTTTCATCGGCGCGGGGTCTACGCCCTCAAATAATTCCTTGTCGGTCAGCGATTTTTTCGAGAGCGCGTTCATGCAGCCGATGATTTTCAGGGTATCCTCGGCGCTGATTTCCTGATCCTTGCCGCTCATCGCTTCCTTGATCTGCCCGCTTAACTGGCTTTCTTCCATCGTTAAAACTATGACCTTGTAATCAGACAAGAGCTGCTTGTCTACCGCCTCGCCGAAACCTATACGGTGCATCTCATCGCCGTACAGGGCTGTATCGTCCATCGAACATATTTCCGCCGCCGCCTCGCTCGCTTTTTTCTTTGCGTCTTCGCCGTAAATTCTCGGCGTGGCGGTCATATACACGCGCTTTTTTGCGCGGATGAATTTATCGTCGTGTACCTTTACAAAAGCGGCTTCAGTCTGATCGGCAAACGTAACTCCGGTGGTGCGATGGGCTTCATCGCAAAATACAAGATCAAACAGGAAACTGTCCTTGCCGGCGCGGTTGAAAGATTTTTGCACTTCGCTGATTACGCCTATGGACTGGTATGTGGAGAATACGACAATATTGCCGCCGCTCTTTTTTTGCCAATGGCGGGCGTTCATCACCTGCCGCGTAATATTGTGGATATCGGTCGAGGCAGGCAGCGCGAGATCCGCAACCGACAGTACATTGGCATCGCCGCCGCTTTTACCCGTTTTGGATACCGCCGCGTCGGAGCAAATACAAATTGCGTGTACCGGCCTGGCGCATTGCGCCTTCCATTCGCGGAGGGTTTGCCCCAAAAGCGCGATAGAGGGTACAAGAAACAAAATCAGTCCATCGTTTGCGGTTTCATTTTCGGCAATGCGCAAACTGGTAAATGTTTTGCCCGTGCCGCAGGCCATGATGAGCCTGCCGCGATCATGGTTTTGCAGATATTCATGGACATTATTCAGGGCCTCCTGCTGATGCGGGCGCAGATCATATTTGGGGGCGGCTGCGCCCCTGCCGGAAAAGCGATCGTAAATCTTTTGCCAGTCAACATCGGCTTCGGCTATATCGTAATAGCCCATGCGTTTTACCGGCGGATTTTGATTATGGATGGTGCTTTCCGCTTCCCGGGTAAAACCCCTTTCGGTGGTGTCCAGCCACAGGCGGTACGAAAAATTTGTTTTCGCTCCTGCCCCGGCATAAAAGGTTTTGCCGGAAGCGGCGAGAAAGGTATCCAGCCCGGGTTTGTCGATAACGGCGTCTTTTTTATAGCATTTACATTGGACAGCCCAATATTCGCCGTTTTTGCTTACGGCCACAAGGTCTATGCCCAGGTCCTTATCGCCCGCGCCGAAATCGCTCCTGTACGGGAACTCGTTCCAAAGCCATACCGTATCAAATTCATCGGCATACACGGGAACGGTTTTCAAAAAGCGCTGCATGAGCTGTTCGAATTTGCGCCCCTTGTCCCGCTCGGTGAAGGAGGCGTCCCGAAACTCCCGCAGTATTTGCTCAAAAGTCATTCACACCCTCCGCGCTTTGCCTTCATTACTGTATGCGCTGCGCATTTTGGCTGCAATAATTTTTATTTCGTACCAAAGCCCCTCGCCAAAATCGCCATCCATGGCGGCGAGGGGTTTCCACATCGTGTTTCAAGGTGGGGGAAGCCAAATGGCTGAACGGAGCTCCGCGCCAGAACGCGACATCGTGTCGCGGCGCGGAGTGAAAACATCCTGTTTTCAGGGCGGGGCTATGCGCCTTTTGCTTTTAACGCGCTTACATCGTGCAAGCAAAAAAGCCGCCCTCCAAAGAGGAACGGCTTGATTATTCTGTAAATTAGCGGCGCAGGGATTTGAACCCCGGACCTATGGATTATGATTCCACTGCTCTACCGCTGAGCTACACCGCCGCTGGCGCTCCAAAAAGCGGAACCCTGCTTAGCGGGGGCAGGACTTGAACCTGCGACCTTTGGGTTATGAGCCCAACGAGCTGCCAACTGCTCCACCCCGCGTCGAGTGGTGCAAAGATAGGCGCAAACCCGCGAAAAAACAAGGTAAAAGCGCGGCTTGCCCCGCCCGCGCCTCTTCACTAGATTTGCATAGCCGCCGGAGTGGTGAAATAGGTAGACGCACTGGACTCAAAATCCAGCGGGGGCGACCCCATGCCGGTTCGATTCCGGCCTCCGGCAAAGAGTAGGCATCAGTGCGCGGGAGTATGGTTTTTCCAGTTTTTATTTTTTCTGGGTAAGGGCGTCCAAAGTTCCGCGATTTTCCCAACGCCGCATGCCCGCATTTTTTCGACATCCATGTCGATGCGGGTCTCGAACTTTGCTTTGCACGCTTCGCGCCTGTTCTCGACGGGTAAATCGCCAGCTTCTCTGGTTTACAACGAAAAACAGCGATGCATCCATTTCGGATTTTTAAAAGTATGAAAACAGATATGCTGAAGGCCGGGCTTGAACCGGCACGGATCTCACGATCCCCGGGATTTTAAGTCCCGTGCGTCTGCCAATTCCGCCACTCCAGCGTAACGCACTGCAAAACATGAGGCGGCAATCGGAATCGAACCGATGAATAACGGTTTTGCAAACCGCTGCCTTACCGCTTGGCTATGCCGCCTGGACGGAATAAATCTAGGGCGCGCATACAAGGCGGTCAATCCATTTTTTTCGTAATCCGCGCCGCAGTGCCCGTTGAAGAGTATTATTTTTTGCAGACGCGCATTACGGAGGGAATGAATATGCACAACCAGCTCACCCCATGGAAAGACAAGATACTTTTTACGCCGGGGCCGCTCACGACAAGCCCGGGTACGAAGCAGGCGATGCTCCGCGACCTGGGTTCGCGCGATACCGCCTTTATCCAGCTTGTGCGCAATGTGCGCAGCCGCCTCCTGGAAATCGCCGAAGCGCCGAAAGACGAATATGCCTGCGTGATCATGCAGGGCAGCGGCACCTTTGGGATCGAGGCGGTGATCTCATCGGCGATTCCGCAGGACGGCAAGCTGCTCGTGCTGATAAACGGCGCTTACGGGCGGCGCATCCTCTCCATCGCGGCCATTCATGGGATAGCGCGCGAGAGCATCGATTACGGCGAAGAGAAGCCGGTTGATCCCGCGAGCGTCCGGCAGGCGCTTGAGCGCGATCCCGCCATTACGCACGTTATGGCCGTCCACTGCGAGACGACGACGGGCATCATTAACGACGTCGCGGCTATCGGCGGGATCACGCGCGCCGCAAGTAAACGGTTTTTGGTGGACTCGATGAGCGCATTCGGCGGCGTACCGCTTAACGTCAAAAAAGCGAATATCGATTTTATTATTTCGTCGTCGAATAAGTGTATCGAGGGCGTCCCGGGATTTTCTTTTATTATCGCGCACAACGAGGCGCTCGCGGAATGTAAGGGGCGCGCGCGCACCCTGGTGCTTGATCTCTACGCGCAGTGGGAGGGGCTCGAAAAGGATGGGCAGTTCCGCTTTACGCCGCCCACCCATGCGCTGATGGCTTTTTCCCATGCGCTGCTTGAGCTTGAGCAGGAGGGCGGGGTGCAGGCGCGGGCCGCGCGCTATGCCAAAAACCATGACTGTGTTCTGCGCGGAATGCGCGATCTCGGGTTTACCGCGTTTTTGCCCGACGCATTGCAGGGGCATATCATCACTTCGTTCTGTTATCCGAACCATCCCAGGTTTGACTTCGCGGATTTTTACGCGCGGCTGAACGCGAAGGGCTACGTTATTTACCCCGGCAAGGTCAGCAATGCCGCGTGTTTCCGCATCGGGCATATCGGGCGGATGGACACAAACGACGCGCGCGATCTTTTATCTGCGGTGCGCGACACGCTGGTCGAAATGGGGATCACGCTTTCAGGTTCCTGATAACCGCAATCTCGCGGCAATTCGGAAAGAGCTTGCAGCGGAAGCAATCGCGCCAGATCTTTTGCGGCAGTTCCTCTTTCGCGATGCGCGCGTAGCCGCTTTTCTCAAAAAATTCGGGAACGTAGGTCAGCGCAAAAATTTTATCAATATCATACGCGCGCGCATCGGCTTCGCAGGCCAGGAGAAGGCTTCGCCCAAGTCCATGGCGAGTCATAGAGGGCAGAACCGCGATTGAGCGCACCTCCGCGAGTTCCGCGTCATACAGCGCGAGGGCGGCGCAGGCGAAAATTTCTTCATTGGGGGACGCGATCACAAAAAAATCCCGGATACCCTCCAGAATCTCTTCGGTTGACCGCAGCAAAAGCTGCCCCTTCTCGGCATAACCGGCAAGCACGCCTGCTATTTGCGGCGCATCCGACGGGCGGGCTTTGCGAACATCCATTTGACACACTCCTGAATCATGGCTATTGTTGTTAGCACACAACGCTTCACTCCAAATATACAGGGGAATACAAAGCGGGAACAGAAAGGATATACAATGCCAAAACACGAAAACAATATGCAGGAAATTAAGGTTGAACTGGAGGCGAAGGTTGGAGAGGGGGCCTACTCGAACCTTGTGATCATTGCGCACTCTGACTGCGAATTTATTTTTGATTACGCAACTTTTTTGCCGGGAAATCCAAGCGCGCGCGTCCATTCACGCATTATTATGACCCCCAAACACGCAAAGCTCCTGTTACATTCGCTACAGCAGAATATCGCGCGTTTTGAGTCGCAATACGGCGACATTGCGGTTCAGCAGCAGGAGAGTTTTGTGGGCGGCGATGGGCGGCCGATAGTTAATTAGTATAAAAATCCAGCTTTTCGTCCACAAAATCCTTAAACCAGGCTATATCGCCCTCGAGTTCTTCAAGGCGCTTTTGCCTCTCGGTCGGAACGGGAAACGCCACGCCGAGGGCTTTTGCCTGATTAAGCAGAGCGCCGGATTCTTTGCCATCGGCAAAGCCACCGACAAGGATTGCGAGAGAACGCCGCATCGCCTTATCCTGTATGTCCCGCAACGCCGCCGCCTCGAAAACCATTTCCGGATATTCCAATGCGCGCGTCTCCGGCAGATGATACCGAATGAGTTCAAGACTCTGCTGCACCCTGGGATCCGTTCCGCGTTTCGCGGCAAGCGACCGCGCTGCTTGCGTAATTTCTCCATCCACAAGCTGCGTTCGTTCCGAGGCGCTCATAGCCATATAAAGCGCGGAAAAAGGGAGAAAGCATTTTGTCCAGATATAGACATCTGCGATCTCCTGGTCGTTCATCCGCTTGCGCTTTGGCGCGATAGTATCCGCATAGTCTTTGGCGAGCCGGGGCTTCTTTTCAAAACGCGCAAACAGCATCGCCGCCGTATCCGAACTTTGCCCCTTGTTAAAAGAGAGCAATTCCGGCTCTTCGAGAATTTTAACGAAGCGCAAAAACCGGATGCGCCCATCCAGGGAACCGGCAAAATAGCGGACTGCTTGATTATAATTAAAAAAAGGAATATCCTCCGCCGCAAGAATGTTGTGATAGTTTTTCGCAAGATCTGCGTCCTGTTGTACCCTCCCGGCAAGGGAGGCTGCCGCCTGGGTATACAAACCCCCGGCAATATACTGAACTTCCCCGGCACTCAGGAGATCCAAAAAACGGCCAAGCCGCGAGGAAAGCCTCTCCTCGGGTTCACTATAGCAGCCCCCAAAAACAAACAGCGCCATCACTAACAAACCCAACTGCCGGATGCACATACACACTCCTTTATTGATCGCCCGCGCGCACCATAAGACGTATATGGTAACGATTTTCGATATCCCGTAAATTATCGTCAAAAAGAAAAATACAATCCTCCGGCTTAATACTGCGCATAAAGGATTCGAGGCGCGTATAGCCTGCCTCAAGGGCCTCCAGCGGGCCATGATATCGTATGAAGCGGTACTTCCCGCCCGCAAAGCGCATCGGTAAAGCCTGTATTCTGCCGACGTCCCGATCCGCGTATTCCGGAGTCCCGCGTCCGGGCGAAAGCAGAAACACAAGATCGCCCTGAAGCCTGCCGCTTGCCCAATCGGGCCGCGCACGGAGGATAAGCATGGGCGAGCCGCCAAAATACATACCCTCCCTGCGCATGGTGATATAGAGCTGTTCTACGGCCTTAGGGATCGCGGCCGCTGTGCCATCAAAAGACATATATATGGCGTCCTGCGCCGCCAGACTGCAATCCTCTATAACAGAGGCAAGCTCAAGAGCATACCCGGCGTATTTATCATTCTTTTTGCACGCAAAGATACAGAGCAAAAGTACGCACAGACAAAGAACGCGGGTACGCGCATATATGTGATACTGAAAAACGCCGGGCAGCACACTTTCCTCTGGTTATTTTTTAGCCGGCGGCGGCTTTATTTTTTCAAATCGATCGGCATGGATCTTTGCCTGATAGCGTATAATAAGATTATCCTTCCATTCCTGAAAAGTATCCGTACTCCGTTTGTTGTTGAGTTCTTCCTGAATATTGTCTTTTACATCTTCATACGATATGGGCTGCTTGACAAGAAACGGACTGCCATCGGGATTGACTCCGGCCTGAACGTCTCTGGTATATTTTTCGCGGTTATTATTATAGTATTCCTGAACCTCCTGTGCATCTGGCCATTTGATTGTTTCGCGAATCTTGTCGTCCATATTCTGGGCAATAATGGAGGCACCCGCTTCATCCAGCGCCCGCCGAAAACCCCTTGATTCCGCTATGCCGGATGTATGCGCAGCGTAATAGAGAACAGGAGTGGACACCATCCATTCAAAAAACAAACCAAGTTCCTCGGGAGTATAGTCGCTGATACGCAGCGTCGAACGCATGATTCCATATTGCTGCGCCCTTCGCGGCGGCGAGGTATAATCCAGATCATGCAGAAGGGTTCCCAGTGTTATTTCCCTTTTGAACCCGGGGACGTCAATCGATAGCAGCACTGTGTTTGTATCGTCGGAGGCCAGACCTTCATAGTTTATCATGATTGCCTTGCCGGATTCCTTTTGAATCGTCTCGTCTATGCGATCCCAGACAGCCGCAAACCATAAAGCATCCTGTACCTTCGCCGGATCACGGAAGTAGCGTTTCAGGGTACTGTTTCGCACTCTGGCAATATTGTTCATTTTTATAATATAATATCCGCTCTCGGTATTGATCGGCTCGCTTATCCCGCCGACAGATAAACTCTTTATCTCTTTGTTCACAGGCACCGGGAGATCCCTCTGCTTTGGCAGAACATAGCCAAACACACCATCGTTCGTCGCCGAAAAATGTTTGGATCGTTCCCTTGCGATCCTGCCAAAATCAACCCCGGGTTTGTTCAGTTCTTTTGCAATATCCTGCGCCTCAACAAGAAATTCAACTTCGTAATCACCCATCTCCGTATCTGTTTTTCTGATGCGGCGGCTGGTTGTCGAGTTTTGAAGACGCTCAAGTTCGGCCTGCAACTCTGCCGCATTCGTCATGCTCGCGCGCGCCTCCTCCATTTTTTCAAAACGCTTTGGATCGGGCTCGGTTATTTGGTTATAAAAATCGCGCTGTAAAAAAATCATACTGATATTGTATATGGGCAGGTTATACCGGAAGCTGCTCCTGTTATAATGCTGTTCAAAATATTGGCCAAGCAATAACTGACCGGACGCCAGCTCATTTGTCCGCTTGATATAACTTTCTTCCTTGTCCAGTCCCTCAAGGAGCGCCTCTTTTGCTTTGATACGCTGCAAAAGCTGCCCTTCGATAAATTCCTTTTGTTTGCCGGTATCGGCAAGCAGGGAATCCTTGTTTTGTCCCATAAGCCGGTACGCTTCTTTACGGGTGATCTCATGCAGCTTGCCGCCTCTGTCGGTATAACTTGCGAGAGCATCACCGGAAGAACACGCTGCAAAGACAAAAATTGCGAAAACCACGCAGCCTTGTGCATATACCTTTGCCATAAACATTCTCCTTCTATTCCGTGCAATCCCCGCCGCTGCCGTGGCCCGAAGCCCAATATGGGCCTCATTTTTCAGGTGGGCTTCCTCATGCCGCGATCTATCTTTCCCGGAGTACGGGAATACATATCACGCGCCGGATATTGGAATCCCGAAAATAATTTTTGTGGCTCAAAAGGTGCAAAGAGCTCACGAACAGCGCAGGGAATTATTGCCCCTTTACTTCGAGAAAGGATTCGATCTTTTCGATATAGGCGGGCAAACACGCATCATAATCGGGATACCCGCCGTTATCACTCTGATCGGAAATAAGCCTTTCCTGTATCTCAATATAATCATCCGCAAGATTCAAGGCCGCGAGAACGGCAATCTGTTTTGCGCTCAGATTGATATAACACGCCGCCACCTCTTTCATTTTATGATCAACCAGATCGGTGATTTTGGCAAGCCGCGCGGCATTGCTCTCGGAGCCAACGCGCAGACTATAGTCCTGATCATAAATATGAAAGCTGGCTATATCGTCCAAAATATCCCCCATCCGCTAAAAAAGGCGATCCTGCATTCCGGCTGCCGAATCCAGGGCGGCTTTGGTCTCTTGCGTATCGGGCAGCGCGCTCTCCTGCGTATCCGGTTTCACATTCCTGCCTTTGGAAGAGTCTGCCGCCAGGCGGGCGATACGTTCCAGGCTGCCTATATCAAAGGGCTTCACCGTACTTTGGAGCGGTTCCCGGGATTCCTGATCGGCGGCTTGTTCCTGCGGCAAATCGGCGGGAGAGATATCCGGCTGTGCGCATTCTCCTACAGCGCTTTCCACCGCCACATCCTCCGTCCCCGCGCTGTTCGCCATCCGTGGCGTGTACCCACAGGGCATAAACGCGGGGTCTGCACATCCATGTTCCGAATACGGCAGCGCCGCCAGGAGTTTCTCCAGCCGGAGCGCGGCCTCCTCCTGCCTCGCCTCAAGCCGCCGACAGCGCTGCTCAAGCTCGATATGGGAAGCGCGCGTGTGCTGCAATTCCTGCTGCACCCGCGCGAGGGCATGGGCAAGCACAGTGCGATCCTTATCAAGGAGCGCACAGCGCTCAATGAGCCTGTCGATTGCCCTTCCCAGATTATCGAGCAAAAACTGCTGCACAATCTCTCCTTTGGCCCTACCGCAATCGCGCGCCATGCCGCTTTTCGAGATCGCGGATAATGCCTTCTATGATCCTGCCCGCCTCCTCATCGGAGAGCGTACTGTCGGGACACACAAACTCAAGCGAGAAAGCAAGACTCTTGCGCCCATCCCCAATCTGGCTTCCGCGAAAGATACTCATGAGCCGTATGGACTCCAGAAACCGCGCGGACTTGCGGATGCTTTCCATAAGCGCACCGCATTCGGTTTCCTCGGGCACAACAAAGGCAAGATCGCGCAAAAGATGCGGAAATTTGGGAATCTCCCGTATCTGCTTCGCCGCACCCTCGCCCACGCGAAAATCTTCTATATCCATCTCTATCATAATAACGCGCCCGGCTATGTCAAGTGCCTTGGCGTCCTCGGGGTGCAGCTCGCCCAGTATGCCGATTTTTTTCTTTTTATGGAAGATCTCCGCGCAGCGTCCGGGATGCCAGCCGTCCCGCGCCGCCGCGGCAAACGAAAACGACTCCAGCCCAAGCGCGCGCGCAATGCGCCCGGCCATGCCCTTCGCGTCATAAAAATCATAGTCGCGGCCATCGGGATCGATCCAAACCTCCGCCTCCGCCTTGCCGCACAAGAGCACGGCAAGATGCAGCCGCTCCGACGGGTGCGGCTCCGCAGGCAGAAAGACCTTGCCGATCTCAAACAACGCCAGATTATGCTGCGCGTGATCAAAATTATAGCGCAGATTGGCCAGCAGATTCGGAAGCAATGACGGGCGAAGATATTTCTGATCGCTGCTGAGCGGATTCGCCACAGTCACGCAGTTTTCGGGCGCAATATGCGCAGCCTCAAGATTATTTTGCAATGCAAAACTCAAATTTATCGCCTCGGTGAGCCCCATGGAGGCGAGCGCATCCTGCAATATTCTTCGGGTGCTATCGCATGCTGCCAGAAGCGCATTATTGATCCGTACCGGAAAGAGACGCGCTTCCATGCGATCATACCCAAAATGGCGCGCGATCTCCTCCGCGATATCCGCAGGCAGCGTCAGATCGGATCTCCATGTGGGAACGCGGCAGGCGAGTACCCCCGGAGCGCTCTCCCCGGTTTCAATCCCCAGCCTACTCAAAATGGCTTTCGCCTCGGGCAATGCGGGCGCGGTACCCAAATGCTTTTCAACGAAACTATAAGGAAAATTTATAACGGTTTGCGGAATCTCACGCGCCTCTGCGTCCGTCATGGGACCGATCCGCGCGCCCGCGAACTCGGCGATCAATGCCGCCGCGCGATCCAATGCCGCCGGAACCCCGCCCGGATCCGCGCCGCGCCCAAACCGCTGCGAGGCCTCGCTCGCAAGCCCAACACGCCTGGAGCTTCGCCGGATCGAGAGCGGCTCAAACCACGCGCTCTCCAGAAGAACATCGACCGTATCTTCGGAAACCTCGCTCTCGAGTCCGCCCATGATACCGGCGAGGGCGACCGGCTTCCGCGCGTCGGCGATCACAAGCATCTCACCGGAAAGAACGCGCTCCTGCCCGTCCAGAGTGGACATCCGCTCGCCCTCGCCCGCGCGGCGCACAATGATGCGCCTGCCCTCGAGCCGCGCAAGATCGAAGGCGTGCAGGGGGTGGCCGAACTCAAGCAAAACGTAATTGGTTATGTCCACCACGTTATTGATGCTGCGCATTCCGCAGCCCTCAAGCCGCTTGACCATCCAGCCTGGGCTTGGCCCAATTTTGACCCCGCGCAAAATACGGCCTGCGTAGCGCGCGCACAGATCGCCCGCCTCAATCGTGATATTGGGCGCTTCGACCGTCTTGTCTTCCGTGATAACCGGGGACGACGGGGTAAAGGTTTTGCCCGCCGCCGCTGCCGCCTCGCGGGCAAGCCCGTTTATGGAAAGGCAATCGCCGCGGTTGGCGGTGATCGCCATGGTATACGCCCAGTCGCGCTCGCCGAGGATATCCGTTCCGGCCGGTCCAAGCGCCGCATCGTCGGGCAGGATCCAGATACCCTTACTTTTGGCCTCCAGTCCCAACTCCTCCCGCGAGCAAATCATACCATTGGATTCCACCCCGCGTATTTTGGCCTTCTTGATTTTGGTACCGTCCGGCAAAACAGTGCCCGCTGTTGCGACCAGCACCTTAATGCCCGCGCGGACATTATCGGCACCGCAGATTATAACCGCCTCCGCGCCCGCCGACATACGCACACGGCAAACGCTTAAGTGATCCGAATCGGGATGACGTTCGCAGGTGATGACCTCGGCAACCACCAGGCCGTCAAGCGTCCCGCCAAAGGCGCGGCACTCCTCCACCTCCGGCCCGAGCATGGTCAGTTTTTCCGCGAGACACGGGGCATCCATTCCCGTCTGCGCTTTTTCTTCTATCCAACTATAGAGGGCCTGCATTTCCTGCTCCTTCAGCGAAACTGCCCGATGAGCCGCATATCGTTTTCATAGAACATGCGGATATCCGGTACGGAATATTTTTTCATAACCATGCGTTCAATGCCCATCCCGAACGCAAAACCTGAATAGGTCTCGTAATCGTATCCGACCGCCGTAAAAACGTGCGGATGAATCATACCCGCGCCGCCAATCTCGATCCAGCCGCTCTGGCGGCAGGTGCGGCATCCCTTGCCGTGGCACGCAAAGCAGGAGATCGCGACCTCCGCGCCGGGTTCCACAAACGGAAAGAAATCAGGACGAAAACGGATCTTCGTATCGGCGCCAAAAAGGCGCTGCGCGAAACTCGTGAGCACACCCTTTAAGTCGGCCATCGTGACGCCCTTGTCAACCAGAAACCCCTCCACCTGATGAAAGGTATGCAGGTGCGTCGCGTCCACAGCGTCGCGCCGGAAACACCGCCCGGGGGAAATCGCCGCGACCGGCGGCTGAAACCGCTGCATCACGCGAATCTGCATCGGCGAGGTTTGGGTGCGCAATACACGGTCGCTCCCCACGTAAAAGGAATCCTGTTCCTCGCGCGCGGGATGATAGGGCGGGATGTTAAGGGCGTCGAAATTATAATACTCCTCTTCCAGTTCCGGTCCTTCAAAAACCGCGAACCCCATGCTCTCAAATATCCGGAAGATCTGCCGCGAGACCTCGGTTAAGGGGTGCAACCCGCCCTCCCGCCCATCGCGCCCGGGCAGGGTAACGTCGATACTTTCCCCAAGAAGCCGCGCGGAAAGCGCCGCTTTTTCGAGCAGAGCCGCGCGTTCCCCTAGCGCGGCCTCGATCTGTTTACGCGCGTCGTTCAACCGCGCGCCATAGGCGGGCTTTTCGGCGGGGGGGAGCGCCGCGAGCGCCTTTTGCGCCTCGGCAAACGCGCCCTTCTTGCCAAAAAATTTCACGCGAATGGCCTCAATCGCGCGCGCATCCTCCGCCCGCGCGATCTCCCGCAAAGCCTCCGCCGTCAAACCCGCGATATCGCCGCTCATATCCTGCTCCTTGATACTTATGGAAATCATTTACTTACCGGTTACATCCGGAAACTGTACTCCATATTTTACCTGAAAACCCCCTGCACATCAGGGGGCTTTCAGGTAAACTCAATTTTAATTGCACGCCGATGAATTATTATAAGATAGTGAATTTGAAACAGGGAGTGGGTGCGTACACACTCGCCGTGTACGGCAAGTGCATAGGGTTCGCGCATGATCTTTCTTACGTTCTGCCCTTTTATAAGGCGCGCACCCGTTCCACCGGCAGTTCAGTAAGACGGGCAACTTCGTTTATGGCCATACCTTCGGCAAGAAGATTGCAGGCTAACTTTTCTTTTTCCTGAGTTTTGCCCTGCTCAATGTCCTCTTCCCTGCCCTGGCGTACCCAGTTGGGTAAACCAACCTCATCGAGTACCTCTTCCAGCGTTGGAAACCGCTTTGCCATATCTATTGCCTCCTTGAATATTTTTTGGTTAGCGTGGGGCAGCGTACATGAAAAATGCGCAGACGATGGTGGTTAAATCGTCTTTGCAGAACGCCATAAAAAAAGCGCTTTCCGGCGTTCTTTGGCAAAAATGTGCTCTGGCGCACAGTGCCATGTACCAGCAGGAAAGCGCCACTCAGATGACAAAAAGAAAAACCCGCTTTTTGCCCGGGAGCGGTTTGTTCTGCGACTTTCTGGCATTTCGCAGTCTCCACATTTCAGGCGCTCTCGCCTCGTGGGGTTGCTGCTTTATACGTTTGCTCTCTGCCACAGGGCTCAGGGGGACACGCGCACAACACGGAAGCCGATATTGTTGTTCCTGTTGTTCGGGTTGTTGTTGTCGTTCCGTTAGGCTGAGCGCAGGTTCTGCGCATTATTGTTCCAACTGCCGCCGCGATTCACGCGATTAGACCCCGTTCCCGCTCCCTTGCAAATATTCTAATTTTATGGCATCCGAAAAGCAAGCCGGATATTGCCGGAATCGATTATCCGCTTAAACAGTTGGCTCTGTCTTTTCATCATCTTGCAGCGCTTCCTTATTGTTTGCGCATAGATTCAAAAACGCCT
>JAITCI010000048.1 GCA_031283155.1 Spirochaetota bacterium | reverse complement strand
AGGCGTTTTTGAATCTATGCGCAAACAATAAGGAAGCGCTGCAAGATGATGAAAAGACAGAGCCAACTGTTTAAGCGGATAATCGATTCCGGCAATATCCGGCTTGCTTTTCGGATGCCGCAAAATTAGAATATTTGCAAGGGAGCGGGAACGGGGTCTAACCGCGCAGCCCCGCGCCAAAATCGCCATCCGTGGCGGCGCGGGGCGAAAACGTCCTTGTTTTCGCGCGGCGGCAGTTGGAACAATAATGCGCAGAACCTGCGCTCAGCCTAACGGAACGACAACAACAACCCGAACAACAGGAACAACAATATCGGCTTTCGTGTGGTGCGCGTGTCCCCCTGAGCCCTGCGACAGGACGTCGCGTCCCGAGCTGCGACACGATGTCGCAAGTAAGCGAGGGCTGTGGCAAAGAGCGAAAAATACAAAGCAAATAACCCGTGAAGGCGAGGACGCCGTGAAGCGCGGGAGCTTTGTAATGCCAGAAAGTCGCAGAACAAACCGCTCCCGGGCAAAAAGCGGGTTTTTTTTTGCCATCTGAGTGGCGCTTTCCTGCTGGTACACGATGTACTGTCCCGAGCGCGGCCACGGATGGCCGCTCTTGCGAGGGCTGGTACATGGCACTGTGCGCCAGAGCACATTTTTGCCAAAGCCCCGCGCTTTTCCGACATCCTGTCGGCGCGGGTCATTGGCATCCGTGCCAATGAACGCCGGAAAGCGCTTTTTTTTATAACATCCGCGCTTGCGTTATTTTTCAACACATGGACGCGCAGATTCCACGTTTGCGGTCTTTTTTTATTTTTTGAGTACATCTGCGACAGAAATATGCGCGGCGCATCTCGGCGCGTATACATAAGGCGCTCCCTGCTCAAAATTCCCGAGTCGTTCATTGTGTTGCCTCCCGAAGTTCGCATCTGTGATGCTGTTCGTCGCGAAAGCGACGATAAAATCCATCCTTCCAGCAATGCCCGAAGGGCATACCCCCCGCCGTAGGCGGTGTGAACAGATGCGAAGCTTCGGGAGAAAGCGCCGCAAGCAACGCCAGCGCGGATTAGTGGTACTTGGAGGCGGGGGAAGCCAAATTGGCTGCACGGAGGGCGGGGCTCCGCGCTTATATTTCATGCGCAGATCTACACAGGAAAGTGTGATGACCTATTTTGAGCGGCTTGCGGAGCGTTTTATCTCGGAGCGGCGCCTTGGGCGTATGCGCGCGGCGCTCGCGGAGCGTACGCTTTGGGTAACGCCCGTATTTGTGGACGTGCAAAAGGCGCATAACGCGAGCGCGGTTATCCGAAGCTGCGACGCCTTTGGCGTGGCGGAGGCGCATTTCATCGAAAACGGCACAAGTTTCGGGCTGCATCCCGAGATCGCGATGGGGGCGCATACCTGGGTGCGGGTGCGGAAGTGGCGGAACGCCGATCACTGTTTTCGCGCATTGCGCGCGGAGGGCTACCGGATAGCCGGAACCAGCCTGCGGGATGAGGCCGTGACCCTCGACGCTCTTCCGGCGGATACGCCCATCGCCTTTGTTTTTGGAAGCGAGCGCGATGGGCTCGACGCCCAAACAGAGGCGGCCTGCGATCTATTGGTGCGCATTCCGATGCGCGGATTTGTGGAGAGCCTGAATCTTTCCGTCGCGGCGGCGCTGATCATGTATACCCATCTGGAGCGCATCCGCGCCCTGGGCGACGACCGCTGGCGGCTCTCCGACCGCGCGCGAAAAAAAATATTGCGCAGTTGGCTTTTTTCCAACACGCGGGTGGGCGTTATCGTACACAAGAAGCGTATGCAAAAACATATTGCCATTGGCCTCGCCGATGGACGGGATGAAGATTAATCTGTTCTACCCCTCGCTAACTTGCGACATCCATGTCGCAGCGAGGGGTAGAACATCCTGTTCTAAGACAAAAACAAATACACGATCATCACGATAATAAACGCGCCGATGAGCGCGGCAAAGAGCATCCAGAGTTCAGAGCGGTTGACGGGTTTTTGCTTGCCGCTCTCCCTGCGTATATTTTCTTCGAGGAAGAGTTCCAGGGGGATGATCGTTTTGCGCGTGCGAACGTGCATGGTTTCACCTGCGTCCGGTCCCACGATATAGCGCAGGCTGGGATAATCCTTAAAGAGTACGCGGTATGTCTTGCTATCGTTTGTTATAATGAGTACCGGCGCGTTTAAGGGGGAGAGCAGCAAAGCCGCGAATTCCAGATGCCGCCGCAGCTTGTAGCTGTGGAGACGGGGTTCAGGCGAGAAGGCGCATCCCGCGAATTCCTGTTTTTTCAGGAGCCTCTCGCGGATCGTCTGGGCTGCGGGAGTATTCGTTTGCATACCGCTCTCCGATGCTATCTTTAGTAAAGCTACGGAACAGGGGAAACATCATGGGAGAAATCAGGAAACGTTTATCGGAGCTGGGGATCGAGCTTCCCGCAGTGCGCCCCGCGCTGGGCGCATATATCGATGTGTGCATAGCGGACGGCCTCGCTTTCGTTTCGGGGAAGCTCCCCCTGCGCGAGGATGGCAGCCTGTTGTACGCCGGGAAGCTCGGCTGCGAGGTGCGCTTTGAGGAAGGCTATGCGGCTGCGGAACTCTGCGCGCGCCATATCCTCGCGTGTCTTGAAGAGGCGCTGGGCGATCTGGACAGGGTGCGGCAAATCGTGCGCGTGGGCGGCTTTGTGGCCGTTGCCGACGGCTTCACGGATATTCCTAAGGTCGTGAACGGCGCGTCCGAACTCTTCATTAAAGTATTCCGGGACGCAGGCCGGCACAGCCGCGCGGCGATAGGGGTGGCGGCGCTGCCTCTGGGCGCGCCGGTGGAGATCGAAGCTCTGGCGGCGGTTGCGCCATGAATCGCGAACCCTGCGCCTTTTGCCAAACCATAAATGATGAGGAACGCATCTTTTGCGAGGGGTGCGGCGTCGCGCTGCCGAACCTGGGCGGCGGGGTACCCTGGGAACAGCGGCGCAGCCTGGGTTTTATCTCCGCCCTGCTGGAAACTGTGTTTACGCTATTCCGGCAGCCAAGCGTTTTTTTTGCGCGCGTGGGCGGGGAGGCGCGGCACGGCGGCGCATTGCTCTTTGCGGCGGCGATTGGATTTTTCGCAACCCTTGTCGCGACCCTATGGACTCTTTTCCTGTCCGGCGAGGAAATCCGCTCCTTCGTGGCCCTTATTCTCGAAAAATTTGGTCATTTGGAAAATTCCGCCGAATTATCGGAAACGACTTTCAAATATATCATGGCTGCCGAGGTTATCTGCGCACCCCTGATATCCGTCATTGAGATATATTGCCTTTCCGGCCTTATCTGGCTCGCCATGAAAGCGCTTTCTGTTCCCGGACGCAAATTTTCGCTGGTGCTTCTGTTGATCGCGTTTACCCGCGTTTCGCAGCTCGCGCTTGTTTTGCCGGAGATAGGCGGATTGATATCCAGCATTTTGGCAGTTGTTTTTACAACAATAGCCCTGGGTACGCGTTTTCGGCTGACGTGGGGGAAGGCGGTTTTTCTCGCCATTGCTCCTTCGCTCGCGGGCGTGTTTCTGATATTGGCCGGGACGCTGGCAATGGGTTTGATGGGATGAACATGACCGGATCGCGCCCGCTCTGCTTTTTATCAAAGCTGGCGGGCATATTGTGTACGCTTGCCATATACGCGGCCTGCAGCGATCCGGAGCGCGTATTCACCGAGACCCTTGAGGGCTTTGATACCTTTTTTATGCTGTACGCGGATCTCGGCAGGCATCCCAGGCAGCAAAAGATCAACCGCGATATGGTCAATTTTCTCGAGACGCGGCGCGTTTCGCTGGCGAAGGGGCTGGACGCGATTCTCAGGATGCGCGCCAAAAAGCCCGCGCAATTTCAGGAATTGTACGAGAAAAACAGGGCGGGTATAGTCTCATCTTTCCGGCGTTTGGATACGATAGATAAAAGGGAGAAAATGATTTTTTCGGTCTTTTCCCTTGTTTTTGCGCCCGACGACGAGGGTTTTGACCCCGCAGGCTATCCCTTGCAGCGCGATATGCTTACGCAGTACCTTGAGGTGATTTTACTGGAATCCCGCTCGGTACTCATGTAGTTTATAGATTGGAAGTTTTTGCGCAAAGTGCCCTGTTTGGGTACGCAGGACAGAAAATTCAGGGCATTGAGAGCCATATTTGGTTTGGGGTGGGCAATCCGGGTATGCGAATTTTTAAATTTCTTCTGTGTTTTGTCCCTATGCTTTTTTTGGCGTGCGAAGAGCTGTCCATAATTCTGAGCGATAAAAGCGTCATGTATTTTGAGGGTAAGCCGGAATATCTGGCCGTACATAAAACCCTTCCCGCGTATACAGCGTCCATCCTCACGAATACCGGCTGGACAAAAATGGCGCTCTTTTGCGTTCTTCCGGAGCGTTTTGCGGTGCAAACCGGGGCTGATGATCGCGCGCAGATCATCATGGAAAACCACGGGGTTCTCGATGTGTATCCCGGAAGCCTGATCGTGGTTAATGGACCGGAAATACAGAATGTTACCGTTTTGCAGGGAAAGTGCGCTTTTGTCCCGCTCGCAAAGGCTCTGCTGGAAACCTGGGTCAGCTTGCGTTACGATGAGGAGCGCGCGGAATTTCTCGAAAACGCAAAGCAGCTCTACCTCGAAGAAAAGAACGGTATGTATTTCGCGAAAAATCCGTTCAGTATAGCCACCTCTTTCTCCTCGCAGACCGTCCCCAAGGGCAGGAGCTTTTCAATCATGGTAGATTCCAACCGTCTGCTCGATTTCAGCAATTTCAAGCTGGATCGTTTGCAACCATCCTTTACGCTCATCAGTTCCAATTCCGAACCCGTCGAATCCTACCGCTATATGGCTGTCACCGGAATCGATATCTACGAAAATACCGATAATCTGCATTTCAATTCCGAGGCGCGGGATCGGCATGGAAACTGGATCAAGATGCGCGCCTATATTCCCGCCGAGGCATGGCGCTATTCCGTTTTAACGGGAAGCAAGCTCACGTACCCCGGATCGGCGAACGACGAAGCGTCCCTGGTTTTTCAAAAACGCTTCCGCGCGGAACTCGAAGAAAAAATGAAGGATCCCGTATTTAAGCGCGAGTATCAAACCAAATTTGAGCAGCAAAACCGCCAGATAAGTTTTTACTGGAAATCGCAGCAGGTTATGCAGCAGAGCGCCGTCACGCGAAGTTTTGAGCCTGTCTATACGCGCATTTTCTCCACCGTCAGTCCCGATAAATATTGGCAGGGTAATTTTATCATTCCGGTATCGGGAGTGGTAACAAGCGGCTTTGGGCATTACCGCTACTACTATGGCGGTCATTCCTCCACGCACCGCGGCATCGATATCGCCAATACCGTCGGCACGGGGGTCCATGCCCCCAACGCCGGAAAAATTGTGTTTGCGGGGCATACCCCTGATCGCGGGAATAATATTGTGATCGATCACGGGCTTGGGGTGTATACCTGTTTTTTCCATCTCGCCGAGATTTTTGTGGCTGCGGACGATATTGTACAAACCGGAGATGTGGTCGCTTCGATAGGGAACACCGGCCTCTCCACCGGTCCGCATCTGCACTGGGAAATGGTTGTGAACGGCAGGCGCGTGAATCCCCTGGACTGGACCAAGGCTGCGCCCTAAGTCGATGCTGTGTGTGCGCGGTAGTATGGATCACGCTTTCTCCCGAAGCTTCACAGATGCTCGCACCGCCTACGGCGGGGGACTCGCATCCTGCCCCGCGCTTTTCGCCATCCATGGCGGCGCGGGGTCTGCACATCCATGTTTCGAGAACTTCGGGAGGCAGTTTGAGTGTACAACGAGCGAATTGAAAGCAATGAGCAGGCGCGCAGCCTATGATATGAAAATAAAAAAGACACAAATGTGGTGGAGTTTGGATAGTGCGCTGTGTAGGCGGGAACTTGGCGCTGTGCAGTTATATATTTTTTTCTGGGAACGGGTATCTCATGCGGGGGTATGCGCGCGGCTTCACTGAGCTGACGAAGTTCCGCCGCTCGCGGAGCTGGATGCGGAGCGCCCCGCGCGCGACACGATGTCGCGATCAGCGCGGGGCTGACAGAATAACCGCAGCGCATATACATATTGAATCGCGTCCCGCTAAGGCATACATACCACGCGCTCTGGTTAATGAGCGTTTTTGAATAGTGGGGGTGGCGGAAGCCCGTAGGGCTGGAGCCAGGGGGAGCGTATACCGGCGGTTCTTTGGCAAAACGCCCAATTTACCGCGCAATCTTTTTTTGCTCCCCCTCCTTAAATCCTTGCAATTCTGTCGGCTACTTATTCACGCCCGCGCGCTGCTTCGCGTTATTGACTTCAGCCTGCGCTTCGCGGAGACGCTGCAGAGCCTGTTCGCGGAGTCTGGCCTCTTCCTTTTGGGCCAGCTCAAGGCGTTTGGCCTCTTCCTGCTTCGCCAGTTCCTGCCGCTTGGCTTCGTCTTTCAGTTCCTGCTGGCGGAGCTTGGCCTGTTCAATCAGCACCTTTGAATAAAAGGCGCTCCGCTCAAAAAAGGGAATGCTGTCCCTGTACTTGGTTGCGGTGAATAATTCTTTACCCTTTTTGTCATTGTCTACCGCGAGCCCCTGAATTTCCGCCGTAGGTTTTTTAATATAATCTTCAACCTTGAGTTCAGCGCCGCTTGTGCTGACTGCGGCACCCAGCGGAACGGCCAGTCCGGCGATGAATACGACGAGAATCCAAAAATAAACGAATCGAGTGATCATATTTCCTCCTTGCCTGAGCGCCCGATCAAGGCACCCAGGACTCCCGCAAACACGTGTTTACGGGAATATCCCTGGAATAGGGTTTGAAACCCTTCTCTCTTTCGTCGGAGGATCAGGAAGGATTCTTGAGATCAGTTTGTCCGGTAGTTTCCATGACAGACATCCAGAGTTTTTGGGCAGGGTTGATCATTTTCCGGCGGCTGATAGCGGCCTTGATCGGCAGATGGGTGAACATATTGTTCCAGAGCCCCACCAGCATATCGGTCTTTCCCGCCATACCGGCATGAACGGCCATTTGCCCCAAAAATCCGCAAAACACCGAATCCGTCGGAATGGAGGGGACGCTGCGGATCATATAGCTGGGGTCGATGTATTTGATGGTGATCTCTGCTTTTATTTCCTTAAAATAGGTTTCTATTTTTGATTTCAGGAAGAGGCCGATATCCCCAAACCGGACATTCCCCGATTTATCGGTCTCGCCGCTGGCTTCAAAAAATTTTTGTCCGGCGCCCTCCGCTACCACAATCACGGCATGGCCGCGTTTGGCGAGACGCTTGCGAATATTCATGAACAGGCCGTTTTCGCCATCGAGATCAAAATCCGCCTCCGGAATCAGGCAGAAATTAACGTCGCGGTTCGCGAGCGTCGCGTTGGCGGCGATAAAGCCCGAATGTCTGCCCATGAGTTTCACGAGGCCGATCCCGTTGCGCGCGGCCTTTGCCTCGGTATGCGCCGAAGCGATGGCATTCGCGGCGGTGGAAAACGCGGTTTCAAACCCAAAGGATTTGGCGACGAAACTGATGTCGTTATCGATGGTTTTCGGAATACCGATGATGCTTCGCTTCAGGCCGCGTTTTTCAACCTCCTCGGCTATTTCATGGGCGGCGTGCAGGGTTCCGTCTCCGCCAATCGCGAAGAGGATATCGACGCCGTTATTCTCCAGAAAGTCGGTCATGGAACCGATGTTCTGATCCCCGCGGGAACTCCCGAGGATGGAACCGCCAAGATCATGGATTTTTTCCACAACCTCCGGCGTGAGCTGAATGGGTTTATGCTGGTATGCCTCGATGAGTCCTTCGTACCCCCATTGCAGCCCGAGGATATCGCGGCAGCCGTAGGTATGCCAGAGATTCATGACAATCGCGCGGATAACGTCGTTCAGCCCCGGGCACAGCCCGCCGCAGGTGACAATGGCCGCGCGGCAGGTATGCGGTTCAAAAAAGAGATGTTCCCGCGAACCCGCGAGTTCTATAAAAACAGGCTCATATTCTTTGCGCATCCCCTTTTCCCATGCGTCTGCGGAGGTATCAAAGAGGATGCGGTTCTCGTCACTCGTGAAAGGCGGGAGAAGGGGACTCGGATATTTTGCCGGGGAAAGGGTTTTGATTGTAAAATCCAATTTGGGTTGAGCCGCAAACATACTGCCTCCTTGTTGCATGATCCGTGTGTATGGACGCTGTTTCCATGATACCTTCATTCTATATGTAAGCGCAAGAATGGGCAACAGGAACAGATGCGGAATTCCGGCGTTATTCTGATGACACGCTGTATGCCTTTCGCGGTTGGGCGCATTTTCCGGGGAGCGGTGCCTGCGAATGCCACTTTATAGATAAGCTAAGAATTAAAAATAAATTATTACCATAAATTACCACCACACCTATAGTCTTTAGGTGTATACTCCATATACAAAACACTTTTCATCAAAGATTTTTGCAGTTTGAGGAGGGTTCATTTATGGAAAAAATGTCCGTTGGGAAAAAGCTGATCCTGGGGTTCAGCGCTGTTATATTGATAAGTTTCATTGGAAGCCTGCTTTCATTAAATGGCGTGCTCTCCCTTAAAACAGGCATAGATGGTCTTGTGAACGTGTCCGTAACCCGCCTGGAGATCCTGACCAAAGCCGAAAGGGCGTATCTCAACGTCAAGATAGGCAGCGAGCGGTGGAAAAGCCCGAGCCTCACCCCCGAGCAGTACGCGGCGCAGCTGGATATGGTGAGTACGGCGTCATCGAATGTCGGCTTTAATTTGGACGCTTTCAAGGCGAGTCAGATAGAAGAGGATGCGCATGAAGAGGCCATATTCGCTGAGCTGACTGCCATCCGCGCGGAACACCTCGGCTATATGACGCAGCTCCTCAGCCTTGTCAAGGAGATGCAAGGGAGGCCGGAAGCGGCGGCGCGCATTTCCCAGTTATTTGTTGATGTGGGTCTCGACGATGTGCGGGAGAGGTATGAGAATGTTTTTGATAAAATGCGCCAGGATCTTGTCGAAACCGCCAACGATATAGCAAAGGAGGCTCTTGCCGCCGGAAATTCCACCATCGCGCTTACGGTGGCTGTGATTATCGTTTCGCTTGCGACCGGTTTGGCGATTGGATTAATCCTTGCCCGCTCCATTACCGGCATGGCCGGAACAATCTCGCAGGCCCTGATGAATAACTCGGGCAATATTACCGCAAGTTCCAAAGAGCTGGCTTCGGGAAGCCAGGCGCTCGCATCAGGCGCTTCCGAGCAGGCCGCTTCGGTGGAGGAAATATCCGCTTCGCTTGAGGAAATTTCTTCAATGGTTAAACAAAACGCGGATAACGCCCAGCAGGCGGGCAAGCTCGTCACACAGTCGGGCGTGGCCATGGACGCCACCCAAAAGGCAATGAAGCGATCCCTGGCGGCAAACGATGAGATTTCCAGAGCCAGCAGCGAAACCTCCAAGATCATCAAAACCATCGACGAGATCGCCTTCCAAACGAACCTGCTTTCATTGAACGCGGCGGTGGAAGCGGCGCGTGCGGGCGAGGCAGGCGCGGGGTTTGCGGTGGTTGCGGCCGAGGTGCGCGGGCTTTCGATGCGTTCGGCGGAGGCTTCGAAGCGCACGGCGGAACTCATTGAGCAAACGATAGAGAAGGTGCGTGAAGGAACGGTGATATTCGCCGAGACCGAGAAAAATTTTGAAGTGGTGGTGGAACAGTCGCACAAGGTACAGCAGCTTGTAAACGAAGTGGCGGCTGCCTCCGAGGAGCAAACCAAGGGGATTGAGCAGATCAACCGCGGGGTCTCCGAAATGGAGAAGGTTATCCAGCAGAACGCCGCGAATTCCGAAGAGAGCGCCGCTTCCACCCAGGAGCTTGCCGCGCAGTCGGACGAGATGGTTGCGAGCGTACATAGCTTTGAGGAGTTCATCTTTGGTTCCAATAATGCGCGGAAACCCATAGCGATGCCCAGGGCTAAAAGCGCCTACAAGGCGCCTCCGCCGCCGGTAAAAAAGGCTCCGCTGCATACCGCGCCCAAACATATCGAGCCAAAAAAATTCGAGCCGCCCAAAAAAGCCGAGCCAATGCATACCGCGCCGCGTCCGGCCGCGAAAGCGAAAAGCGTCAGCAGCGCGGAGGCAGTTATTCCGCTGGACGCAGACGATATGGCGGACTTTTAGCAGCGCACCTGCCTTGCACACGCCTGTATCCTGCACCCTTGCCCTACAGGGGTAAAGGCATAAATGGGTATCGTGCCGTGAGGCAACACTGCGTCCCGGGTTGGGGTCTGAATGCACAAAAGCACACGGAGAGCGCCGTGTGCTTTTATTACATCGATCTGCCGCAGGGTGCTGACGTTTTGCTGTTTTTGGTGTCAATTCCCTTGACGTTTTTTGCTTTTTGTATGGATAATCTTTGCATAATCACAAATGACTGCAATTAAAGGTTGGATCCATGATAAACGCGCGAATGATTTTACTTGCTGTCCTGTTTGTTGCGATTTCCGCCGCAGCGCAGGCGGCGCAGCCCACCTTCTACCTTTCTACGGATCGTATCTTCGCCTCCAACGAAGACGCGATTGTGCGCGTGGAGGGAAGGCAAATATCCGATCTTTCCATGCGCATTTACCGGATCACGGATCCGCTCGCGTTTTTTAAGCGGCAGGAGAATCCCTACCAGGCGCGCGGCGAGGGGGAGCGCGCTTCCGGCGCGCGGCAGCTTGCGGGTCTGTTTATGAACGGGATGCGGCGCGAGGTATCGGAGGTGCTGAAGCAAAAGTCGGCCTACCGCGATCTCCCGGACGCGATGCGCGACGGCGTGAAAGAAATTCTGGGGATTGAAAAATATACCGCGAATGTGGAGCGCGGCGGGCGTCTTACGCGCTATCCGCTTGTGCGCGAGATGCAGCTCCAGTTCCCCGAACAAAAGCAGGACTGGGCGTATCATCTTGTGCGGCTGCCCATATTTGAAAAGGGCGTGTATCTCATTGAGGGCATGAAGGGCAAGGAGGCCGCCTATACCATCGCGATGGTTTCCGATCTCGCGCTTATATCCCGCCATGCCGCCGATACCGCCGTGTTCTACGCGAGCGACCGTATAAGCGGCAAGGCCGCGAGCGCAAGGCTCACTCTGTTCAAGCCCGCTGAGGCGACGGGCGGCGCGGTTGTTCCGAATCCGGCGCAGATGCAGATAAACGCGAATGTCGAGGGCTACGCGCGGCACCAGAGCGCACCCTGGCTGGACGGGCGCGTGTACGTATTCGCCGAGGGCGCGGGCGGAGTATGCCTGCACGACGCCACATTTTACGCAAGTTCATCGTTTGGGGTTTCTTCCACAAAGGCCTACATCTATACCGAGCGCCCGCTCTATCAGCCCGGGCAGACGGTGTATTTCCGCGCCGCGTTCCGCGATTACGAGGGAGGGTACCGCCTGAGCGGGATTGGCGGTATCGGCGGGAAATTGCCTATTGAATTATATACGCCATCCGGGAAGCTGATCGCGAAATCGGAATGTACGGTCGGGAATTTCGCGACCGCCGCAGGGGAATGGGCGATACCCGAGAACGCCGAGCAGGGGGTTTGGCGTTTGGTTGTGGTACACGCCGGAAAGCGCTACGAGGCGCCCTTTAAAATTGAACACTACGTCAAACCGCCGTTTGAGGTTGCGGTTGCGACCGATAAGGCCGTCTACTCCTTCGGCGACGAGGTGCAGGGCAAGGTAAACGCGCGGTATTTCTTCGGCGACGCCGTGCGCGGCGCTGCGGTGCAGTATATCGTGTACCGCGCCGAGCGCGTGACGGGCTATAGCGGCGCTGGTGTTCCCTTCGGCTGGTATATTCAGGATAACGAATTTCGCGGAACGCGCGAGGAGCGCGTCCATGAGGGCGCCGGCGAGACCGACGACAACGGAATGTTTGCGTTTCGCTTTAAGGCGGACGCCTCTACCCTCAGGAGCGACGCCTACAGCTACCGCGTTGAGGCGCGCATCACCGACCGCTCGCGGCGATTGGTGCGCGGATCGGGTTCTTTCTCGCTGGTGCAGGGCAAGTTTTGGCTCCACCTGGAGACCTCCAAAGAATATTTCATTCCGAAAGAAAAAGCGCGCTTTGCTGTGTCCGCTTTGGATTACAGCGGCAATTCAGTCAGCGCGCAGTACCAGGCGCGTATCACTTTTTTCCGCTGGGATTCCGTCCGCCTCTCTGAACCTGCCGAAAAGGTGGTGCGCTTTGACAAGCGGTACGCACTGCCGAAAGATGCGGCTTTCGAATTTACTTTTGACAAACCCGGGCATTACCAGATAGAGATTCTCGCGAAGGACGCCGCAGGGAACGCCATTTCGACGAGCCAATTTGTTTGGGTTGCCGGGAACGCGGATAAATTTGTGTTTCAGGAAGGCGGGCTCCGCATTGTCGCCGACAAAAAGCTCTACGCCTCGGGCGATACGGCGGAGCTGCTTGCGCTTTCGCCGGTTCCCGATATGCAGCTTTTGTATACCATCGAGGGGGATACGATACTCGAGAGCGGCGTCCTCACGATGCAGGGCAATTCCCTGACGCGCAAGCAGCGCATCACGGATCGCATGGTTCCGAACGCCTGGTTTGTGCTCCATGCCGTTTATAATGATCGCGTCTATACAACGCGCCACCAGCTGCTCGCGCCGCCAAAGGAAAAATTTCTGGATATACAGCTCACCGGTCTGAAGGAACGCTACCGCCCGGGCGAGAAGGTTTCCGGTGCCGTGACTGTGCGGGATAGCCGCGGGCGCGGCGCGCGGGCTGCGCTTTCGATGGCGGCGGTGGATCAGGCGATCTACGCGCTGCAGCCGCGCATGGTGATCGATATCGAGCGCTTCTTTTATCACGCGCACCGTAACACCGTTATCGGCGGAACTTCGTATACCACGCGGTTTTACGGCTATGCCGAGGAGGATAAGCTCGCGCTTGCGCGGCACCTGCGGCAGGACGCGGCGCTGGCCGATCTCTCCAAGGGGAGTATGCGGAATTTTGACGAATCGCGGCGCGGCAATTTCCGCGATCTCGCGTACTGGAATGCCGATATCGTTACGGACGCGGACGGCAAGGCGGAATTTAATTTTACCCTGCCCGATAATATCACAACCTGGAAGCTGGATCTGATCGCGCTTGATGATACGGATCGCGTCGGCAGCAAAGAGGGCGCGTTTATCGCGCGGAAGGATCTCTTCCTGCGGGCTGTCGTTCCCACTGTTTTGTACGAGAAGGATCAGGCCACCGTATCGGCTACTGTGCATAACCTCATCGGTACGCAGGTATCGGCGAAGGCGAGTCTTGTCGTTAAAAACGGAAAATTGCTTACAGCCGCCGATCAGCAGGTTTTGCTCTCGCCGCTCGGGGAGCGGCTCGTGTCCTGGCGGATCGAGGCGGGGCAGGCAACAAACGAAAAATTAGAACTGGAATTTAATCTGGTTGGCCCGGAGAACGACGCCGAGATACAAACCATCGACGTTAAGCCATTCGCGCATAAGCAGTTTCAGAATTTTGCGGGGCCGCTTTTGGGCGTCGGCAAGCGTATATCGCGCGAGTTCACGCTTCCGGCGGGCGCGAATCTTGACGATTGGGAAGAGCTTCGCGGCGGGCTCTCGGTGTATGCCTCGCCCAGCCTCATCAATCTGATCGAAGACTCGCTGCGCTATCTTGTGGATTATCCCTACGGCTGCGTGGAGCAAACCCTTTCGCGCTTTGTGCCGAATCTGCTCGTGCAGCGGATGGTCAATACCTATCCCTTCCGCGATCAATACTTGCGCGAGGTTCTGACCGATATGGCGAATATGGGGCTGGATCGTCTGCGCTCCATGCAAAACGCCGACGGGAGCTGGGGATGGTTTGCGGGCGACGCCCCCGATCTCTTTATGACGGCATACACGGTGTACAGCCTCGCGCTGGCCAGAAATATGGGCTACTGGAGCGAGACGGAGGAGATGCTCGAAAAGGGTTCCGCCTGCCTGAACAAGGGCTTGCGGGAGCAGAGCCAGCTTGATCCCCTCACGCGCGCATTCGCCTTGCTCGCGCTCAGGCAGCAGGGTGCGGAAATAAATTCGATGATCCGAAGCGCAATGCAAAATACCCCCAAAGAAGAACGATTGGCGCGCGCGTTCCTCGGCATGGCCGCGCTCGATACGGAGCTGCAGGAGCAGGGGCTGCGCATTGCCGAGGAGCAGCTCGCTGATCGAAAAACCATCGGCGACGCCTTTCTTCCCGCGCAGGAAAAACGCATCGGCGGCTGGAAGGGCGACGATGATCTCATCGACGCTCTCTTGCTTCGCGTTCTCGCGGCTGCGAGAACCCAAAAGGCGCAGGAGCTTTCCGCGCGGCTCATCAATGGACTGCTCGCGCGCCGCCAGGGGCCGGCCTGGAGTTCCACCTTAAGCACCGCGTTTGTTTTTAACGCTTTTCTGGAGTACGCGCGCGCTTATGAGAATGAGGAGGCGCAGGCTTCGGTGGTGGTCATTCGCGTGAACGGAACAGCGCTTGAACTGAGCCGGGTGGGGCTTGGCTTTGAGGCGCATGCGGGCGCCGATATCCTGCGCGCCGGGAAAAACACCCTGGACATTGAAGGAAATGCGTCGATGTATTATAACGCTGCGCTTCGCTATTTCGCGCGCCAGGAAAGTTTTGCCGCGCAGGATTCCGTTGCAGCCTCCATAACGCGCTCGTACCATCTCGTTGACGCCGCAGGTTCCGGGCGCGCTTCGGTGCAGCGCGAACTTAAAGGGGATCTCCCGCATGGCAAGCTGGTGCTGGTGCGCCTGAAGGTACGCTCCGCGCGCGCGATGGATTACGTGATGATCGAGGATCCGCTGGTCTCGGGCGCAGAGTATGTGAGCGAGCGCGATGATGATTTTGTCCGGGGAATTAAGCTGAATGCGTATCTCTCGCATCAGCGCGAGACGGATCGCACCGTATTTTTCCTGCGGACGCTTCCGGCAGGGGAGACTGAAATTTGTTATTTGATTCGGCCATTCCTTGAGGGTGAGTATCGCGTATTGCCGGCGACGGTCGGATCGATGTACTCGCCCGATACAACCGCGGCAGGCGCGAGCGCTCTCGCGCGTGTGCGCAAAGATTAGGAGTTTATGATGTATCATTTGGCAACATTTTCGTCATTGCGAGGCGCAGCCGATACCCTTGCCCCCACAGGGGGTAAAGGCACAGGCGCAATCCAGGTGATAAAATGTTAAAGTGGATTGCTTCACTACGTTATGCCCTACGGGCATTGCTGAAAGGATGGATTGTATCGTCGCTAACGCGACGAACAGCATCGCAACGACAAAAAATAAAACTTTAGGGACACACCCAGGAGTTTATGATGGAACGATACAATATACAGAAACGGCTTCGGATCGCACTTTGCGCTGCGCTGTTTGTTTTTGCCCTTGCGCCCGCTGTACGCGCGGCGGTTCCGGCGGTCAGCATCGAATCCCCGTTCGGCGGATTTGTGAACACGCCCATTATTACGGTGAGCGGGCGCGTCGCCAACGCCGGAGAGAAATTCGCGACTCTTGTGTATAATGGGATCGCGCAGCGCGTCGCGATTGCCGAAAACGGAAATTTCTCCACAAAAATAGTCGTCTCCTACGGCGATACCCTGATCGAGGTGCGCGCGCGGAACCGCGACGGCGTGGGGATCGGGCGCGTCAGCTTTTTCGCGAACGTCCCCAAAATTTCCATGAAACTGGTGCTGGTCTGGGACACCGACCAGACGGATATGGATCTCTGGGTAACAGGCCCCGACGGCGAAAAGGTCTTTTACGGGAATAAAACAGGCAAGGCCGGCGGGCAGCTCGATATAGATGTGACCAACGGCTATGGCCCCGAAACATTTACCCATGCCGCTCCGCAGGCCGGGACGTGGCAAATCCAGGTACAAAATTTCAGTCCCCGCGAAATGCCCCTCACCGCCATGCGCCTGGATATGATCCTGTTTGAGGGTACGGATCGCGAGGAGCGCCGCACCTGGAATATCGTCTCCAACCATGCCGGCGAGGTTGTGAACGCCGCTTCCTTTGTCATTGACGGCGAGGGAAAGCTCGCGTCGATCAGGTAATGCTGCGGCGAATCTCCGCGCGTGTTATAAGTCTCCCGCGCCGCCGCGTCGCGCTTATGGGCGCGGGCGCTGCGCTGCTTGCACTTGTATGGATACTACAGAGCGCCGGAGTTGCGGGCGTTGGCTATGGTCTTTCGCATAGCGCGATAGCCGCGAACGGAGTCGCCGCCGCGCGCATTCGCATACCTAAGAGCGCCTTGCCCGAAAATATGACCGGCGTCCGCGCGCGCGCGGAACATGGCCTCATTCGTCTCGCGGAGGAGCGCGAAAGTTCCGGCGATTTGATGATAACCCTGATCTCCGGATATCAGCCCGGGGAAGAAACGATATCGGTCGAGGGATTGCGCGATGGCTCAAAGACCTACCGCCTGCGCCTCTTCGCCGTCCCGATAGATCTGAACGGAAACGGTTTGCCCGACGCCGCCGAGCTGCGCAGCGCGACGGACGTTCAGCGCTTTCGTTCGTGGTTCTGCGCTATCGCCGAGAGCCAGTTTTATAAAATCTGGGACGCCTGGATTCCGGAGCAGCGCGACTGCGCGGGGCTTGTGCGCTTTGCGATGCGCGAGGGATTAAAAAAACATGACGACGCCTGGTTCGCGCGCGCGGGCAGGCTCCTCCTGCGCTCGGGTATGCCCGACGTCGCCGCCTTTCAGTACCCCGATATTCCCTTTCTCGGCACAGACCTCTTTCGCGTGCGCAGACCTTCGGGGGGCATCGGCGAGGACGGATCATATTTTGCGCGCGGCGATTTTTCTTCGTTTGCGACCGCGCGCTTTCTGATGGATTATAATGCGGTGTATCTTGGGCGCGATCTCGCTATTATGGAGGAGGGCGATCTGCTCTTTTTTGAGCAGGACGATCTGGACGCGGCGGACAGGGATGAGACCATGCACATTATGATTTTTCTTGGGCGGCGCGATGGCGAGGATATGCTTGTGTATCACACGGGGGATCCGAAAACCGGATCTGTCCGCAAGCTGTCCATACAAACCCTTGCGCAGCATCCGGACGCGCGCTGGCATCCCGCATCGTCCAACCGGAATTTTCTCGGGGTGTACCGGCTCGCGATTATTGCCTAGTACATGGAGGTACGCTCTTGCGAGGGCTGGAACAGGATGTTCTGTCCCGAGCTGCGACATGGATGTCGCAAGTTAGCGAGGGTAGGACGTATATGAAATTCGGCGGGCTGTATTTTCTCATACTTGCGATTGCCGCAATCGGACTCTATGCAGCCGCGCGCGGCGAAGGAATACGCGGCGCTCCCGATCATACAAAGGCGGTTCTGCCGACAGAGGCAAAAGCCGCTTTGCCCGGAGATCGCGCTGGAGTATCCGCAGATACAGCTCTTCTGTCCGAAGATCGCGCAAAAGCATCCGCGATCCAGCCCGAAGCTCGCACAAATATACCCACGCTGCCAATGCAGATTCGTCTGCGCGTGTTCAGCCTGGAAAGCATCTCCGAACTCTCGATAGAATCCGCATCCGAATACGGATCGCGCGCCTCCGATACCGCCGTGCCGGATATGCTGCGTGTTTGGGATGACGAGGGCGTGTGTATATATTCCGTCGATCACATTCGCCTGACGGCGCGGGGAAATCAGCTTTTTCTGGACGGAGAGGAGATTGCCGCGCCGCTCTCTTTGTATCCCGCCCGGGATGCCCCTGTAACAGCACAATCCGGATCGCAGTCCCGCGCAAAGAAGCGAATGTCCGTCAGTACGCGCACAGCGCCCATCCGGTTCCGTGCGGCGCGGGCGAGCCGCGTTTTTACCGCGCACTCCATTCAGATTTTCGCTCATGGCGGCGAGCTTATCGTTATCGCCGCGCTCCCCCTGGAGGACTATATCGCCGGAGTGCTTGCGGTGGAGGCAGGCCCGTATGCGTCGCTCCCCCGGGATCAGGCCGCCCAGTATCTCGCGGCGCAGTCAGTGGCCTGCCGGAGTTACGCGATCTATTATCTGCAGGACGGACGCCGGCACCGCAATAAATATTTCGATTACGAGTATTGCGATTCCACGCACTGCCAGGCGTGGCGCGATCACGCGGAAGCCTATCCTGAAATTGTCCTCTCCGCCATGCGCGCAACCAGGGGGATGGCGCTTCGTGACGCCGCCGGAGTGCGGTACGCTCCCGGGTTTTACTCTTCCACAGCGGCGGCAAGCACGGTACTCCCGAGCGAGGTTTGGGGCGGAACCGAGCTGGATATTTTTTTTGAGCCCGTCACAAACCGCCTGCCCGGAGAACCGGAATTTCTGAACAAGCGCTCCCCATTCGCGCGCTGGGAATGGCGCGAGAAAAAAGAAACCTTCCGCGCGTTTGCGCGCAATGCCTTTGCGGCTGCCTGGGATGGCGCGCCGTTGCGGGTTGAATATTCCGCGAGGGGCGCGGCGAGGCGTATCCGTTTTTCCGCGAATGATCGCGAGAGTATATTGGGCTATAGATTTCGCGACGAGTATTGCCGCGCGCGCGGCTGGGGGACCCTGTGCAGCCTGCATTTTTCGGTTCGGCTTGAAGGCGATTCCATCGTTTTCAGCGGCAGCGGCCTCGGACACGGGGTTGGACTCTGCCAATACGGCGCTATGGAACTCGCGCGCCGCTCGTGGACGTGGGAGCAGATCCTGCGGTTTTATTATCCCAGGCTCAGATGCGCAGAGCAGTAGTTTTAATCCGTAGTATATATGTACAGTTTTATATATTGCATTGATTATATCCAGCCGCTATACTGCTCACGTATGATTCAGCTATGCCGGTTTACGTATCATGGTTTTCTTTGTTCTGTTTTCATACTATACCGGGAAGGCGGTGAGCAATCACATGATTATCGCGTTTCTGACCTGCGTATTGATCGTATCCATGATCGCCAGTTTATGGCTTGGCGCTTTTACTCTGATCCGCTGTGAAAGCAAAAAGAAAACATCGTTTGTGGTAATGCAGGCCGCCGTTTTTATGTACCTCCTTGGCTATCTGCTGGAGATCAATGCCAACACGCCGGACGGAGGACTTATTGCCGTGCGGGTCATGTATCTGGGTTCGGCTTTCGCTCCGGCAGCCTACGTTATGTTTACAGCCGACTATTGCGAAATCAAGCTCAGCAAACTCATCATGAGCCTCCTGATGATCTTCCCGCTTATAGTTATAGTGCTTGTATGGACAACGCCCAACTTTCATAACCTGATCTACGCTCATGTGGACGGCTATAACACCAGCACCCCGGTACACAAGCTCGCTTTTACTCCCGCGCCCTTATACTATCTGAACCATGCAGTTTCCATTTTTTGCTGCGCCGGCGTCATTGGCCTTATAATCTACAGGCTCAGGGTTTGGGATAAAAAATACCGGCCAACGCTCATATTGGTTCTGATGAGCGCGATTGTTCCCATTATCGTCAACGTGGCGTATATGCTGGGGTTTTCCCCTCTCGGTATATACTGGACGCCGGTGACAATGGTTATCCTGAATATTTTGTATTACATCAGCATAGTCCGGTATGATTCATTTGGCATAGTATCGAGAGCCTCCGAAATGGCTTTGCAGGCAGTCAAGGAAGCGTATATTCTTTTCGACGCGAGCGATACCTTCATCAGCGCCAATACCACCGCCAAAAAATTATTCCCCACCCTGGAAACCATGGAAAAGGGCGGTCTTATTCCCCAAATTCAGGACTGGCCGCCCGAATTGGCCATTCATGAAAACAAAGAAATAGCAGGAAGCGTTAAATTCGAGCTGCCCGGCAATAATTATTACACAGCCTCCGTCAGCGCCATTCTTTCCGAAAAAGCAAATTTACTGGGTCATGTCATTCTTATCCAGGATGTCACCGAATCCGTTACGATGACCAAAAAAATTCAGGCGGCTTTTGAAGAGGTGAGCGCGCTCAAGACGCAGCAGGACGGCGATTACTTCCTGACCTCGCTCCTGATTAACCCATTGCTTATTAAAGAGGTGCGCAGCGACGCGCTCTCCGTGGATTTTCACGTCCGGCAGAAAAAGAAGTTTACTTTCAGGAAGCGCAACGGGGAGATCGGCGGCGATCTGTGCATAGCGCGCGAGATCGAACTGAGTGATAAAAAATATCTGGCGTTTACCAACGGCGACGCGATGGGCAAATCGCTCCAGGGCGCGGGCGGCGCGCTTGTGATGGCGGTTATCTTCAACTCGTATATCAGCCGCACACCGCTCTATTCCAATATGTATCTGAAAACGCCCGAGTCCTGGATCACCGAAGTATACGATGAACTCCACCGGGTATTTGTATCGTTTGACGGGAGTATGCTCATCTCGGCGATCATCGGGTTGATCGACGAAGAGACCGGTGCGATGTATTACATGAACGCGGAGCATCCCTGGACGGTGCGTTATCGCAATGGAAATGCCGTCTTTACAGAGGATGAACTCACAATGCACAAGATAGGGACTGTAGGGATGGAGTCGAGCGCTGTTGTCCGAACCCTGCAGCTGGAGCAGAGCGACGTCGTGTTCTTTGGGTCTGACGGTCGCGACGACGTCATGATGGGCATGGATCAGGCGACGGGGCAGCGCATCATCAATGAGGACGAAACGCGCTTTTTGCGCTGCGTAGAGGAAGCCGGCGGGGATCTGAAAAATCTTACGGAAATAGTGCAGCAGGGCGGCGAGCTGACGGATGATTTTACGATCATACGAATAGAGTGGAAGAAACCCCTGCCCGCGCCCCCGCCGGATTTTGAGGCGGTGCGTTCGAGCGCGAATAAGGCCATAGCCGACAAAGATATTCCGCGCGCGATAACGCTTCTGCGGAAGGCGATGTATCTGTATCCCGATATGAAGGTTATCGAATGGCTTGCGGCGTGTCATCGTGAGCGCGGGGAGATACAGGATGTCATTCAGGTGTATCAATATGGTCTCAAGATGCTGCCATTGAATGAAGGGTTGCTGTATAACATGGTCAACGAGAGCCGCCGGATGGTGCGCGAAGTGCTGGACAAGAGCAAGGAAGATACGAGCAAGGCGTCAAAATATATTCAAATGGCGATAGACTATGGTTCAAGGCTCCTGACGGTCAACCCGCTGCATTTCAAGGGGATGCTGCATCTCGCGGACTGTTACCGCATGGTTCGGCGCTTTGAGGACGCGAAGGCGCTTCTGGCACGCGCGCGGCAAATGGTACCCGAGGACGAGAATCTGAAAACCATTGAGCGCACACTGGAGAGGGACGCGCGGCAGGGCGCGTAAAAAAATGTTGCTTAATGAGCAGTTCTTTGACACAATAGCGTTTTGCAGTTACCCCATTTTCAGGAGGATCCCATGAAGAAATTTTTAGTTGTTTGTCTGGCGCTTATGTTTATAAGCTCCGTTCTTGTTGCGGACGACGCCAAGGTTATGCCCGCCAGGGTAGGCCGCTTATATATTGCGCCTATTTTTGGCTCTGCGGACACAAAGTATGATCAGGATGGAAACAAAACAGAATTTGATAAGATCAGCTTTTTTAACCTGGGCTTTGCCCTCGAGTATGGCGTGATCGACTGGATTACCGCCGCGATTCAGTGGACGCCGGGCGTCACGCTTTCTTCCGATATCCTCGGCGCTCTGCCTGAACAATTTACGGCTCCGACATCGCTTGGCGGCATGGGAGTTACAACAGCCAATATGAACGATATGGCCGATCTGTTCGTGGGCGCGAAATTTCAGATAGTCGGTCCGAAAGCGCCTGTTATTTCTCAGCAATTCCGCGCGGCGGTCGCAGCCGGCGTAGCGATCCCGCTGACCTCCGGCCCGGATTTTAGCGAAGAAATAGCCGCCCATATGGCTGATTTACCGAACGGCGGAACAGGCGCGGTAACACTGAACAAAATGGATAACCACTCCTTCGCCGCCGGCTGGCGCGCGTATTTCGATATCCTTTTGGGCAAAAAATTCTTCCTCAACTTCTATAACGAAACCATGTTCTATCTGCAGAAAAGAGATCTGTTCAAATACGATACCGGTCATGCCCTGGTGAATACGGTAGGCGGCGGTGTAGATGAACTTGCCGGCACCATAAACTACCAATACAAAACCACCTTTGAGTTTGAGCCGGTATTCGAAACGACCTTCGGCCCCTCTGTCGGGTTTACCGCAGGTCTCCCCGTTAATTTCGTCTCTACGCCCAAGTACATCTACGAATACGATTCGCCTGTTGGCGAAGCGATTGCCGGCGCTTATGGAATTCAGGACGGTTTTGCGCACCAAACCTTAAAGGTCACTCCCGGCGTCCAGGTATTCTTCTACAAAACACCGCTGCCCATCGAGTTAAAGGCGCAGTACGCGATCCCGTTATATGTCCGGAATGGCACGGCGCTCAGCAACCTGGTCTTCCAGTTGAGAATTTATTTTATGATATAATTGCGCATCCGGCAAAAGAACGCGTAATAATCAAAAATCGAAACAAGGGGTGATCACAATGAAAAAACGTTTTTCCGCTGTAAGTCTGATCGTCGTTCTTATGTGTGTCCTGTGTGTGTCCTGCGGCGAGGAAAAAAGCCCTTATTTTAACGAGACGACGCTGGCAGGGACGACATGGACGCATCCCGGGGTAATCCCCATGCTGATTTTGCTGAATGATGATTTGCAAAATTATCCGGCTATATGGCCTTGCAACATAGTGTTTGCTGCAAACGGTGCGTGGTCGTTAGAATTGAGGGCGCAGGCATTTAATCCTTCGGCACCTGCCGATCTGATGACGCCTGTGGCGGGGGGTACATTCGAACTCTACGGTGATGGAATATTTTTTACCATATTGCAGCCTGAGGCAGCGGCAGGTATGGAGTTTCCGGCAGGATTCAGTTCCGCCACCACACTTGTGGTGACGGAACAGGTGCAAGGCGGTGAGTTTACCAAAGTACCGTAATTCGGTATACGCCGCACAACAAAAAAGGGTACCCGGCTCGGGTACCCTTTTTTGTTGTGCGCCCGGCAGCGGCGTATTCGCGCACCGGATTTTTTATAACAAATTTCGCAAAAAAAGGGAACCCGGAGACCGTATCGCGCTTTTGTTTGTATTAACGCAAACAGGCGCGCAAAGACCGCGACATTACCCACAGGGTACTTCGCCATGTCGCTGCGCGCACATTCCCATCCAGGTCATAGGGGCGCATATATGGCTAACAAAAGAAGTTCCGGTTCCGGCAAGCCGGATACATTACCCTGGCATTTGGCGTTTTTTGACGCCATCCGACTGGAATTGTTTGAAAATTTGGACGATATCGAGATCACCTTCGAACACCAGTTGACTTCGGAACCTTTAAGGATCGACGTTCTTATTGTCAAGAAGCGGAAAAATGCAGTAATAGACAAAAACATTGCCCGTATTTTTTGCGGGCACAACATCATCGAGTATAAAAGTCCGGACGATTCCTTTTCCGTAAGAGATTTTTTACAAGTGTGTGCGTACGCAAACCACTATGCGGCGAATACGCCGAATGTTGACGACGCCGACTTGAGCCTTACATTTGTGGGCAACAGACATCCCCGCGCATTATTGCAATATCTTGCAGAGAAACGCAAATATACGGTTGCGCAGTCAAGCCCCGGGATTTATCTGATTGAAGGGTATTATATCCCGATACAGATTATTGAGTCCAAGCGATTGCCGAAAAATGAGAGCTTGTGGCTGAAATCGCTCACAAATACATTGAGGGCTGACTCTGCGCGGGCTATACTGGAGGCGAGTACCGACAATAGGCTCCGGATGTATTTTGGGGCTTATTTGAACATATTATTCAGATCCAACCGAAAAATATTTGCGGAGGCAAAAAACATGGCGAGGCGATACCCAACATTGGAAGAGGCGCTGAGTGAAATATACCCAGAGGAGTTTCCCCGCTTTGTACAACAGCGCAGAGAAGAGGAAAAAGAAAAAATAGCGCGTAATCTGCTTGCCGAAAGCATGACCGTAGACGAAATTGCCCGTGCTGTCGAGCTGCCGGTAGCGCGGGTACGCGCTCTTAAAAAAAGCAAAGCAGGCGCTCGGAATCCAGCGTAAGGTTATAACCCGGAATGCCCTCTGAACCCCACTCGCGTTGATCGGGTTAGTCTTTCCCCGAGTAGGGGAAAGCCAAAGGTGTGCTCGCATCCAAAGAGTGTGGAATGTGGGCGCAGTTTCCAGAAGAAGGAGTACGTACTTCGGAAATGGCGAAGTACCCGCAGGGTAATGTCGCGGTCTTTGCGCGCCTACGTTCGTCAAGCAATTACGTGACATCCTGTAGGTGAAAACGACAAAGAAATCTGTGAAAATTGATCCATATCCGAACTACGGAAAAAAACCGAAGCGCGCCGCCGCAGCCCCGCTTCGCATACGTGTATTCGCTCCGGAAACCCGATGCGCCGGCGCTCCCGTTCGCGCGACACTGGATATCTCCGCAGCTTTGGACGCCGTACCATGAATATCAATCAGGTTGAACTCATCCACTCCACGATCAGCGGAAGTTTTTCGGGCGGCTTGCTTTTAATATCAATAGCGCTCTGGTATTTCGCCATTGCCTCGTCGAGGCGCGAGGCGGGGTTCGCGTGCATCCATGCGATGGTTTCGCCCTTTTTGACCGCGTCGCCGCATTTTTTGACTATCTCGATCCCCACCGCGTGGTCGATTATGTCTTCCGATTTTTCGCGTCCGCCGCCGAGGTAGATCGCGGAGATGCCGATAGAGGTGCCGTCCATGGTATTGATGTAGCCGTCGGCTGCGGCGGGGACTGCGATGCGCTTTTCGGCGCGCCTGAATTTTGCGGGATCGCGCACATAGCCTGCGTCGCCGCCCTGGAAAGCAACCATATCGCAGAATTTATTGAAGGCGCTGCCGTCGGCGATCACGCGATCAAATATCGCGCAGCCCTCGTCGTAGGTTTTTGCCTTGCCCGCGAACACAAGCATCGAGCCGGCCTGGGCGCGCGTGAGTTCCATTATATCGGCGGGGCCGCGCCCGTGCAGGCAGTCTATCACCTCGAGGATCTCGAGCATATTCCCAATCATAAAGCCCAGCGGCTGGTTCATATCGGTGATATAGCAGGTCACGCTGCGCCCCATGTGCTTCGCGGCGGCGGTCAGCGAGGCGGCCAGCGCGCGCGCGTCCGCAACCGTGCGCATAAAGGTGCCGGAGCCCCATTTTACGTCCATGACTATCGAGGCGGGACCGGCGGCCAGTTTTTTACCCATGATGCTGCCGGTGATCAGCGGGATGGAGCTTATGGTCGCCGTTACGTCGCGGAGCGCGTAGAGCTTTTTGTCGGCGGGCGCGAGGCGGCCTGTTTGCCCGATGATCGCGACGCCTATTTTTTTGAGCGCCTCCATAAATTCTTCGCTCGAGAGCCCAACGCGGTAGCCCGGGATCGCCTCGAGCTTGTCGAGCGTGCCGCCGGTGTGTCCAAGCCCGCGCCCGCTCATCATCGGGACTATGGCGCCGCCCGCCGCGACCGAGGGCGCGAGGATCAGCGAGATCTTGTCGCCCACGCCGCCCGTGGAATGTTTGTCCACTGTTTTCGGATCAATGGCGGAGAGATCAAAAACGTCCCCCGAGTGCATCATCGCGCGCGTATAATCGCCGGTTTCCTCGTCGTCCATCCCGCGGATATATACGGCCATCAAAAAGGCGGCGAGCTGATAATCGGGGATGCTCTCGTTCGCTGCGCCGGTAACGATATGCTCGATCTCGGCGGCGCTGAGCTTTCCGCCGTCACGTTTCTTTTTGATACAATCATAGACGCGCATGGACACACCTCCGTTGGCTTTATATACAGGCTATGGTATCATAGCTTGGCGGGAATTATAAGAGGGAACAATGAATTATTTCGCGGAGCCGGAGAAAAATTGAGAAATTTCACGGTATTCTTCATATTTTTTTGCGTGATTTTTGTGCAGGCGTTGGGCGCTTTTTTTATGCACCGCATAAAACGCCTGCGGCTCCTGCACGACGCGCGCATCCTCGCTCTCCCGTCCGGTTCGTCCGGCGCGCCCAGGCGTGAAGCGGCAAAGCCGCTTGCGCATCGGCGCGAGACTGAACGGATGGCGCGGGCTCTGCGCAAAACACGTACCCCGGAGGAGTGATATGTACGCCTTGCTTTCGGTTTCGGACAAACGCGGCGTCGCGGACCTCGCGCGGGGGCTGCTCGACCGGGGCTATACCCTCATCTCCACGGGCGGTACGCGCGCCCATCTTGCCGCCGAAGGTATAGCCTGCACCGACGCCGCCGCTGTCACGGGCTTTCCCGAGATGCTGGGCGGGCGCGTCAAGACCCTGCACCCCGCGATCTTCGCGGGCATCCTCGCGCGCGAAAGCGAACCGGATCGCGCAAGCCTTGCGGAGCAGCGCATCCAGCCGATTGATATCGTGGTCGTTAATTTGTATCCATTTGCCGACTCGGTGCGCGAGGGGTCGGTTGCAGACTTCCTTTTTGATCCGGGTACTCTTGAACAAATAGATATTGGCGGGCCGTCCCTCTTGCGCGCAGCCGCCAAAAATTGCGCGCGGGTCTATGCTGTTTGGGATCCGGCGGACTACGATCCGCTGCTCGCTATATTGCAGGCCGCCGGGGAGGAAGCGTCCGCTTTCCGGCGCTCGCTCGCGGCGAAAGTCTTTCGGCACACGGCGGCCTACGACGCCGCTATCGCGGAATGGTTCGCTTCTGGTCAAGCCGACGCGGCTTCGCAAGCCGCCATGCCATCGTCGATTGCTTTCGGCGCGGTGTTCCGGCAGGAGCTGCGCTACGGCGAGAACCCGCACCAGCGCGCCGCGTTTTACCGCGATCCATTGCCAAGCCCCGAACTGGGCGTCCATGACTGCGAGCAGCTGCAGGGCAAAGAACTTTCGTATAACAATCTGCTCGATCTCTCGGCGGCGCTCGAGATATTGCGGGAATTCGCTTTTGAGAAAGATCATTTCTGCTGCATCCTGAAGCATAACAACCCCTGCGGCGCGGCGCTCGCCGAATCGCAGGCCATCGCCTGCGCCCTGGCCTGGGAGGGCGACGACCAGGCCGCATTCGGAAGCGTTATCGGCTGTACGCGCGAACTCGACGCGGACACGGCGCGGTTTCTGGCCGGGCGCTTCGTAGAACTCATCCTCGCGCCCTCCTTCAGCGCGGAGGCGCTCTCGATTCTGGAGAGCAAAAAAAATCTCCGCCTCATGCGCGCGCCCAAGCCCTTTATCGTGCCGGAAATTCCGCGCGCGTTTCGGGCGCGGCGTGTGCGCGGGGGGTGGCTCTATCAGCAGGAAGATATTCCCGGCACCGCGCGCGAACAATGGAGCGTCGCGAGCGCGCGCGCGCCCAGCGAAACAGAACTCGATTCCCTCGAATTTGTGTGGAAGATCGTGAAGCACGTGCGCTCCAACGCGATCTGCATCGGCGCTGGGCTAGTACAAGGAGGTACTGTCCCGCGCGCGTACATGGATGTACGCTCTTGCGAAGGGCTAGTACAAGGAGGTACTGTCCCGCGCGATACCCTTGCTCCCACAGGGGGTAAAGACACAGGCGCTTGCGAAGCAACGCCGCAAGTTCGCTCTGCGCATACTGTGAGCGAGGGGAGTACAAAAAGAGGGCAGATCTTATTGGGCTGCGGCGCGGGGCAGATGAGCCGCGTGGATTCGGTGCGCATCGCCGCAGGCAAGATAGCTGCGAGACCCGCAGCGAGAGTCGCGGAATTCGGATCGCTTGTTCTCGCCTCGGACGCCTTTTTTCCGTTCCGCGATAACGTGGATCTCGCGGCGGAGGCGGGGGTGCGCGCGATCATCCAGCCGGGCGGCTCCGTCCGCGACGACGAGGTGCGCGCCGCCTGCGACGAACACGGCATCGCGCAGGTGTTAACGAGGCGCAGACATTTTACGCACTAGAACAGGACGTCGCTTGTACCCTTGCCCCCTGGCACCCACAGGGTGTAAAGGGGTAAAGGCATAAACGCGCAAAGCGGCTGTCCCGCTTGTATGAGAAAGACAAAAACTACACGCAGAACAAGAATGTTGCCGCAGTATCCGCGTATTTAACCGCCGATGATCAGCGCGGCGAGGGTGCGTTTCAATTCCTTGATCTCGAGCGCGCTGAGTTTGCGCTCCGTCGGGTATGTTGCGGCTTCGTATACATCTTCTTGTTTCGCGGTGAAAATTTCGGCGTTTTTCATGGGCTTCCTTTACATTAAAGAGATCTCTCTTATCTCGTCGGAATACAGAGCGCCGAGGCTTACGGAATTTTATCAGAGGGGCATATTGTACGTACTCTCATAGCAGAATTATTTACTGAAGATTCTGTTGATACAGAAGCAGTGGATTTTTAAGTTTTTTCTTTGATAATTTGTTTCAAAGCAGTACCTGGTTTTTGCGGAAGGCAGCCGTTTATGGTAATATGTACCAAATAGCGGGAAAGGTATAAGGCAGCATGACTCAGCCACAGGATGACAGTTATTTGCAAATCGTTATCGAATCGATCCGTGTTTGCACCCGCTATAAGCCTAAATTTGGTCAAGGGCGAAGTTCAGGGCTTGCTCTGTCCGAGTTTCAGGCGCTCTACCATGATGACCCTTTTTATGCGTGGTTTGGTCTTGACAACCCATTATTGTATGCTGCGCATAAAGCAGCAGGCGGAATGACCAGCGTTTACCGCCAGATCGGTATTGGCTGTGAAAAGCTGTTTCGCCGGATCCTATGCGATCATTTGGGACTCTCTGCCGAAACCGTGAACTGGTCTTATTCTGTCCCGGGCTTCGGGAATAAACCCCGCACTCTTTATTTGGATGGTAAAGTTGATTTAACTGAAATCAAAAATAAAGTTGCACAAAAGCGTTTTCATACATGGATGCAGGAGGCCGCTCGCTTATCTGGAGTCACGCTTTCCATTTCTGAATCTCTCATAGGCACGGTTTTTGAGGTGCGTCAGGGATATAAAAGCAAGGATTCAAAACGTCAAAATGCCGATATAGCCAATGCAGCGACTGCCTACATAAATGCCTATTTGCCTTGCGCCGTCATACTATCCACTCAGATCGATAGTGATATTCTGCTTCGATATCGTGCTGAAAGATGGTCTGTTTTAACAGGTATTACCGGCCTCAACGATCCATTGCGTTCAACGTACGATTTTATGGCTCAAGTAGTAGGGTACGATCTGGCGGGTTTCTTTCAGCGCAACAAAGGTACTTTGCGCGATGAAATCGACAATATTTTACGCACACTGCTCGCGCCGGAAACGCCATGAACTCTGCTGATTCTCTGCTTCAACGGGCTGACTATACGCAAAAATATAATCACAGCGCCGGACGGCACGGCTGGCTGCGCCTTACTCCGGCATATTCTGTCAAAATAGTGGATGAACTCCTGTCTGCGTTTCCCGGCAAACCATCCCATGTGTTCGATCCATTTTGTGGTACAGGAACCACCGCTCTGTGCGCCGCCAGTCTGGGTTTCGACGCAGACACAGTTGAAATAAATCCATTTCTTGTTTGGTTGACTGAAACCAAAACCGCAAATTATTCTCAGGCGGTCATTCAGGCGGCGCGCGAGGTATGCAAAGAAACCATCGCCATTACCAGAAAACCCGATTTGATCCCTGTAGCCGAACCGCCAATTTATAACATTGATCGGTGGTGGAGCAAACCAGCCCGGGATTTTCTCTGTCGGCTGCGCGCGGCTATCGAACAAACGACGATAGCAGGATCGCCTGAGCGATCTTTATTGTTGATTGCTTTCTGCCGTACACTTATAACCCTTTCGAACGCAGCCTTTAATCATCAATCCATGTCATTCCGTACGAACAGCCAAATCGATCTTGGTTTCCCTGCCGATATGCCTGATATGTTCCGCGCTCACGTGTCCGCTATCCTGTCTGACGCGATGAAAACATATGACGCCTTAACGAGGGTCATTCATGGCGACGCCCGCGTATTGAGTCAACTGGATGATAAATTTGATTTGGTTATTACTTCGCCTCCCTATGCAAACCGAATGTCGTATATCCGCGAACTGCGCCCATATATGTATTGGTTAGGCTATTTGACAAATGGCCGGGAGGCCGGAGAACTTGACTGGCAGGCTATTGGCGGTACATGGGGGATTGCCACAAGCCGTTTAGCGGCATGGAAACCAGACAAAAATACTTTCATTCCAAAATGGCTTGCGCGTACACTCGACGCCATAGCGCATACCAATAATACCAATGGACGTTTATTGGCGAATTATATAGCAAAATACGCCGAAGATATGTGGCGTCATTTTACCAGTCTTGCAAATGTGATGTGTCCCGGCGGCAAGATTCATTACATTGTCGGCAATTCAGTATTTTATGGTACATTGCTGCCAACAGAGCGGCTCTACTCGGATATGCTGGCTGAAATTGGTTTTGAAAGAATTGCAGCGCGTCCAATCCGTAAACGTAACTCAAAAAAAGAACTTCTGGAGTTTGATGTCTCAGGTAGCTGGAAATAACTTTTTGATCAGGGACACACCCTGTCATTCCGGGACTTTGCGCCGGTCTGTCCCTTCCCGCTCTCCGCGTTTTATATCGTGCCGGGCGCGCGCAGTTGAGTACAATTAAGCGTGAGGTGCTCCTGTGCAGGTATTTGAATATGTCCTGATTCTTCTTGTGGCGGTCTTGCTCTCCAATGTGATCAACCGCTTTGTGCCGCTGGTCTCCGTGCCGATCATCCAGATTGCGCTGGGCGCGCTCGCGTCGCTGCTCCCCTTTGAATTTCAGTTTGACCCCGAACTCTTCTTTGTACTCTTTATCGCGCCGCTTGTGTTTTATACCAGCATGATGATGGACAAAAAAACGATGTGGAAGATGAAGGGGGTGATTATCGGTTCGGCGGTGGCGCTGGTTTTTATCACGGTCTGCGCGGTGGGCGGCCTTATCCATCTGCTGATTCCCGCGATTCCCTTCGCTGCGGCCTGCGTTTTGATCGGCGCGCTTGGCCCGACCGACGACGTGGCGGTGGACTCGGTGCGGCGGCGTGTGCGCGTACCGCCGAAGATCATGAGCATCCTCTCCGGCGAATCGATCATCAATGACGCCTCGGGCATAGTCTCTTTTCAGTTTGCGCTCGCCGCCGTCACCACGGGCGCGTTTTCAGTCGGCGGGGCGGCGATAAAGTTTTTGCTGCTGGGTTTCGGCGGCATATTTGCCGGTGTGATTATGATTTGGTTCCGGCAGGTGGGCGTGCGCTGGCTGCGCTCTCTGGGGATGGATAATGTTACGCTGCATATCCTCCTCGATATCCTGACGCCGTTTGTCATATACATGGCCGCCGAGGCGCTCCATGTGAGCGGTATCCTCGCGGTTTTTGCGGCGGGCATCGGGTACTCGGTTTTGCGCGACAGGCTCAACCCCGAAACCATTCAGCTGCATATCGCGCAGGAAAATATATGGGAGGCGCTTGCCTTCACCTTAAACGGCGTGGTTTTTGTGATGCTCGGGACGCAGCTCCCCGATATTCTGCGGACGGCGCGGGGGTTTCACGAGCTGTCCCCCGCGCAAATTGCGGGCATAGTTTTCATTATCATGCTCGCGTTACTGCTGACCCGTTTTATATGGTTTACGGCGGCGGTGCGCAGAAAAATATATCAGGATCCCGATATCCCCATCGGGCAGGCGCGCGCGGCTCTGCTCTTCAGTCTTGCAGGCGCGCGCGGCGCGGTAACGCTGGCAAGCGTGATGTCGATCCCGCTCCTGCTTGCCGATGGGAGCGCGTTCCCGGAGCGCAGCCTGATCATATTGCTTGCGAGCGGCGTGATCGTGATTTCATTGCTCATTACCAATTTTATCCTGCCCCTGTTCGCCGCCGGGACGGACGAGAAAACGCGCAGCGCCGCCGAGGATGAGGCGTATGCCGAAATCATCCAGACCGTAACCGCCCGTCTCCTTACTGACGCGACAGAGGAAAACCGCAGAGCCACTCTGACGGTTGTGGGGAGCTATTACCGGCGCGAGAATGCTTCGCCTCTCCGCGCGCGTTCCCTGGTGCGGCAGGAACTCGCCGCCGAGCGGGAACTCTTGCTCGAGATATTTGCATGGGAGAAAGAGAATACGCTCCTCTTGCTCGAAGAGGGGCGCGCTGACGAAGAGACCGCGCGGCAGTGTATCGCGTTTATGGATGAGCGTCTGGTTATTTTCTCGCGCAAGAGGAAACATTTTACGATACACACAATTTTCAGCCTCCTCGGGCTGCATCACCGCAAGCAGCATACGCGCGGAAAGACGGGCGCGCCGCAGGAATCAATGGATACGCTTTTGGATCGCAACGCTGATTATGTCCTGAAAAAATTGCGCGCGAAAAAAACCGGCGGGAACGACGCCCTGTATGAAAAACTGGAATCCTGGTACACGCTCTCCGCCGCGATACGGCATGGGCGGAAAGGTAACCCCGCCGTACACCTCGAAACGAACACCCCCCTTGTCTCGGAGCTTGCCCTGAAGGGCTTCCGGATAGAGCGCGGCCTTATCCAGGATATGTACGAGGCGGGGCGGCTCTCATGGAAAACCGCGCGCGAAATGCGCGGCAATATCGCCACCCTCGA
>JAITCI010000082.1 GCA_031283155.1 Spirochaetota bacterium | reverse complement strand
AACATTGATAAAATCGTCAAGATTTATGCCAGCCGAGAGAATGTGGAATATACCGCAAAGGTCGTGCCAAATGGAGATATTGCCGAACAAGGATATAATCTCTCGGTGTCTACTTATGTCGCGCAGACGGACAAGCGGGAAACCGTTGACATAACCGTGCTGAACGCAGAGATTGAGCGTATTGTTAAGCGCGAGGACGTTTTGCGGAAAGAAATTAACGCGATTGTCGCAGAGATTGAGTGGGCGGCAATACTAACACAAAAAGACGCAGGAGGTGTAGAAGATGAGACTCTCTGATGTTCTGTCCAAACCATGCGCAACGAAATTTGTTCCGATTGATGGGATAATGACAAAGAATCTTGGCGTGGGCAAGCAGAAAAAGCTGGACATTGGCAAAATAGGGCTAAATTATTACTGCGCGGCTTGCAATGATATTCGCACATTCTGGTCGGGTGACGAGTTGTTTTGCATAGGCGTAAGCCCGCGCCAGGTAAGCATAGATTGCGTATTAAGATGCAGGTGCGCCGTGACGGTAGCCGTTTGGTTCTTAGTTGAGAGTTTGGAGGATTCCATTGTCGGATTAGCCCCAAATGTACGTGTTCTGAAACGACGGGAAAAATTGTCAGAGCAAGTTCGATTGGTCGGGGGAACGAATAGCGAATACACCGAAATGCTTGATAAAGCTATAAGAGCTTACCGTGATGGCTTAGGCGCGGGGTCTATGGTGTATCTACGGAAAATATTTGAGCAGATTACCACTCAAACCGCTAACGCGGTTGGTATTGCTGTTACAAAAGGTAACGGCAAACGTAAGCCATTCGAATGTTTACTTAAAGAAGTCGATGGTCAACGTCATATTATTCCGAGCGAGTTTTCCGCTGACGGATACAGATTATTCGGTGAACTTAGCGACGTCGTTCATGGCGCCCACGATGAAACTTTAGCGTTACAGAAATTCGAGCCGTTGCATAGGCTTATTGTAGGAATACTCGACAATGTGAGGAATAGCCAAGAACTAACCACCACAACCAGATTATTAGGGTGGGGTACGCTGGAAGGAGGTGCAACAGAATGAGTGAGTTAGAGCGGCTAATTGCGGAGTGCTGCCCAGACGGGGTAGAATATAAAACCCTCGGCGAACTCGGCGATTTTTATGGTGGGTTGACAGGGAAGTCCAAAGAGGACTTCACGGACGGCAACGCCAAATTCGTCACATATATGAACGTCTTTAGTAACCTTGCGGTTAATACGGATATATCCGACAGAGTTAAAGTCGGCGCGAACGAACGGCAGAACGCTGTTCGACTTGGCGATATTCTTTTCACAGGATCGTCCGAAACTCCTGATGAGTGTGGAATGTCAGCGGTTCTGACTGTTGAACCCGATGAACCGTTATACTTGAATAGCTTTTGCTTTGGATTTCGGTTAAACGATACATCTCTGTTGTTACCGGGGTTTTCAAAGTATCTTTTCCGTTCCGAAGTTCTCCGCAAACAAATTGTGCGGACAGCAAGTGGCGTGACACGCTTTAACGTGTCCAAGGAAAAAATGAAAAAGGTGCTGATACCTTTGCCACCTATCCCCGTGCAGCGTGAAATTGTCCGCATTTTGGACAATTTCACGGAGCTTACAGCGGAGCTTACAGCGGAGCTTACAGCGAGGAGGAAACAGTATGAGTATTATCAAAATTTATTATTAACTTTTGACCCAAGGGCCAAAGTTTGTTGCATGACGATAGGCGAAATATGTAGTAATGTTTCTTCTGGAGGCACTCCGCTTGCTAATCGTTCAGAGTATTATGGCGGGGATATACCTTGGCTAAGGACGCAGGAAGTCGATTGGACAGACATTCATGATACGGCTGTAAAAATTACCGAAGATGGATTATTCAATTCATCGGCAAAATGGATACCTGAAAACTGTGTTATTGTTGCAATGTATGGCGCAACTGCCGCAAAAGTTGGAATCAACAAAATTCCATTAACAACAAACCAAGCCTGCTGTAATCTGCAAATTGATGAGAATCAAGCGCTCTTTCGATTTGTGTTTCATTGGCTTTGTAAAGAATATCGAAATTTGAAATCGCTTGGGCAGGGTTCGCAATCAAATATCAATGCTCAAATTATAAAGAATTACCGAATCCCCGTTCCCCCGCTTGACGAGCAAGCCCGCATTGTCGCTATCCTCGACAAGTTCGACGCGCTGACCACCGACATCACCGCCGGGCTTCCCGCCGAAATCGCGGCGCGGCAAAAACAATACGAGTATTACCGCGATAAGTTGCTAACATTTAAGGAGTGTGAGTAAATGAGTACGTTTAACATAGTCGCCGAAACGCCGCTTGATACTGTCGTGGCGGAATATACCCCGGAGGGCAGCCGCTCGGACGCTTACCAATCCGAAGCCGCGCTTGAATCGGAGTTTATCCGTTTGCTCGGCGCGCAGGGTTACGAGTATGCGGGCATTACAAACGAGGCAGCGCTGATAGAAAACTTGCGCCGTCAGCTTGAACGCCTGAACGATTTTGCGTTCTCTGAAAGCGAGTGGGCGCAGTTTTTCGGGCAGCGCATCGCCAACGCTAATGAGGGTATCGTTCAAAAGACGCGCAGAATACAGGATGACTTTGTGCAGATTTTGCGCCGCGACGACGGCACGACAAAAAACGTCCGCCTCATCGACAAAACGCACATACACAATAACAGTTTGCAGGTGGTTAACCAGTATGAGAATAACGACGGAACATATAAAAACCGCTACGACGTGACGATTCTCGTGAACGGTTTACCGCTTGTGCATATTGAGCTGAAGCGGCGCGGCGTGGCTATTCGAGAGGCGTTCAACCAAATTAACCGTTATCAACGCGACAGTTTTTGGGCGTCGAGCGGCTTATTTGAATATGTTCAGATTTTTGTCATCAGCAACGGCACAAGCACGAAATATTACAGCAACACCACCCGTGAGCTTTCCGTTAAGGAGGCGAGCGGTCAGCGAAAAGTCAAGAAAACGTCAAATAGTTTTGAGTTTACGTCGTATTGGGCGGATGCGAACAACAAAACAATACCTGACCTTGTGGACTTCACCAAAACGTTTTTTGCCAAGCACACGATTTTGAATATCCTCGCGCGCTATTGCGTGTTTGATACCGATAATATGCTGCTTGTTATGCGCCCTTATCAAATCGTTGCTACAGAACGGATTCTGAACCGTATCGAAATCGCGCATAACTACAGGAAATACGGCTCTGTCGCGGCTGGCGGCTACATTTGGCACACCACCGGTAGCGGCAAGACGCTCACCAGTTTCAAGACGGCGCAGCTTGTCACACGGCTTGACTATGTTGACAAGGTAATTTTTGTCGTTGACCGCAAAGACCTTGACTATCAGACGATGAAAGAATATGACCGTTTTGAAAAAGGCGCAGCGAACGGCAACAAATCCACGCGGGTATTGGCTCGTCAATTAGAGGATAAAGACGAAAAGGGTAATCCTCACGAATATCCGCTGATTGTTACGACTATTCAGAAACTGGGTGTGTTTATCAGCAAAAATAAGACGCATGACGTTTACAAGAAGCGTGTGGTGCTAATATTTGACGAGTGCCACCGTTCTCAGTTCGGCGATATGCATACGGCGATAACGAAAGCATTTAAGAATTATCATATCTTCGGCTTTACGGGAACGCCGATATTCGCGGCGAACTCCGCAAGCGGCGGCAATCCTATGCTGAAAACGACCGAGCAGGCGTTCGGAGATAAGCTGCACACATACACGATTGTTGACGCAATCAACGATGGAAACGTCCTGCCGTTCCGTATTGATTTTATTAACACGGTCAGAGCAAAAGACGATGTGCGCGACAAGCAGGTATCGGCGGTTGACGCTGAACGCGCCTTGCTTGACGATACACGTATAAGTCTAATCGTTGATTATATCTTAGCTCATTTCGACCAAAAGACGAAACGCAACGAGCATTATACCGTCAAGGGCAAGCGGCTTTCGGGGTTTAATTCGATTTTCGCTGTGTCAGGCATACCTGCCGCTAAACTCTATTACGACGAGTTCAACCGGCGCGAAAGCGGTTTGAAAATTGCGACGATATTCAGTTTCGCCACGAACGAGGAAGAAGCAGACGAGGAATTTGACAACGAAAAACTGGATAAAAACAGCCGCGAGTTTTTGGCGGATGCAATTGAAGATTACAACGCGATGTTCGCAACCAATTTCGATACGTCGGCGGACAAATTTCAGAATTACTATAAAGACCTCTCTCTGAGGGTAAAGAACCGCGAGATTGACTTGCTGATTGTGGTCAATATGTTCCTCACGGGCTTCGACGCGACTACGCTGAATACTCTGTGGGTGGATAAGAACTTGCGTCAGCACGGATTGATTCAGGCGTTCTCACGCACAAACCGTATTCTTAATAGCGTCAAGACGTTTGGCAATATCGTTTGTTTCCGCGACCTCAAGCAAGCGACCGACGATGCAATAGCTTTGTTCGGCGACCGCGAAGCCGGAGGCGTGGTGATAATCCGCACGTTCCGCGAGTATATGGACGGCTATGAAAAGGACGGGGAACATAAACCCGGCTATATCGAGTTAGCGGCGCGGCTTGCGGCTGATTACCCGCTTGGCGAACCGATTATCGGTGAAGATAATCTAAAAAAGTTTATCAAATTGTTCGGCGCAATCCTCAAACTGCGGAACGTGCTTTCGGCGTTCGACGAGTTTGATGGCAATGAGATACTTCCCGACCGCGACTTTCAAGATTATCAGGGAGTGTACCTTGACTTGCGCGACAAGTTCCGTGCTGATGGCGACCGTGAGAAAATCAACGACGATGTTGTTTTTGAATTGGAACTCATCCAGCAAATCGAGGTCAACCTCGATTATATCCTTATGCTTGTGGCTAAATATAAGGACGGCAACTGCAAAGACAAGAGCATACTCGACAGCATCTATAAGGCTATACGGTCGAGCGTCCGGCTTCGCAGCAAGAAAGAGCTTATCGAGGAATTTATCACTCGTGTAAATGCAACGACTCAGGTTGACGAAGATTGGCGGCAGTTTGTCCGAGAGGAAGCGGAGAAAGAACTTCAGACGCTCATTTCCAACGAGAAATTGAGAGGTATCGAAACGAGAAAGTTTGTTGAGAACGCTTTCCGAGATGGTTTTGTCAAAGCTACTGGGACGGATGTTGATAAAATTTTGCCTCCCGTTTCTCGTTTCGGTGGTGGGAACCGACAGGAAAAGAAGCAAGGCGTAATTGCAAAACTAATGAAATACTTTGAGAAATATTTTGGTGTTGTGTAAACAAAGTGTATGAGAGCATACACGGGCGGACACCCACTCCAATATACGGATTATCTACATTATATCAATATTGCGTTAATGGTGAGCCTGAGTTCTTCTCAATTTTCATGCTTATCAACGCTACGGGCGGGGAGTTGCTTTGTTCCCGCCCGTAGCGCATATCGTTAAAAGAGCCTGTCATTGCGAAGCCCGTAGGGCTGAAGCAATCCACTTTTGCATACTTACAGCCTGTATTGCGCTTGCAATACAGGGAGAAATTTCACTTCATGCCCTTGCTCTTCGCATAGAGCGCGAGATCCTTGTCGGCGACGGCGATATGCTCAAGCAGCCAGTCGCGCAGGAAAGTAACAAGCTGCATCCCCACGCGCTTGTCGCCGCTTGAAAAGCGCATCACGTCCTGGAGCATACGGCGCGCGAAATCCTCGTGGCGGGCTTTATGCGCGGGAAATTTGGGATATTCGATTTTACGCATAACCTCTTCTTCGGCGGAAAAATGCACCTTCACGTACTCGACCGCCGCATGGATGCTCTTTTTGATGCCTTCGGCCTTCTCTTTTTCCTTTTCTTCCTCAGTCTCGTCGAGCTTCAGGGCAAAAAGGCTTCGGTGCAATTCGTTGATGATATCAACAATCTTACGGTGCTGCTCGTCCATGAAGGAAATCCCCACGTCATAGCGCTCGCTCCAGGTAACGTAGTCCTGCCCCTGCCCGAATTCCGTAGTAGCCACTGTGCCGCCTCATTTCATCATGCAGAGATTTTATTTTAAGCCCTTATTCTTCGCGTAGAGCGCGAGATCCTTGTCGGCGACGGCGATATGCTCAAGCAGCCAGTCGCGCAGAAAGGCCACAAGCTGCATCCCCACGCGCCTGTCGCCGCTTTCAAAGCGCATCACGTCCTGGAGTACGCGGCGCGCGAAATCCTCGTGGCGCGTTTTATGCTCGGGGTATCTTGGATAATCGAGCTTACGCATGATGGTTTCTTCGGTGGAAAAATGCACCTTTACGTATTCGACCGCCGCGCGGATGCTCTTTTTGATGCCCTCGGCCTTCTCTTTTTCCTTTTCTTCCGCCGTGCCGTCAACCTTCAGCGCGAAAACAGCGCGGTACAATTCGTTGATGACGTCAACGATCTTGCGGTGCTGCTCGTCCATGATCGCAAGCCCGCCGTCATACTGCTCGTTCCAGGTAATGAAAGCCTGTTCCTGTTTATTCTCTTTATTCTCCGGCATGGCAACTCCCATATGCAATGGTTCATCTTACAAGGATACGCGGGACATGACAAGAGTTTTATGACCACGATTTGCGCGCGTATGCGGGCAATTTTTTCTTTGGGGGGTTCCGGCCTTTCCGGTCATTGCGGATGTTCCTTTGTGATGCTCTTTTGCAGAGCGCTTTATTCTATACGTAAAAATATCAGAAGGAAAACACAAATAATATGACGTCTGGAAACGATGGCGCGCCAAAAAGAGGCTGCCCGTGATGGACAGCCGAGGAACGCTCAAGAGCTTTCGGCGCGGAACCCCGCGCCCGCTGCCACGCTGCCGCGCTTGGGGAGCAAGGCGCGTGGGTCATCCGATTTTATGGTGTACCTGTCCGCGCAAGACGGAAGCCAACATGTGAGTACTTGCCATACGGGCTTTCGGGATCCCGAACGGCCGAGCGCACGTCCTGCGCACTATTTTGCCAGCTTCCGCCGCGCGCGATGCGGGCAACCGGGGGGGCGGAGGGACGGGTATCGGGACCCTTCGGATCCACCGCTGGGGCCGACGTAAAGTTCTCGTACCAATCCCAGCACCAATCCCACACATTGCCGTGCATATCATATAAACCCCAGGCATTGGGCGTTTTCTTGCCGACTTCGTGCGTTTTATCAGCGCTATTGCCACTGTACCAACCCCAATCACCATTCCATGTACCCCCAAGATTATACGCTGCCGTATTCTCCGCGCGGCAGGCATATTCCCACTCCGCTTCCGTCGGCAACCGATACCCGTTGACGTCCCAATCTGCGGTTACAGCATCCCAGATATCATCTTTCGTCGTGGGTACATCGCCCCAATCTGAAGGATCTGTACTGTTGCTGATGGTATATACAGGAGTCAAATCCTCCAATGCGCTCAATCTATTGCAAAACACAATCGCGTCGTACCAACTGACCTTTTCTACCGGACGCCTCCCCTGCGTTTCCCCTGTCGCAACGCCCGTTGTAAAGGAACTCGGATTGCTCTCCATCACCGCCTGATACAATTCCTGCGTTACCTGATACTTGCCCATAGAAAAACCCTTCGTGAGCGTGACGGAATGCTGTGTTACAGCACCATCATAACCTGGCTCACCAATAGGGCTGCCCATGATAAAAGTAACCTCTGCGGCTGCGATGATAGCCGTTATATCGTGAGTCTCTGGGGCAACCCACGGACTGGAGCTGCCGCCGGACGATGCGCCGCCGGATGAACCACCGCTCGCAACGGAACCACTGCCGGATGAACCACCGCCGGATGCGCTACCGGAACTTGTTCCACCGGACGAACCACTGCCGGACGACAGATTCTCCGATGACAAGCTGGAATCAGAACCCTTCGATGAACCGCCGCCGGATGAACTGCCGCCGCCGGATGAACCGCCGCCGCCGGATGAACCGCCGCTCGCAACGGAGCTGCTGCCGCCGGATGAACCGCCGCTCGTAGCGGAGCTGCCGCCGGATGAACCACTGTCGTCTGATGATGCAACGGAGCTGCCGGACGACAGATTCTCCGATGACAAGCTGGAATCAGAACCCTCCGATGATCCGCTGCTGCCGGATGAACCGCCGCTCGCGGCGCTCATGCCGGACGATTTTGATCGGCCGTAGGGATCAACGCGCAGATCCCAGTCGGTACGCGGAAAGCAACCCGCCCCGGACAAAAGAACAAGTATACAAAGCGCGCGGATCGGGAATGCGCGTATTTCCTTTATGCAATTAAACCTAGTCGTGATGGGGGGGGGGGGGGTCATCGTACACCGCCGAATTATAATGCAGCCTGTTACCGGTTGCGCTTGTTTTGGATGGGACTATGGTACAGGACTATATACAACACAAATACAAAATCATTTCGGAATTTTGAGAGAAATGCCCAAAATACCTGTGCGGAAGCAATGGCAGGTTCAGAGGCGCGCAATGCATGCCTTCTTGCGCCTTGCTGGAGCGCTTTCCGAAACGCTTCACGCGGTATCGTTTTTAGGGTTAAATTCAGGACAAATACCCAAACAGTTTGGGGGAGGTTTATATGCGTGACTGGCGAATCGAAACACGGTGCCTGCAGGAGGGCTGGAAGCCAAAGAGCGGCGAGCCGCGCGTCTTGCCCATTTACCAGAGTACCACCTACAAATACGATTCAACGGAAGACGTCGCGAAACTCTTCGACCTCTCCGCGCCCGGGCATATGTATTCGCGCATCAGCAATCCCACCGTGGAATGTCTCGAAAATAAACTCGCGAGTCTCGAGGGCGGCACGGGCGCGCTCTGCGCGGCCTCGGGGCAAACGGCTACCTTAATCACGGTATTGAATCTCTGCCGGACCGGGGATCATATCGTGTCCGCGAGCGCTATCTATGGGGGGACGTTTAATCTTTTGCACCACACCCTGGAGCGCCTCGGGATTTCGACCAGTTTTATTGACGCCGACGCATCGGAGGATGAAATCCAGAAAGCCTTCCGCCCAAACACCAGGGCGCTCTTTGGAGAGACCCTCGCGAATCCTAAGCTCTCCGTGCTGGATATCGAAAAATTCGCGCGCATCGCCCGCGCGAATAATGTCCCGTTTGTGATCGACAATACCTTCGCCACCCCCATACTCTGCCGCCCGCTGGAGTACGGCGCGGATATCATTGTCCATTCCGCCACAAAATACCTCGACGGCCACGCGACGAGCGTCTCGGGGGTAATCATCGAATCGGGAAAATTTGACTGGAGTAATGGCAATTTCCCCGCGTTTACCGCGCCCGACGAGAGCTACCACGGCGTGGTCTATACGCGCGATTTCCCGCGCACGCCCTTCACCACCAAGGCGCGGGTGCAGCTCATGCGCGATCTGGGCGCGAATATGACTGCGCAGACCGCGTTCCTGGTGAACCTCGGGGTGGAAACTTTGCACCTGCGCATGGAGCGCCACTCCGCAAACGCGCGTCAGGCTGCGGAGTACCTCGCGAAGCACCCAAAGGTTCTGTCGGTGGCCTACCCGGGTCTGCCCGCCGACAAATATTACGCGCTCGCGCAAAAATATCTCCCCCTGGGCGCAAGCGGGATAATCTCCTTTGTGATCAAGGGCGGGCGGGAGGCGGCGGTCAGATTTATGGACAGTCTGCGCCTGGCCGCGATTGTGGTACACGTAGCGGACGCGCGCACGAGCGTACTGCATCCCGCGAGTTCCACGCACCGCCAGATGAATGACGCGCAGCTCGCGCAGGCAGGCATTGAACCCGGGATGATTCGGCTTTCGATTGGGTTGGAGAATATCGGCGACATCATTGAGGATATACAGGCGGCGCTGGGTTAAATATTCTCCCCCGATGCGTCTGCGGTTTGAACAGCGCGCGTACGTCCCCACTTATAGCCGAAACCCATATTAAAAACGGGCATAACAATGGTAAAGACGCCGTTGTCAAACCCCGGCTTGGTATTATAGCGAACCAAACCCATGCCGAGGTCTATAAAAAATCCGCTCCCCATATCTACCATAGCGCCAGATTCGATACCGTACCCAAAAAGACTTCCTTTCACCGTGCCATTGGACACCCTGTTGCAGTTCAGAAATGGTCCGATATAAAATCCCCTGTGTACCGTTTTTGTGGGATAGAGCCGCATCCCAACACTGACACTTTGCATACCTATGTGGTATTCTTCTAAGCTCGGGAAAAAGCAACCGGTATAAAATACCGGGATGGAAATCATATCGCTGACGGCAACCTGGAACGAAAGGTGAAAGACGCTAAAAAACACCGGGATGGGATCGAGCGATACCGCAAAACGATCGCTCCCCTCCGCGAGCGCGAACAACCCGGACGAAAAGGGAAAGCTCAGCAAAACCAGCACCGCAAGGATCAAAATACGTCTCATTATACATTTCCTGTTAAAATTTTGCTCCAAATAAAGCATTACAAACCGGGACAACAGCCGGAAATCCAGTCCACAGTTCCTGAATGGCATACCGCATAAGCCCAATACCTAAATCGATAAAAAATAGTTCCCGCACTTCGATCATCGCGCCCAATTCAATTCCATATCCAAAAAAACGGCTCGTCTCGATATACCCCGCCCCCAATTTTCGCGGAAAAACCTTTCTTGGGAATGCCGAATAATCAGCCAGGGGATAATCTTCGGACACCTGCGTATAGCTCAGGAATGAACCCATATAAAAACCATTCCGTACGATCTTTGCGGGATAAAAACGCGCCCCCACACCCACGCTCATGACGCTTATATCGTTATAAAAATCACTTGTGGTCATATGCCCCGTGAGCGCGCAGCTTTCGCTGAGCCCAAACTGCATGGATGAATGTAAAATCCCGTAAGCCGCAAGGATCGGATCGACTGCTCCGGCAAGAGAATAGGCAATATCAGTGACCTTGACAAAAAACCAGGGCGGCGCTTCGTCCGCCGACACCGCTATCGGGAAAATGAGCAGAAGAACAATCATGACAGCCAACAAGCGTTTCATTTTTCCTCCGAAAAAGAACCGCCATCACCTGAATATCATTTATAGCACAACATACTTAATTTAGCTACACCTTTTTCCAGGAATCCTTCAGGCGAACGGATAGGTTAAACACCATTTTGCCGGGCTGGCTTGCCGTATCCGGAACGAAATAGCCCTGGCGCAAAAACTGAAAGAACTCCCCGGGTTGTGCGTCCGCGAGAGCCGGTTCCGCCCTGCATACGGACAAAACGCGAAGCGAGTCGGCATTGAGGCAGCCCAGATATTCCCGCCCGGCGGCTATATCCTGTGCAGAAATTTCCTCCCGCGCCGGCGCCTCGTCCGCGCCCTCCGTTTTTAACTCGGGCTTTTCAACCCTGAAGAGCCTATCGTAGATCCGCACCTCAATATCCACAGCCTCCGCCGCCGAAACCCAGTGGAGTGTACCCAAAACCTTGCGCCCATCATCGCTCCAACCGCCTCGGCTCGCGGGATCATAATGGGCATGGACCAGGGTAATGCGCCCGCTCGTGTCCTTCTCTATACCGGTGCAGGTAACGTAATAACCGTGCTTCAGCCGCACCTCGCGTCCGGGCGCGAGACGATGATATTTAGGCGGCGGATTTTCCATAACGTCCTCGCGCTCAATAAAGAGTTCCCCCGAAAAGGGAATGTGCCGCCGGCCTGCGTTCGCGTCCTCGGGATTATTCTCCGCCTCGACCATTTCCACCTTGCCCGCCGGCCAGTTGTCCAGCACAAGCCGGACGGGATCGAGTACAACCATGCGCCTCTGCGCGCGGGTATTCAAGTCCTCGCGCAGGCAATGCTCGAGGAGCGCGATGTCCACAGTGCTGTCCATCTTGTTCACGCCGATACGCTCGCAAAAATCGCGGATCGCGCGCGGGGTATAGCCGCGCCTCCGCAGGCCGCACAGGGTGGGCATACGCGGATCATCCCAGCCTGTAACATACCCCTCCTCGACCAGGGTGCGGAGTTTGCGCTTGCTCATAACCGTATAGCTTAAATTGAGCCGCGCGAATTCGATCTGCCGCGGATGATGAATCCCGAGGGTTTCACAGAACCAGTCGTAGAGCGGGCGGTGAATCTCAAACTCGAGCGAGCAGAGGGAATGCGTAATGCCCTCGAGCGAATCGCTCTGCCCATGCGCAAAATCGTAGGTCGGATATATCTTCCATCTATCGCCCGTGCGGTGGTGCTCCGCATGCAGGATGCGGAAGATCACCGGATCACGCATATTGATATTCGGCGAGGCCATATCGATCTTCGCGCGCAGGGTACGCGATCCGTCCGGGAACTCGCCTGCCGCCATACGCTTAAAAAGCGCAAGATTCTCTTCGCGGCTCCGTTCACGGTACGGACTCGGACGCCCGGGGCGGGTAAGAGTACCGCGATAGTCGCGGATCTCGTCGGCGGTCAGATCGCAGACATAGGCATGACCGGCGTCAATCAATTGGAGGGCATATTCGCAGAGCTTTTCAAAATAGTCCGATGCGTAATACAGCCTATCGCCCCAATCGAAGCCAAGCCAGCGGATATCGTGCATGATCGCGTCCGCAAATTCGACGTCCTCTTTGACCGGGTTTGTGTCGTCAAAGCGCAGGTTGCAGAGCCCCCCGAACTCGCGCGCCATCCCAAAATCGATGCAGATCGCCTTCGCGTGGCCGATGTGCAGGTATCCGTTCGGCTCCGGCGGAAAGCGCGTATGCACCGAACGGAAACGCCCGCCCTCCAGATCATCCCGCACCGCCTTGCGGATAAAATCCTGCGTCTCGCCGGACCCATCCTTGTTACAATCCACGCCCGCACCCTCAGATTGAATTCAATATACTGTTAATAATAGCAAATTTCAGAGGGTGCAGGCGAAAGCGGCTCGTTTGCCTATGGAGCGCTCCGGTTCCCCAAGCCTGCGAATGGATATCTCGCGATCCGGAAACCGATGCTGTTGATTTTACTCCACGGATAATTATAATCCCGATAAGCTGAGCGCAGGCTATGCGCTCCCATATTCCAGCTCCCACTGCGTATAACCCTGTCCCCGTCTGAAGAAGCGGGGCCGGTGGGATCCCTGTCTGCATCCGCAGCGGCGCAATAATCCGCGCCATACCAATCCCAGCACCATTCCTTAACATTCCCGGACATATCAAAAAATCCCCAGTTATTTGCCGATTTCTTTCCAACTTCGTGCGTACCCACCGAGGAACCGCCGCTGTTGCCGCTGTACCATCCCGTATTATTGCTGATGGTTTCGCCGGTATTGTATGCCGTATCCGTGCCTGCGCGGCAGACGTACTCCCACTCCGCTTCGGTTGGCAGACGATACCCGTCTGCGCCGTTTATGATACTTGCCGCGTTCCATGCCGCGCAATTTGGATGCGTACTTCCCGCAGGCATTTCTCCCCAGGCTGATGGATCCGTACTTCCATGTATATTGTAGACCGGAGAAAATCCCTCCAGCATACTCAGTGTGTTGCAAAAAACCAGCGCGTCATACCAGGACACTTTTTCCGCCGGACGCTTGTCTGCTGATTCACCGGAGAGCGGAGCGCGCCCATTCGCGGTTGAAAAATGGCTTGGATTGGTTCCCATCACCGCATGATACAGTTCCTGCGTAACCGGATACTTCCCCATATACAACCCTTTGGTGAGCGTAACGAAATGGCGTGCTTCATCGCTGTACCGATCCGGCTCATTGGATGGGCTGCCCATGGTAAAGCTGCCGCCTTCCGCCCACCTGGCCGTAAGAGTAATATTTGCCGTAATCTCCGTATTAAAATCCCATTTCGCATTTTTGTACAAATACCAGCCGTCAAAATTCAGATTAACGGGAATGACTGCGTAATACAGACTTTCCAAAGCGGGCAGAGAGGGAGGGGACGGTTCGTACGCCAAACCGCCGCCTTCCACCGCCTGTATGCCGATGACTGTACTTCCGTCAGCGTCCATAAAGGTTACAAAGTATTTTGCGGGTGTGCTGTATGCGGACGATACACTCCCGCTGCCTTTGGATGATGCGGCACTGCTCGTGGCGGATACGCTGCTGCTCCCGACGGATACGCTGCTGCCGATACTGCTCTTGGCGGATGCGCTGCTGCCAATACTGCTCTTGGCGGACGCGCTGCTGCCGCTGCTGCTCTGGACGGATGCGCTGCTGCCGCTGCTGCTTTTGGCGGATATGCTGCTTGCAACGAAAGCGCTGCTACTCCCGGCGAACGCGCTGCTGCTCTGGGCGGATACGCTGCTGCCGATACTGCTCTTGGCGGACGCGCTGCTGCCGATACTGCTCTCGGTTGAATCATTCCCGGCATCGCTATCTTCCGAGTCGTCGCTTTGTTCCGCGCTTTCTTCACCGCTTTCCAAAGAACTGCTGCTCTCGGTTGCATCATTGCTGACATCACTGTCTTCCGAGTCGTCGCTTTGATCCGCGCTTTCTTCGCCGCTTTCCAAAGAACTGCTGCTCTCGCCCGGATCATCGAAGGGTTCTCCCTTGCAGGCCGCAAAAGAACAGCAAAAAGCAATAATGACAAGACTCAGAATCATAGAACGCGTTTGAAAAATTTTCATACCACTCCTCCTTTTTGTCTTCTACCGAAATTCATAACGGAGTGATCCCGCGATTTTTTGCAGGGTGCTCGAAAAAAATTGAGAATTTTTTACAGAGGGAATAAGAGTTCTTTTGCTTTTTCGGCTTTCAATCTTCAGTCGCGCCCGGCAGGAAGGTACGCCCTGTTTTGCGGACAAGCCATGCCACAACCGCAAAGGCAAGACCGCTTGCGCTGATCGCGATGGTGACAAATTCCAGACCCGTTTTTAAGCTCGATCTGTCGGAGATATAGCCAATCAGCGCCGGCGAAAGGGTATCGCCAATCAGGTGGATAACGAGGACATACGCGGCAAACGCGGAGGCGCGCATACGCGCGGGGACTATCTCGTGAATCAGGGCAGTGACCGGCCCGAAATAGGAACTCATCAATGCGCCGGTGACAAAGGCCGCCAGAAAGAACCATATCCATGCCGGCTCGGCGATAAACGCGCCGAACACGGTGCCCTCCAGCTCCGCAAGCCAGTAGCCATCCGTGCCGGACTGCACGCCCGCATAGAGTACCGGTCCCGCAATCCCGAGACTGACTGCAAGCACCAGCGCGCGGCCGGAGGCAAAACGCCGCGTTAAGCGATCGGCCACAATGCCCCCGCAGAGTATACCGATGGTTCCCGCGACCACGAGCGTCCCGCCCAGGATCAGGCTTGCGGTTTCGATGTCCATGGCGAGGTAGCGGCGGACAAATTCAACCCCCCAGGTGATGATCGCGCCGGTCGCGAAGGTGACAAGTATGCCGCCTGCGAGAACCCAGAGAAAGGCGGTATTGTGGAGTAAAATTCGCATCGGAATTTTGGTTTCATGGCGGTGATGCACCGTATCCGAGAGACGCGCGGCGAAGAACGCGAGTACAAATCCCGGAATCGGCACGATAAAAAATGCCTCGCGCCAGCCGCCGGCCTGCCCCGCGATGATGCCGCCGAGGGCGAGGCCAACCGTACCGCCTATGAACATCCCGACGTTAAAGACGCCCTGCGCGCGCGAACGCACCTCGCGTGGGAAGTTGTCGGAGATCAGCGCCGCCGCAGCGGGGGCGTAACTCGCCTCGCCGATACCCACAAAGGCGCGCAGCACAAGAAGGACGACAAAGGCGGGAGCGAAACCGCAGAGGAGTGTCATAATACTCCAGAGAAAAACCCCGGCGGCGATAAGGCGCGGGCGCTCTATCCGATCCGCGAGATACCCCAGGGGAAGGCTCGCGACCGAATGGACGAGCATAAACACCGTACCCAGGAGTCCAAGCTCAAAATCGCTGACTTGAAACTCTTCCTTGATGAGCGGGAAGAGCGGGAAAACAACCTGGCGGTCGACGTAGTTAAAAAAGTTGATCAGCGCGAGCGTGATGAGCATTCTGTTCCGTGTATTTTTCATAAGCTATTTTCCTATGCAGAACCGCGAGAAGATCGCGTCGAGCACTTCGCCGCTCGTGACTATTCCGAGTACGCCCGCAAGTTCGTCGGCGGCATGGCGGATATCGGAACTCGCGAGTTCCGGAGCGCCGTCCCGCAATGCCTTCGCGGCGGACTCCGCCAGACTGAGGGCGGCCTCAAGCGCAGCGCGCTGGCGTTCGCTCGCCAAAAACGCGTCGGCGGCGTCATAGCCTTGCGCGGCTCGCAGACACTTTTTAATTTCGGCAATAAGTTCAGGGACGCCCTGCCCGGAGTGAACGGATATGAGAAAGACGCCTGGCTCCGCAAACCGCTCGGCCTCGGGAAGCAGATCAGCCTTCGTCCGCGCGCGGAGGATCACCGTCTCCTTTGCCGCGTTTTGCAGGACGTCGGTATAGGCCGCCCGCGCCTCTTCCGCCGCATGATCGGACGCAAGGAAGAGTACGATATCCGCGTTTGCGATCTCCTGGCGGCTGCGCTGCATCCCCTGTTCCTCAAGCGCGGCGCTGCGCGCCGTGCCGCGCGCACACAATCCCGCCGTATCATACAGTGCAATGAGATGGCCATCCCATTGCACCTGCTCATGCAGCATATCGCGCGTCGTGCCGGGAATGGGGCTGATGATCGCGCGCTCTTCCCTGAGGAGATGATTAAAGAGGGTGGACTTGCCGGCATTCGGCGGCCCGGCAAAGACACAGCGCGCTCCGGCCTCCGCCCTCTTTCCCGCCCGGCAAGCCTCGAGCAGCGAACCCAGTTCCGCAATCAGTTCCGAAGCCGCCGACTCCGCGCGCATCGCTTCCGGCGTCTGTAGGGATGCCGCTGCCTCTTCTTCGGGGAAGTCGAGGCTATATTCCAGCAGCATAGTACACTCCACGAGCTTCCCGCGAATCCGCTGTACCTGCATCGCAAACGCGCCTGTGTATTGCCGCTGGGCTATCGCAAGCGCGTGATCACTGGAGGCGGCAATGACGTCGGCCACGGCCTCCGCGCGGGAGAGATCCATCTTTCCGTTTACGAATGCGCGCCGCGTAAATTCGCCGGGAAGCGCGGGACGCGCGCCCAGATAATGCAGGAGATTGAGTATGCGCTGCACGATCAGCGGATTCCCGTGGCAGGAAATCTCGACCGTATCCTCGCCGGTATAGGAACGCGGGGCTTGGAAAATTGAAAGAAGCACTTCATCCACCAGACTGCCGTCGCGGGGATCGGCAAGCTGCCCATGATGGATTGTATGGGAAGGCGCATCGATGAGCGCCGGGTACCGCGAGAACGCATCTTTCAGCAGAGGGATGGCGCCCTCCCCGCTGATACGCACTATCGCAAGAGCGGCGGGAACAAGCGGAGTCGCCGGAGCGAAAATGATATCCGATGCGGCGGTGAATATCGGCTCTGGGTTTATGGAAGACATACCTTCAAAGCTATTGTCTGAGCAGAGACGCGGCAAGACGCGCGGTTTCGGCGATGACCGGATCGGGATCCCTTTGCAGATCGGAAATAAGCGACATGAGGGATGTGTGCCTGCCATTTGCGGTTACGATGATCGCGTTGCGTACAAGCCCGCGTCTCTTGGCGCGCATGAGCGCGGTTCCGGAGAAGCGCTGCGCAAAAGCGGTATCGTCGCGGATCGCCAGTATTTCGGCAAGCGGAAGGTACGCACCCGGGGCATGATCGGAATCAAAAAGCGCGTGATGGATGCCGCCGGAACCCCCGAGCTGCGGAGCGTTATATGGGCAAACATCCTGGCAAATATCGCAGCCGAATATTCTCTCGCCGAAAAGTACCCAATTTTGAATTGGGATCACATCCTTATTCTCAATGCTTAACCAGGCAAGGCAGCGCGAGACGTCCAACATACAACTTCCGTCAGGGGCGGTGCTGAGACTTCTCCCCGGACAGGCGTCGGCGCAGACGCGGCAATGCGCGCATATATGCGGCGGCTTGCTATCCAGTAAGCTGTGCGCATCTCCCGCAGCTTCCGCAAACGGCAGAGTCGTCAGGAGCCCCCCAAGCACAAAATGCGTTCCGTACAGGCCATTCGCGAGGAGCCCGCTGCGCGCGGGACGCCCCAGCCCCGCCTGCATGGCGTAGGTCCGCTCCGAGAGCGGAAGAGTATCGCAAAAGGGACGAAAGATCGCCTCGGGGTACCGCGCGCGCAGGGTTCGGATAATCCGGCGAAGCAGCGCGCCGACCGCGCGGTGATAATCCCGCCCGCGCGCATAGAGTGCAACGAGGCCGGAGGGTACACCGGGAGGAGCTGGCGGGTGGGCAGCCACGGGCAGCGGAAGCGCGCACATTATAATGGCTTGAACGCCGGGCAAAAAGCGCTCCGGCGCAAATTTCAGATCCGCGCTTTTGGTCAGACATGGCATATTCGCGTGCAGAGAAAGCGCAAGCCACGCGCGGTATTTTTGCTCCGCCCCGGAGTTCGGCAGCGTCGGCACCGCGCCCCAGATGGCGGGAATATCCGCCTGCATCTCCTGACGCAGCGCCTCCTGTAAATTCAGTTTTCAGCCTTTCGCCGAGCCACCATAAGATTGCGCGTTTTATCCGGTCTGTCGTACTGAAAATTAAATTCGATGCTGCGTTTTGCCGAAGCGCGGTAGATCGCCGCGAGATCCGGCTGTCCGTATGACGGGAATTTGCGGTGCGGCCCCACGTACCATCCATATACCGTTACGTCATAATTACTTTTGAGCATCCGGTACGGAATACCGGAATCGTCCTGAACCAGAACCTTCATTTTGTCCAGGCAGATGCGCGTGATCTCGCTGAACTCCACCCGAGGCGGAAGATATGAAGCGGCCTTGAAGAGTCCCGATACCGGAGGGAGCGCCTCCAACCAGCGCTTTACGCCCTGCTCGCCGCGCAGCCCCTCGTTGGAAATATCCTGACAGAGGTAAATAATGCGCTGCGTCCGTCCCGAACTCGCGCGGCATTCCATTACCCAGGAGCGCGTCATCTCCCCGCGCTGAAGCGGCTCTTTGATCATCTCACCCTCGGGCGTAAAACGCACCGACGCGATGGAGAGCGGTTTGGCGTCCAGCCAGGCAAGCTGCGTTAAAACATGGGGCAGGGTTCCGGTAAAGGGAGACTTGTCCAGATCGTCCGCCATGCCGAGGGTACGGTAAAAATTCCAGCCGATATATATCCGAAAACCCTCTACCATCATCGCGAGTCCCTTTCGCAGTTCCGGCTCGGGCATTTCTTCGAGCCTGGGCACAAGACCGCCCATCTCCAGCCCTATCATGATGTAGGTATCCGCATCGGGATAGACCGCATAGACGTTCAGAAAATCCGGCCCTGAAAATGGATAGAGAATGGTGGCGCGATCGAGATCCGCGATCTCCCTGCCCTGCCAGGCGCGAATTTTATCAAAGGTGGAGACGCGAAAACTCCGCCAGTATTTTTCCATATTTTCCCTGTAACGGGGATACACATCCATAAGCGTTTGCTTATAAAAGGACGACCCTGCTTCCGCTTCCAGCGGCAGGGCTGCAAAATAGAGCGCCGTATGGAGTAAAATTTCCTGCTTTTGCGTTTCGGTTTCTCCAAAAAGGGAAACCGCAAACAGGGTGATACTCCCCAGGCAAACAAAAATTTCAAATATACGCCGCATACAACTTTCTCCCCGGACAGAACTCTTAATCCATTTTTTAAGATTATCTCAAAATATACACCTAAAGCAAACATATCTCCGCTTAGATTATCGGATATGACGACCACACAGTGTACATCCTGCCCGAGAGAATGCGGCGCGCTTCGGCGAAACCCGAATGGCGAGGACGCGCGCATGGGATGGTGCGCGATTCCCGGCGACGCGCCGGTTATCAGCGCGATATGCCGTCATTTTGGCGAGGAGCCCGTTCTTGGCGGCGCGTCCGGCGTGGTAAACGTATTCTTCACGCATTGCAATCTCGCCTGTATTTACTGCCAGAATATGGAAATCAGCAATCGCCTGCTGCCCATTCCTCCGGCTGTGCCGGTGGACGAAGCGGTCAGGCGCATTCAGGAAATGCTGGAGCAGGGTGCGCGCGCCGTCGGATTTGTTTCACCCTCGCATCAGGTACGGGCGTGTCAGGCAATTATTCGCTTGCTGCGTTCGCGCGGGGCGCGCGCACCCATTATCTATAACTCATCGGGCTATGACTCTGTTGCTTCGCTCCGCGCGCTTGAGGGCGATATTGATATTTGGCTGCCCGATTATAAATACGCTGACCCCGATCTCGCGCTCAAATTATCCTCCTGCGCCGATTATCCGGTGCAAGCCATGCGCGCGATCCTGGAGATGCGGCGGCAGGCGGGTACAACCCTTGAACTCGACGACGATGGGCTTGCCGCGCGCGGACTCATCATCCGGCATCTCGTCCTTCCGGGACATATCGCCAATTCCAGATCGTGCCTCGAGGCAATCGCGGAAAATATCTCCACGCGCGTCTATATCTCGCTGATGGCGCAGTACCATCCGCGGGCAGGGCTGGAAGCGCCGCTTGACCGTACGCTTCAGCCTTCGGAATACGCGGAGATCGTCGCATATTTTTACGCATTGGGATTTTCTCATGGCTTTGTGCAGGAACTCATAAGCCATGATTCTTTTTTGCCGGACTTCTCGCGCGGCGAAAACGCCTTTGGTACTGCGGGCGAATAAACTCTTAGGTCTTGCGCTTCGCGCGTTTCGACTTGCCGGACGGAAGTTCCCCATGCCGGAGAGATTCCCCGCGCGCAAGCAGGATGCGCTTGGGGAAAGCAAACCGGATCCCGCGATTCGTAAATTCCCTGAAAATCGCGCGATTAACACTGTCGCGGAGGTTCATGAAATCCATAAATTCCGGGGATTCCGAATAAAAAGCAAATTCAAACTCGATGCCATCCTGTCCAAAATCCGCAAAATGCGCGCGATCAAAGCGGGCGCGCTCATGCCCGGCTATGATGTCCCTGACCAGAGATGGGATTTGTTCCAGAATTTCCGGAGGAGTGTCGTATTCCACCCGAATGCGGAATACCCAACGGCGCTCCACGAGCCGCGCGTAATTGCGCAGGCGCGATTTGAGGAGATCCTGATTGCCCACCAGAATTTGTTCGCCGTTGATGCTGCGCAATCGCGAGGTTTTCAGCCCGATATGCTCGACCTTGCCCGCAATATCGTCAAAGGTGATGAGATCCCCAATGACAAAGGGTTTGTCGATAACAATCACAAGGGTCGCAAAGAGTTCAGTGACAACGTTCTGCGCAGCCAGCGCAATCACGATGCCGCCTATTCCAAGCCCCGCGAGGATATTGGCGACATTATACCCCAAAACCTCCATACATAACGCAATCGCGATAAGCCAAATCAAACCCCGCGCCAGCATACCCAGATAGCGCGGCGGAATGCGCGAGATGCCGTCATTCTTTTCGGCAAGAACAGCCTGCCGATGTTTGGCCATGAGCCGCACCGCATAGCTCATCCAGCCCGCGAACTGGAGGACGATCACAATTTTCAGGATCCGCTCCAGAACGATGCGGACGTCATCCGCCAGATGCAGATAGGATGACCCGATAATCATCGCCACTATCACAAAACACATACCACCCGAGCGCGTGATGGTTTCGGCGATAAAGTTGAGGCCAAAGGTGCCGCGTTTCAGCTCAAGCCGCGCAAGGAGTTTGCCCACCATGCGTCTGAAGAGCATCATGCACAGGAATGCGATGATGACAATGCCGACGGCAATGAGCCAATCCTCAAGAGGGTTTCCGGCAAAAAATCTATCCACAAAAGGAGTCATAGCCCGTTACTCATTTTTATATGGTTGTGACACTATTGCAAAAAAAGTGTACTCTACAGTGCAAATATAGCAATGAATCCGCTGACATTCCAATGCGGAGGATGAAGCCGGATTTGCTTTTTTCCTTGATTCCTGACGGAAACTGAGTATCTTTCTGTCATGGCTTTGAAGGGAGTACATACCGGGTTTATTGAAGTAAAACAAAAAGCAGTGCAAGCAGGAGGAAATACCGAATTTGAACAATGAAGTAATCATTTGTACTGAGCTGCGAAGAAGCAATCCGTGGTATCAGGTGGATATGCAGGCCGATAAGCTGCGGCTGCATGGGGAATGGCAAGTACGGGTTATATGCCCGGTTCTTGATGAGAAGGCGACAAAGGTTTCAGTATTTACAAGCATCAAAAACAAGCTGAGTAAATGCGGCTGACAAACTGACGCAGGTATGTATGTACTTTCAAAAGCCGGGGGATTTTCCCCCTTTTTTTATGCCTATCGCCATACATCATTATTTTGCCGAAAATAAGATATATTTGCCATACCATTTTCTGGAGACAATTTGCCTATGCAATCACATACATTTCGGAAAATCATACTCTGCGTTCTCCTGCCTGTGCTGCTCTGGGCAAGCGCATCTCTTTTTTTGTCAGCCGTGCCGCAAGCCGGAGAAACCCTGAGCGAATCCAGCCGCGTGTATCTTTTCGCGCCCGCCTGTTTGCATCGCGGCGAAAAAAACAGCATTGCGCCAACGGATATAACGATCCAGGAGGGGCTTCTCACGGTACTGAAACCCCCGATGGAATCCGGCGGCTATACCTGGCTGTATATCCGCGATACGCGCGGCAACGAAGGCTGGATCCATGAACACCTCACAAGCGGCGAACCGGAAGCCCTGGCACCCGGCAAAACCGCCGCGATTGGGCAGGAGCGCGTTGATTATTATAACGCCCTCCCCCATGATTATAAGCCGTCCGATCTCGTCCCACTCCCGATGCGCTACTGCCGTATCCGCCAGATTGAACTCCGCAAGGAGGCCGCCGACGCCTTTATCGAATTGCACGAGGCCGCAGCGCGGGCAGGATTACCAATCTATGGTTTTTCAGGATACCGCTCCTATGCCGCCCAGCGTGAACTCTATCTGAACCGAATCAAGATCGGCGAGAAGCATCGCCAGCGCTATGTCGCGCGGCCGGGGCATACCGAACACCAACTGGGAACCGTATTGGACGTGGTGGGGAACGACGTTAATTTTGCCGCGCACAACGGATTTGATCGGACGCCGTATGCCGCCTGGCTTCGCGGGGAATGCTACCGCTATGGCTTTGTGCTGAGCTACGGCAAGGATAATACGCAGCCCACGGGATACGCCTATGAATCCTGGCATATCCGCTATATCGGAAGGGAGAATGCGCTTCATTGGATTCGCGGACACATCGCGCCGGATAATCCGGTATACAAAAAATATATTTTGAATTCGAGATCCTGAATGACAATTCACCCAAGACCGAGCATGGCTTCCGTAAGACGAATTTCGCGATGAAAGCAAAATTCCAGAAAATCCACAGCTTCAAGCGAGGGTTCTTCCTGTAGCTGATATCGGGCAGCGATGCGTTCTGCTGTTGCCTGGCTGAGTTCTTCGCTGTCATCGGGATTTGAAGAATCCACATCCAGTAAAAAATCAAAGGGCGGCTCGACGGTGACAATAAAATCAACCCCAAGCATATCACCGGCTTCCTTTGGCTCCGGGAAAAACGCGCCCCAGGACGCGAGATATTGCGCGATATCCAGCCCCACAACATAGCGGCCAAAACCAAATCGCTCATAATAAGCGTTTGTACCCCCTCTTTTTGGGCTGCCCACAACCGGCGCGATACCGGCAGTCGCCACCAGAAGGTTATTAACCGCGCAATCTTGTCTGCTGTTGAAAAGCAGTTCCGCGCAGCTTGCGTTCCCGCGATCCATCTCGCTCATGAAAAAATCCTTGGTATCCAGTTTGAAGCTGATCTGGTCGTAACTCTTTCCGGGTCTGTACATACCCACAGCCACGGACGCAAACCCGCTCCTGCGCGCGAGATCCCCGCCAATCAAATCGATCCGTAAAAAACTGCTTCCATACAGAATGCGTTCGGAAAATTGCCCATTGTTTTTCAGGCGGCGATCGAGTGCATAGCCCGGTGAATTACCAAATACAATGGGTTCGGTGACGACGCGCACCTTCGCCTCGGTATAGGGCTGCAAACCATTGTTAAAGGTCGCGTTTAATTGCACCCCTCGGTCGCGGTATACCTGCGAGAGGGTAAAACGCATCATATTATCGACCCGAAGCATACAATCCCGCCTCTCAAAGTGTACGGGGGATGATGAACCCGCGCAAAAACAAATATACTCCCAAAAAAACCAATGGGTTCGATCAATCCGCCATTTTTGAAAGGAAGCCATGCCGCTGAAACTCCCGGAATTCCCTTATGACCAAAATACTCCCGCTGATCCGAAGAAATACGCGATCCCCGGACGCCGCATTGCTCTGGCTCTCAAACTCGCCGAAAACAAGCGGCTCTCCGCGCAGGGGATAGACAAGCCCTTCGCTGAAAATGCCCACACTGGAATTTTTACCGCGCGTACCGAAACCATAGAGCGATATACAGGCATGGGGGGTTGTATTGAAGGAGATTTCGCCCATCGCAACTTCCGCAATCGAGCCGCCGGAAATCAGCGCAGTGTGCATTTTGGACGACCAGCGCACAAGAAGCGCAAGGCCGGAGAGACTGTGATCAAGACGATCCCCCGTGACCGCCGTTAAAACGCAGGACTCGCAGCCGCGCTCCGCCAGAAAGCGCAAACACTTTTCCGTATCGGTATCGGTTTGCCGCGCATAGTGCGCGAACTCGCAATCGGGCTGCGCGCGGTAATGCGCCATGATTGCCGGAGGGATGGAATCAAAATCGCCGACAACTGCGGAGACACGCAGATGAAGACGATAGGCGTTTTGCGCGCCGGCGTCGGCGGCAACAATACAGGTATAGCCGAGGGAGTGCAAAAATTGAAGCTGGCTCTTTTTGGGCGGCCTTCCCGCTCCGATGATGATGGCGCGCATACCCTAGCCCCATTGCGGCACGGGCGGACAGAGGAGTACCTCGCCGCCATGCTGAAAACGATCCCCGCCTAAATATTGTACCGGAAAAATCCCGCGCTCCATCTTCCAGCCCTCAAAAAACGCTTCCTCGTCGGCAAACGCGGCAACGGGCTCAAGCAGCGCAAG
>JAITCI010000076.1 GCA_031283155.1 Spirochaetota bacterium | reverse complement strand
GTGTATGTGGTTATTTATAGATCTTCCCGCCTTTTCGGGGGGTGTTCCCCGAGCCCAACTATTTTGGAAAAAATCGAAAAATTCCCAAAAAAAAAACCCCCCCCCCCCCCCCCCCCCATCGTCAAGTAAAAAATGCAGGATATTTCAATTATTTTTACTATACATTTGTGTGGGTAAATAGAGGGGATGGCGGAATAGTGTATCCGTTTAACTAAAAACGTATGAGTAATTATCTATAATTTACGCGCCCGCTCCGAATACGCCGGAGCGCAGCAGACATTCGAACAGGCGTATCGCACAACCGCTTATCTATATGTTTTACAGTCGGCTGGGTACAATATCCACAAATTTGACGTCATACCCTGCCATAGCGCGAACCGCCCCCTCGTGAATGTATGCGGCTCTTTCCTCGGAGGTCATGTCTTTTGTTTCATCATGAATCATAAGCCGGATAGCATGAATTTCACGAAGCGACATCGGTTCATCAATGATGTCGGGGTCATTCATGTAATCGTCAAGGGGCTTCCTCATTGCGTATCGCTTTTGCAGAGAAGTGCATTTCTTCTTTCTAAAAACTTCTCCGGTCCTTCATTGTAATAAGCGGTTTTTTCCTCAGCTGTCATGTCTTTTGTTTCATCGTGAAATCTCAACCTGATAGCATGGATTTCCTTGAGCGGCATCGGCTCATCAATGATGTCGGGGTCATTCATGTAATCATCAAGGGGTTTCCTCATTGCTTATCACCTCCATAGGCGTATGAATAAAAACTCGCTTGTATCCTTCACGGATATTAACAACCTCGGTCTCAAATATGGTTTTGTGCCGTACAATATGCCGGAAATTAAGACTTATAATAAAATCAAGTCCGGCAACCGCCGCTGCGGCTATATGAAGCGCGTCGGTATCATATTTTTTGGGAATAATCCCCGCCTCAATATACTTATCCGCAAGCTGCTCGGTCTCTTTACTGTCAAGAAGTACCGCTACCCCGTATTCATCAATAAGTGCTTTCATTTTTTCGCGTTTTTCAACGTCCTTTGTGTCGTTTAATTCATCAATGACGTACTTAGACGTAAAGGGGCGGAACTTCCCCGCTTTTATTTCCGCAAACAGTTTCAGTGTGTCCGCTTTATAATGAGGCGCGTCGTCGGCGAAAGGGAAATTAAAGATGGTCGTTTCCAGATACACCGTTGGAATCCTGAGCATGGCAAGCCCCTTTTTTGTACTGATAGTATACCGTAAAATTGAGATTTTTATCGCGTTTTCTCATATTGATACGCGCGTATAGATGAGCGCATATACGCCAGCGTGTAGTGCCTTGAAACAACTGGGGGTCGCGTAGGCAGCTTTGCTGCCGAAGCGAGGGGGAGCATGTGCCGACTATTTTTCGCAAACAGAAAAAATAATACGCAATCCGCCGCCGCTCCCCCTGCCAAAACAGGCAAAGGGCGCGTGATTTGCACACGCCTGTGCCCGCCTTTCCGGTATCACCCAGGCGCGCACTTATGCCGATAAGTACCGTGTATGCGGAAACTTGTGCCTGTACTCATGTATCTCGCCATTTTTGCTTTCTTTGCCTGGCTTATCGGGCAGTTTTTCTATAGCGATCTGGGTATCAACGAATCCCGCAATAAGCAGCGCGCCATAGCGGAACTGAAAACGAATATCGCCGCCATCAGGCGCTCCGCCGGGGAAAGATACGCCGAGCTTGAAAAACTGACGCGCGACGCCGGGGCGATACGCGCCTACGCGCTTCTGTATGGCATGATGGGCGGAACCGAAGAGACGCCCGCAAGGGGCGCGCCGGCAGAAATGATTCCTCTGGATGAACAGCCCGCGTACGCCGCTCTGCCAAAGGAAAAATCCGCGCCCAGGCCATTTTTCGTGCGGCATCCCATCCTGATTGTACTCGCGATTTCGATATGCCTGGGTACAGGCGTTTTTATGCTGCTGTAGCGCCGTTACAATAAACGAAACAACTTATGGTATGCGCACCGCCCCTTGGCGCAGCACCTCGGGGGGATGGGTTACGCAGGAGACCAGCGTAGAGGCTTGGGTGTCCGGCGCTTCGCCGCCGTCGATGTAGAGATCTATCGCCTCGTCGAAATACGCCCAGGCCTCGTCGCAGTTTCGCGCGGGCGGACTACCCTGCGGATTCGCGCTTGGGGCGTACACAGGTTCAGCCAGGGATCCGGCAAGCAGGCGCAAAAACGCATGATCGGGAACACGAAACGCAATCGTCTCCCAGCCAAAGGGGTGATCCCGCGCCGGAAGCACCAGAGTTAACGCGCCCGGCCAAAGGCAGGCGAGCGCCTCCGGCGGGGTTTCGCTCACCCAGGGCAAAAGCATTTCGCGATCTGCGGCAAGCGCGGGGAGGCGCTTCTCCTGATGGCGGCCTTTCAGCGCATAGACCCGCCGCAAGGCTGCCGCGCTGCTCCATGCCGAAAAAATTCCATACACGGTATCCGTGGGGCCGGCGACAAGCCCGCCCGCGCGCAGGACAGAACAGGCCGCGCGCGCACATTCTTCCAGGCCATCCTCAGCGAGCGAGAGTTCGTGTCTGTTTTCAGGCGTCCGCAGTTTTCGCTCTATGAGGCTCGCCTCTTTGGCTGCCGCCGAGCGCAGGAAATGTCCAGTCTTTTGCATGAATACCACCTGAATTATTCTTGTGTCCGAATGGGTACTTGTGTCCCGCGCTTGCGCGCAGGTATCGGCTGCGCCTCGCAATTGGCAAGCTTTTCTCTGTCATTGCGAGCCGCTCTGCGGCGATACTGTTCGTCGCGTTTATGCCCTGTGGGTACAAGCGACGCCTATAATTTTCCCTACAGTCACGCCCGGAGGGCGTTAGCAATCCAGGTTGTAAAATGGCATAGTGGATTGCTTCACGTTCTTTCAGAATGTTATGCCCTACGGGCATTGCTGAAAGGATGAATTATATCGTCGCGTTGCGACGAACAGCATCGCAATGACAAAAAATAAAACTTTAGGGACACGCCCAGATAAATACTACAGCTCTGCGTCGATCTTCCAGATCCAGGCCTGGATACCTTCATCGCGGAAGCGGGTTTTCAGATCCTTCACCGCCGCGAGTACCTTCTTGCCGAGCGATTCCGTTGTTATCGCGATATACATGACGTTATTGGTTGCGGGCCAGATGTTTGTTCCCATGTGCGGCCCCTTGCCGCCAATGCCGGTGGTATTCTGGATACATGTATGGTACTTCATCCCGACGGAGGTCAGCCGCTCCAGAAGTTCCTCATGGACGGAGTGGTTATAGGCTATCATGATCATCTTCATCGTCGTTTCCCCCTTCCTGTTTTGCTCTTGCCCGAAAAGAGCGCGTTGATCGCGTGGCCGATGCGGTGTCCAAGCGACTCGCGTCCGGCCAGCTTCTTGCGCCTTTTTTCGAGGAGGTTGTCAAACGCGAGATAGGTGACGGGTACAAAGAAGAGCGTGAAGAAAGTGGAAACGGTCAACCCTCCCGCAACCGTGCGCGCGAGCGGGATGTTCATCTCGTCGCCTTCGCCAAGACCTATCGCCCCCGGGATGAGCGCGATAACCGTGGTGAGCGTGGTCATCAGGATCGGGCGCAGGCGCCGGCGTCCCGCCTCGCAGATCGCGTCCTTCAGGACGACTCCGCGCGCGCGCAGGATATTGATGTAATCGACAAGCACGATCCCGTTATTCACCACAACTCCCGCCAGCACCAAGATCCCGATGAGCGCATTGACCGACATGGTGGTGTTGGTTATAAAGAGCGTCCAGATAACGCCGATCAGCGCGAGCGGAATCGTGAAAAAGATGATGAAGGGATCGAGGTAGGACTCAAAAATGGCCGCCATTACCGCGTAGATCAGGCAGATCGCGACTATCAGAGCGAGCGCGAGATCCTCAAAGGTATCCTGCATATCATAGAAGCTGCCCCTGTAATCCAGGGTGAAGCCTTCGGGGATGATGATGTTTGCGTCCACTTCTTTTTTGATCTTGTCCACCGCCTGCTGCAAGCCGCCAAAGCTGTCGCAGGTAACATGGATCACGCGCATCTGATCGTCGCGCTCAATATTGATTGGCCCTATATCATGCACGATGGTCGCGATATTGCCGATGCGCACCGGGCGGCGCGTGAATGTCGAGATGGCCTGAATGTTTTCAATATCCTCTATGGAGGCGCGATCCTTTTCGTCGAGGCGCACAAGAATATCATACTCGCGCCCCTCCTCGCGCATATAGGTCGCGGTGCGGCCAAGTACGCTCTGCTGGATCGCGAGCCCGATGCTCGCCATGTTGAGCCCCATGCTGGCCGCTTTCTGGCGGTTGACGCGGACGATGAGTTCGGGCGCGCCCTCCTTGCGGCTGACGTCGGAGTTATAGAGTTCGGGGATGTTGTCGATTATCGCCTTGATTTCGCTCGCGAGTACGGCGCCGCGTTTTAGATCATGCCCGCGCACGTATATATCGATGGCGGAACCGCCGAGAAAATTCCCTCCGGCGTTGAAGTTGATACTGGCGACGCCGAGAGGCGCTTCACTCTTGTCAACCTCCTGCTTGAACAGTTTGATGTATTCCATCGTGGTTTTGTCGCGCTCTGTTTTGGTGACAAGGCGGCTCTGCACGGTCGCGACATTGGCGGACGCGGATCCGAAGATCGCCTGGATCCCGCCGGAGCTGCCCGCAAAATAGGAAAGGTTCTGGATATACTCCTGCGGGATGACCTTCCGGATCAGGGCTGTCAGCTGCTCGGCGGCTTCGCTGGTCACTTCAAGTTTGGTGCCGACCGGCATGGTGATGGTTGTGGTGATCATGGCCTGATCCGCCTGCGGCATGAATTCGGAATCCACGCCCTTGAAAACAACAAGCACCGAAAAGAGGAAGAGCGCGACTATAGAGAGAAGCACGGTCTTTTTATGATCGAGCGCCCAGCGGATGCTGTCGCGGTATTTCTCTTCCAGCTTCCGGAGCGTATGCTCCCCGAAACTGATGATCCTGTAGAGGTGCGGCTCAAGGCGCTTTAACTGCGCGTCGTCGTAGTAATGCAGATATTTTGACGAGAGCATCGGGACAAGGGTTAAAGCCACAAAGATCGACGCGACAAGCGAGAATGTTACGGTGAGCGCCATGTCGACGAAGATCTCTTTCGCGATACCGGTGGTAAACACGATAGGGAGAAAAACGCATATCGTGGTCAGGGTGGAGCCCATGATGGCGCCCGCTATCTCCTGCGCGCCGAGGCGCGCCGCCTCGCCGGCCTTTTGCCCGCGCGCCATATAGTTGTAGGTATTCTCCAGCACAATGATCGCGTTATCCACCAGCATACCTATGCCGAGGGTTAAGCCGCCGAGCGAGATCACGTTCAGATTGACCTTGAAAAAATACATACCGATAAACGTGGTGATGATCGAAAGCGGGATCGCGGTGCCGATGATCAGCGAGGCGCGGATATTGCGCAGGAAAATCAGTACCACGAAAACCGCGAGGATACCGCCGAGAATGGCCGAGGTTGCGGTATTGCTGATCGAATTTCTTGTAAAATCCGTTGAACTCATTATCTCGCGGAGTTCCACGCCGGTCGGGAGGCTCTGCCGCATGATTTCCAGTTTTTTGCGCAAAAGATTCACCGACTGCACGCTGTTGGATCCGGACTGCTTGAATACGGGCATCCGCAGTCCAACCTTGTCGTTGATCCTTGATCTTGAGGTTTCTTCGGAGATACCCCAGTTCACGTCGGCCAGGTATTTGAGGTACACCGGGATACCGTGCTGGTAGCTCACAATGATATTGCGGATCTCTTCAATGTCCTTGAACTCGCCCTGGGTGCGCAGGATAAACTGGCTGTATTTGCTTTTGATCGTGCCGCCGGAAACATTCACGTTTTCCGCCGCGAGAACCCCCATAATCTGCTCGGGCGCGATGGCGTAGGCGTCGAGGCGGTTCCGGTTCAGAACAACCTGCACCTCGCGCATCCGCGCGCCGTCGATATTCACGTTCGCGACCCCCGGCGTTTGCACTATCTGATCCTTGAGCTTCTGATCGGCGAGATCATACAGATAGGGCAGGGGCTTATCGCCGACAAGCGTCAGGAACATGATAGGCATCATCGAGGAGCTGAGCCGGAAGAGCATCGGCTTTTGCACGTCATTCGGGAGACGGTTCACGATCAGATCGAGCTTGTCGCGTATATCCGCCGCCGCTGCGTCGAGGTTTTGCCCCCACTTGAACATAACGCTCACAGCCGAGATGCCCTCGCGCGATACCGCCGTGAGCCGGTCTATCCCCTCGGTGGAGGCGACCGCGCCCTCAACCAGGCGGGTGATCGAGGTCTCAATCTCCTGCGGCCCCACGCCCGATTGCTGCGTCAGGATGATGATCGCGGGATATTCGATATCCGGAAACAGATCGACGGAGAGTTTGGAAAGGCCTGTAAAACCGAGGATCAGGATCGCGATATAGATCATTACGGTAAAAACAGGTCTCTTGATGGAGATATCAATTATTTTCATGGGCGTTACTCCGCGTCATTCGCCGGCGAATCCGGGGTTTGCGCAGGTTCCGTATCGTTCCCGTTCTCCGGGGCATGAGTTTTCCCTTCCAGCGCTTCCATGGTTCTCTTTGGAACCTCGCGCACGGGTATTCCGTCCACTACATTTTCCTTACCCAGGGAGATGATCCTTTCCCCGGGCACAAGCCCCGAGAGAACCTGCACATACTCGCCGTCGCGGATGCCAATCGTGATGATGCGCTCCCGCGCGACCAGATGCCGCGCTGTACCCAGGTTGATTGTTTTCGGAACCTGGGGATCGTCATTAACAATGGTTCCACCAAGCGGCGATTCGTCCTCCTCAACAACAAAGACTTCCTTGCGCTCAATGGTATCGATGATCGTATCGTAGGGAATCATAACCTGATCGGGAATGTCCTTAACCTTAATGGAAAAATCGGCGTAGTTGCCCGGGATGAGCAGGTTGCCCGTATTCACAAGGGTGATGCGCACCTCAAGTGTGCGCGTAAGCGAATCGATGACCGAAGATATCCTGGAGACATACCCCTTGAACACCGTACCGGGATGGCTCTCGGTGCGAATCTCCGCGTCCTGCCCGAGCTTGTAGTGCCCAATATCTTTTTCGGGTATGTTCAGCACACCCTCGACCACCCGCGTATCCGCGATAAACATGATGGGAACGGCGGGGCTGACGGTGCGTCCGCGCTCGACATATATCTTGCCGACCACGCCGGATATCGGCGTGGTAACGGTGGCCGGCATATAGATCATCCCCACCTGGCTCCGGTCAATCGTGGCGACCACCTGCCCCGCGCCGACGTACTGCCCTTCCTGCACAAAAAGCTCCATGACCTTTCCCGGAACGTCGGGATAGATATCGGCCTGATTCAGTCCCTTTATTTCGCCATTTACAAAAAGCCTGTGCGCCATAGCGCTGTTTGTTACCGTTTCGATAACCACAGGCACGGTTTTTACGCCTTCCTGTTCCTGAGTTTTATTTGCCCGGGAAAAAGCAATAAAGGCGACGATGAGTAAAACAACAGCAACAATCACTTTTGTTTTCGTGATTTTGAAAGCCATACCTTCCTCCTCATAATACCCACAAGAACAAACACTTCCCGAAAAAAGCCAAAGCTGTAATACAAATCAGGGCGTCTTTTTGTCATTGCGAGGTGAAGCCGAAGCAATCCATGTAAAAATGTTCCCCCTGGATTGCTTCACGTTCTTTCAGAACGTTCGCAATGACAAAAAATAAAACTTTAGAGACACGTCCTATAATACCCCCATCGCGTTTAAGAGATCGATCCTTGCCGCGATATAGCCATACCATGCCTGGTACTCCATTAACTGGGCGCGCTGAAAATCGAGTTCTGCGTCCATCAATTCCACATTGCCCACCTGTCCCGCGTTGTAGGCGATGCGCGCCACGCGCAGCCCCTCCGTGGAGAGGCTCATAGCCGTTCTTTGCGCGTCGATGGTTTTGCGATTCTCCTCGAGCAAAAGCACATTCTGGCGTATCTCCAGCTGAATCAGCGACTCCACATTGCGCTGCATGGTTCCGGCGCGCTCGACTCCATGCTCGTATTGCGCGGTTCCCTTCCATGAGGTTGAGGCCGGGTTCAGCAATTCCGATATCGGGATGGATATCTGCGCGCCGGCGGTCCAGTTATTGTAGAGCTGGCGATCACCCTGCGCGAACAGGCTCCCCTTTTTTTTGAGTTCCCAGTTAAAATTGGCGAAGGCCGCAAGCTGCGGGCGCGTTCCGTATTTGCTCATTTTTTCCTGGAGCTTCAGAACCTCAACGCTGAGCGCGATGTCCTGCAATTCGCTGCGGTTGGTCAAAGCGGTCGCAACCGCCTTTTCCTCGCTTATCTGCACATAGTCAACGCGGAGTTCCCCTTTGGTCTCGAGATCCAGATTCAGATCCAGGGAGAGCTTTTGCAGGAGCGCGACCCTGGCAAGCCGCGCGCTGTTTTCGGCGCGCAGAAGTTCGGGTTGGTTATTCGCAAGCTGCACCTGAGCGCGCAGGAGTTCATACTGGCTGATGCGCCCCGCGTTATAATTACGCTGCGCCACATCCAGATAGGCGCCAAGCCGCTCATCGTTTGCTTTTGTGAGCGTGTACATCAATTCGCTGAGCTTTAACTGGTAGAAGGCCTTCGAGATCATGGCCTTCGTGTCGCGCTTCGTCTTTTCCAGTTTATTTTTTGTAACGCCAAGATCCTTCAGCGTGAGATCGTGCGCGGCATTGACCATGCCCCACGCGCCGTCCGAGAAAAACGGAATCCCGGGAATCGCGTAGCTCGCGGTAAATCCCATGGTGAAGAGCGGCGAATAGACCGTTTGAAACGTTATCGGCGTAGTCCCAATCGGAATTGTGCCTTTGCTGTCGTTGACTGTGGTTGGATCGAGTATCGTCATGCGGGATTGAAAATCAATCGACGGGAAAAAACGCCCGTAGGCGGATGCCGCCGCCGCCTCTTTCATCTGCACTTCCTGTCTGGCCATTATAAAATCAGGGTTCCGCTCAAGCGCGAGACGGATACACTCGTCCAGATCCAACACGAGTTTTGGCTTTTGAAACTGCGCGGGATCAGTGCCCGTCTGCGCCCAAAGCGCCCCCTGTATGAGCATGAAAACAAGCGCCGCAAAATACATTCTCTTCATAATTATCTCCACTATCCCCACCTGTCATTGCGAACCACGCAGTGGTGAAGCAATGACAAAAGTATCCCAATCTTCTATGCAAATACGCCCTCAAACAAAATTTTCATCAGAAGATTATTCCACCTGTCCGTCATCTCCTTTTTTAATCCCGCCATCTCGCGGCAAAAATAAAACTCGATATAGCAGCCGCGCACCATACCCGCCAGCATCAGGGCAAGCATGGATAATTCGGTTTCCTCGCGCGCGGGCAGATGCCCCTCCTGCACAGCCGCCTCCACTGTGCGCCGCCAGAACTCGTATTGCTCCTTCCACATCGAATTGGATAATTCCTGCACCTCGGCGGCGCTGAAATTCTCAATCGTTTTACTCTGCTCGTGCATCATCAGGCGCATGGCGCCCACATTTGCCTCGAGGTGTTCTGTCACCACGGCGAGCTTCGCGTGCAGGCTCTCCCTGAATGGAAGTTTGGCACCGGCCTGCTCCATCCTTTTGGATAAATGCCGGTGGCCGCTCCTGACGACCGCAAAAAAAAGAAACTGCTTGTTGTGGAAGCGCCGGTACACCGTTCCCTTCCCCAAACCCGCCGCCGCCGCAATGTGATCCATATTGGCGTTATGATACCCGGAGCGCGCGAACTCCTCCCATGCCGCGCGCAATATGCACCTGTCCTTCTCGTCCGCTTCCGCAAGGATACGTTCCACTTCTTCAATCATGTACGCACCTGATTTCCAATTTTGTACATACCCTCAAAATAATGCGGACGGACTAGTCCGTCCACTTTTTTCAGAAAAAAGCCCCCAACGCAACGACCGTGCCATCCAGGCACTGCGTTGGGTGCTTCGCGTCCAGTTTCGCCCTCCGCGCAACAACCATGCCATCCAGGCACTGCGCGGAGTGCTCCCCTCGCAAGAGCGTACATCCATGTACGCGCTCGGGACAATACATCCTGTATTTGTCACATCCGGCGAAGCATCCCCTAGGGGAATTGAACCCCTGTTGTCGGAATGAAAATCCGATGTCCTGACCACTAGACGAAGGGGACAAGATTACCCACTATGAGCCGCGACAGATTCGAACTGTCGACCCACGCCTTAAACGGGCGTTGCTCTACCTGCTGAGCTAGCGGCCCGGAGATGACGGCCTGCCAGCCCGTCCATACCCCAAAAGCGAGAATGTCCAATGATAAACTAAATTTGCCGATGGCTTCGGTCAAGCAAAAACGACGCGCCTCCGGTCAGGCGTGAAAATTACTCCGCCTGCGGAACAGCCTGGCTGCCGAAAATATATTCCTCAAGCATATATACGCTCGTCATGATCTCCGCCGCCTGCGAATGCAGTTCCTGGGTGGAAGCGGCGCTTTGTTCGGCACCCGCCGCGTTTTGCTGAATTACCTTCTCCATTTCCGTAATACCCGTGCTGATTTGGCTTAACCCCTTCGACTGCTCGCCCGACGCCGCCGCTACATCGGCAATGAGCTGCGACACCCTGGCTGAGGATGTGACTACCTCTTCGAGATTCGCTCCGGTCTCTTTGAATATCCCGAGTCCCTCGCGCACCTTCGCGATCATTTGCTCTATCAACTCAAAGGTGCGCTTCGAGGCCTCCGCCGACCGCATCGAAAGCCCGCGCACCTCATCCGCAACCACCGCAAACCCCGCGCCGGCCTCGCCCGCGCGCGCAGCCTCCACAGCCGCATTCAGCGAGAGCAGATTCGTTTGAAACGCGATCTCGTCGATGGTTTTGATGATCTTCGCGGTTTCGCCGGCCGCCTGGGATATTTCCTCATTCGCCTGCAAAGAGCGCTGCATGGAGGTTTGGGTAGCGCCTACGGCCGCCTTTGCGCCCTCCATGAGATGATTGACCTCGTTTGTGTTATCGGCGTTTTGCCTGACCATCGAGGCGACTTCTTCGATGGAAGCGGCAATCTCCTCGGCGGACGCAGCCTGCGCGCTGGCTCCTGCGGCGAGGGTTGTGCTGCTTAAGGCAAGTTCTTTGGTATGCGCGGAAACATGATCCGCATCCTTGCGCAGGAGAACGGTTATTTGCCGCACAACCTTTGTGATGGAACGGGGAAATACAACGCAAAAAGCCAGAGAGACAACCGATACGAAAGCAGTCATTATAACACACAGGGTGTATATGCGAGTCGCTTCGGCGTGCGTCCTGTCAGAAGCGGTTTTACGGGTTTTCTCCACCCACTCAAGCATCTCGCTCAGGAGCTTATCCAGTTCCACTACGACCAACGGACGGTTCAATTCCACGGAGAGTTCGGCTACCATTATGTGCGCTTCAGGACGCCCCTGGTACGCTCGGGCGGTTTTGACAAGCTGCGCGTCAATGGCGTCAAACCTGTGTACTGCGTCTTTCAGCTTATCGTAGGTTTCCTGCGCCGCCGGCAGTTTTTTATACTTGTCATAAATATTAAAAGCATCCTGCGCCGCCTTCTCGGCGGCTATCATTGCGCCAAACTGCGCCTCATACAATTCGGGGCTGAGCCTGGGATTTTTCCAGCGTTCCTGAATAAAATGCGCCTCGATAACCGCCTCTTTGATAATATGCACCATATCCAGGCGCACCATAGTATCGTTGGCAAGCAGATCGATGTCTTGCTTGAGACTTTGGACGCCATAAATCGCAACCAAATTACCCGCCAAACCAATGACTGCCAAAACGACAAAAGCAATAAGTAATTTCACCCCCAGCGGCAAACTGTTTTTCATACCCTTCTTCCCCTTCCTTCCCTTCAGCAAACAAAACTATGCACAAATAATACTCTCCTTCGGTCAAAAATAAGACCAAAAATATAAACAGACCAAAAAATAAACGCAAAAAAAACAGCGGCGCGCCGCTGTTTTTCGGATTATCAAACTTATAAGCAAATAGCCATCATTCCGCCTGGGGAATACTCGATTTGCCGAAAATATATTCCTCAAGCATAAAAACGCTCGTCATGATTTCCGCCGCCTGGGCGTGCAATTCCTCGGTGGAAGCGGCGCTTTCTTCGGCGCTCGCCGCGTTTTGCTGGATGACTTTTTCCATTTCCGAAATACCCAGGTTGATTTGTCCAAGCCCCTTCGACTGCTCGTTGGAGGCCGACGTCACCTCGGAAATAAGCCCCGATACCTTGGACGAGGACTCGACTACCTCGCCGAGGTGCAAATCGGTTTCTTTGAAGATCCCGACTCCCTCGCGTACCTTCGCGATGGTTTGCTCTATCAGATCCGCTGTGCGCTTCGAGGCCTCCGCCGACCGCATCGAAAGCCCGCGCACCTCGTCCGCAACCACCGCAAACCCCGCGCCGGCCTCGCCCGCGCGCGCCGCTTCCACCGCCGCGTTTAACGAAAGCAGATTCGTTTGAAACGCGATCTCGTCGATGGTTTTGATGATCTTGGAGGTTTCGCTGGCCGCCTGGGATATAGCCTCATTCGCCTTCAGGGAACGCTGCATGGAGTCCTGGGTAGAGCCTACGGCTCTCCTTGCGTCGTTCATAAGGCGGTCGACTTCGACCACGTTATCGGCGTTTTGCCTGACCATCGAGGAAACTTCCTCAAGGGAAGCGGCAATCTCCTCGGCGGACGCGGCCTGCTCACTGGCGCCTGATGCGAGCGCCTGGCTGCTTGCGGCGAGTTCCTTGGTATGCGCTGTGACGCTGTCCGCGTCCCTGCGCAAGAGGTTGGTGATTTGCTGTATAACCTTCGTGATGGAACGCGGAAACAGGATACAAAAGGCCAGGGACACGACAGCTATGACGGCAATCAGTATGATGGAAAGGACTCTCGTGAAATCCGCCGTACCGTGCGCGGCACCAGCAATCATACCGCTTCTGTTATTGGCGTGTCCGTGCATCTCATCCATGAGCTTACTCAGTTCCTCTACGGCAGCCGGGCGCTTCAGCGTATCCCTGGCGGTGAGGGCTATAATCATGGGTCCCTCTGGATTGCCGCGGTGTAATTTGGCGAGCCTGACAATCTCCCCGTCAATGGTGTCAAATTCACGCACTTTGGCTTTCAGCTCTTCGTAGGTTTTTTGCGCCGCCGGCGCTTTCGGGAACTTGTCAAAAACCGCGAAAGTATCCTGCACGAGCTTTTCGGCTTCTTCCATTTGACCAAACAGCGCATCATACAGCGCAAGGTTGAGCGTGGGATTTTTCCAGCGCTCCTGTATAAAATGAGCCGCCTGTATCCCCTCTTTGATTTTGGTTATACACTCCAGCCGTATCATGGCGTCGTCGGTAAGCGTAGTGATGCTTTTACCGAGACTGTCGATAGCAATAAATCCGACGATGTTCCCGGCAAGCCCGAAAAACGCAAGTACGACAAAAGCAGCAAGCAATTTCATTCCCAGCGGTAATCTGATTTCCATGATCCCCTCCAAAATCGATGCCAATATTTACTTTATTTACAAATATATCAACTTTATATGCCTTACTCTTAATCTAGAAGTTAACAACAACTCTCTGCACATTGTCAAGGATAATCGGAAAACAGACGCGCCTGAAACCGACCCCCTGCGGGTGCCGCAGGGGGTCGGCCTACGCCTGGGGAATACTCGATTTGCCGAAAATAAATTCCTCAAGCATATACACGCTCGTCATGATCTCCGCCGCCTGGGAATGTAATTCATCGGTGGAAGCGGCGCTTTCTTCGGCGCCCGCCGCGTTTTGCTGAATGACTTTTTCCATATCCGTAATACCCAGGTTGATTTGGCTTAGCCCCTTCGACTGCTCGTTGGAGGCCGAAGCCACCTCGGCAATGAGCCCCGATACCCTGGATGAAGACTCGACCACTTCGCCAAGATGCTCATCAGTCTCTTTGAAGATCCCAACCCCCTCGCGTACCTTCGCGATCATTTGCTCTATCATATCGAAGGTGCGCTTTGAGGCCTCCGCCGACCGCATCGAAAGCCCGCGCACCTCATCCGCAACCACCGCAAACCCCGCGCCGGCCTCGCCCGCGCGCGCAGCCTCCACAGCCGCATTCAGCGAGAGCAGGTTTGTCTGGAACGCGATCTCGTCGATGGTTTTGATGATCTTCGCGGTTTCGCTGGCCGCCTGGGATATCGCCTCATTCGCCTGCAGGGATCGCTGCATGGACTCCTGGGTGGAACCCACGGCCTTTTTCGCTTCGCCCATAAGGCGGTCGACTTCGCCCACGTTATCGGCGGTTTGCTTAACCATCGAGGAGACTTCCTCAATGGAAGCGGCGATCTCCTCGGCGGACGCGGCCTGCTCACTGGCGCCTGCGGCAAGCGTTTGGCTGCTTATGGCGAGTTCTTTGGTATGCGCCGTAACATTATCCGCGTCCCTGCGCAGGAGAACGGTAATTTGTCGTATGACTTTTGTGATGGAGCGCGGGAACAGGATACAAAAGGCCAGGGACACGACAAGTATGATAATAGTCAGTGTAATGGAAACACTGCTCATGAGGGCGCCTTCGCGGTGCGCTGCGCCGGAAACTGTATCGCGCCTGTTATTGACATGCCCCTGCATCTCCGTCAGAAGCCTGTCCATTTCCGCTACGATAGCCGGACGCTGCAGCGTATCCCGCGCGGCCAAGGCTACGATCATGGGCGCGTCGGGATTGCCCTGATGCAGCCGCGCGATCCGGATGAGTTCCGCGTCAATAGTGACAGCTTTCATAATTGCTTCCTTCAGAGCATCGAAGGTCGCCTGCGCCGCCGGTAATTTTTTAAATTTATCAAAGCGCTCGAAAGCAGCGCCTGCCTGCGCCGCCATGGCGTCCATGATACCAAACTGCTCCTCATATAACGCGGGGCTGAGCGTGGGGTTTTTCCAGCGTTCCTGCGCGAAATTGGCCGTTAATGCCGCCGTTTTGATGGCGGTAATACATTCCATCCGTATTATGGCGTCGTCGGTAAGCATAGTGATATCTTCCCTGAGACTGTCGATGGCAAAAAACCCGGCCATGTTTCCAATCAGCCCAAAGAGCGCAAGAACGATAAAAGCGAAAAGTAACTTCGCTCCAAGCGGTAATCTGGTCTTCATACTTCCTCCAATTTAGGCGCCCACCGTTGCACCCCGGACTTCCCGCTACTATCTTGGCATACTTTATAGCTTGATTAAAGTAAATAATCACAACGCGGCAAAATCACAGCAGACAAAAAATCCTGCCCGAGGCGCCGCGCACAGCCATACATCCGGCGTCTCTGACAGGGGTACTGCTCCGCCTGACCTGCATCGGGCGGTAAAACCTCTATGATAAAGGCAGGCGGAAACTTCACCGGCACTTCAAGTCCCATACCTACCGTTCTTCGGGTTATAACGGAATGGCGGATTGATCCGGTCTATGCACCCTTGCCATGATTTCCGCCTCCGTATTACTGCAATCTCAAAAACGGAATACACGCCGGGTACCAAAAAATCAACAATAGAATCGCTTTTTTTATGTCCACGATTTATGGAAATAATGTGAAAAAATGGTGTAATAACCCTGAAATTTTCTCAGGCGTTTATCCGCAATAGCGGTACACAAAAAAAGGGCTGCCCATTCCTTCCCGGGCAGCCCCTTGTATCGTAAAAGCCATTTTGCGTTTTCAGTCCTGCTGGATGCTCTCCACGCCGAAGATGAATTCCTCAAGCATGAACACGCTCGTCATGATCTCCGCAGCCTGGGTGTGCAATTCCTGGGTGGAAGCGGCGCTTTCCTCGGACTGTGCCGCGTTCTCCTGAATGACTTTTTCCATTTCCGAAATACCGCGGTTGATCTGCTCCAGCCCCTTCGACTGCTCGTTGGAGGCCGCCGCCACCTCGGTGACAAGCTGCGATACCTTGTGGACATGACCCACCACTTCATCGATATTGGCGCCCGTTTCCTTGAATATGCCGGCGCCCTCGCGCACCTTCGCGATGGTTTGCTCAATCAATTCGGCTGTGCGCTTCGAGGCCTCCGCCGACCGCATCGAAAGCCCGCGCACCTCGTCCGCAACCACCGCAAATCCCGCGCCGGCCTCGCCCGCGCGCGCCGCTTCCACAGCCGCGTTTAACGAGAGCAGGTTTGTCTGGAAGGCAATCTCGTCGATGGTTTTGATGATCTTGTATGTTTCATTGCTCGCGTTTGATATCTCCTCGTTGGCGTGCAATGACCGCTGCATCGACTTTTGGGTGGCGTCGACGGCCGCCCGCGCCGATTCCACAAGACGATTGGCCTCGGTTGCGTTATCGGCGTTTTGCCTGACCATGGAGGCCACTTCCTCAATGGAAGCGGCGATTTGCTCAATGGAAGCGGCCTGCTCGTTGGCGCCTGCGGCGAGATCCTGGCTGCCTGCGGAAAGCTCTTTGCTGTGCGCCGTTACATGATCGGCGTCCCTGCGCAGCAGGTCGGATATGCTCCGCACCACCTTTGTGACTGAGCGCGGAAGTATAATTACGAAAGCCATGGAAACAAGGAACATAACGATGGTCGCGATGATCGCGACAAGGGAAACCAATTCGGAGTTATGGTACGCTTCCTGGGTATCTGTGTCGCGCCTTTTGTCCGTATGCACACGCATATCATTCAGGAGCTGCAGCACTGTGTCCATTTTTGGTGGCCGGTTCAGCGAAGTGGCCAGCTCGGCGACCGTTTGGGCGGCGTCCGGCCGCCCCTGATACTGCCTGGCGGTTGCCGAGAGCCTGTTGTCCAGAGCCTGGAGATCCTTGACGGCTTCTTTGAGTTGATCGTAGGTTGCCTGAGACTCAGGCGCTTTGGGAAAGGGGTCATAGGCCTCGAAGGCGGCGGCTATACGTTTTTCCGCCCCTTCTATGCGCCCGAATTCGGTTTCATAGCGGTCGGGAGGAAGCCAGGCGTTTGCCCAGCGCGCCTGCGCCCAGGTTTCTTCGAGTATACCAATCCGGATGTCCACCTGCGCGTTCAGCCGGATGATGGAATCCGTGGTGAGGGTGTGGATATTCGCGTTCAGGTTGTGGATGCCGATGATCGCGATAACATTGCCGAGCAAGCCCACGAGCATGATAGTGCTGAAAGAGAGTAATAATTTGTTTCCGAGTGACAAGTTGAGGTTCATGTTTTCTCCAGTTCGAGCCATTTTTCCCGGTAACAAATTTGCGGAAAAACAGCCGTATTATAAACCAACCATAAAAAGCCTTATCCCGGATCGCGTCAACAGAACCCATAAGGACAAGACTGTGCTTCCCGCTTTATAAAATAACAAAATAACACCTATGAAAATCGCTTTCGGCGCGTTTTTGGCCGTATATTCCGTTGTATGCCAAACCGGCATACAACTGTATCCTCCTTGCCGCATACAGTTGATTATACCATTCTTCCGTATTTTCAGTCAAACATAAATTTCAATGTCATAAATTCCTTTCGCGTTCACGCGCCAGGTCGCGCTTCGCTATCGCCTCGCGCTTGTCGTAGAGCTTTTTGCCCCGGCAGAGGCCGAGTTCGAGCTTCACCCTTCCTTTGGAGAAATACAATGAGAGCGGAATAAGCGTGAGCCCCTTTTCGCGTACCCGCTGGTCGAGTTTCAGAATCTCGTGGCGGTGCAGGAGCAGCTTGCGGCGGCGGGTGGGATCGTGATTCGCGCGGTTTCCGAAATCGTACGGGGAGATGTGCAGCTTGGTCAGCCATGCCTCCCCCTCGCGGATGCTGACGAAGGAATCGAGGAAACTGACCTTCCCGGCGCGCAGGCTCTTTGCCTCCGTGCCCTGAAGCGCCATCCCGGCCTCGATACGCTCCAATACGGTATATTCATGGAAGGCCTTGCGGTTTGTTGCTATTATTTTGCGCGCGTTCTCCGCCATGCCGATTCCTTTCAATATACTTTCCGCCAACCCCGCGCTATACTCAAAGATATACGCTTGAGAGGAGTCCGGCATCGTGTTTCCAACACCTTCAGCGAAAACGGCAATCGTATACAAAGAACGCCGTATCCCCTACGCCGAATTGGTGGAGCGCATCGGCGTATGCGCCCGATCCTTACCGCTGGCGGCGGGCGAGCGCGCGGTCATTTTCGCGGAAAACCGCGCGGAATGGGCCTTTGCGCTCTACGCGATCTGGCAGCTCGAGGGGGTGGTTGTGCCGATTGACCATGCCACCTCCGCGCCGGATCTATCCAGGCTTTTCGGAGATTGCGAACCCGCCATCATTTTTTGCAGCGAACTCACGCGGGCAAAAGCGGCGGAAGCCCTCGCCCTCGCGAAAATATCCGCGCAAATCATCGATCTCGATTCCCTGAACGCATTGCCTGCGGGCGAGCCGGTTCTTGCGCTCGCGTCCCCCAAAAATATGGACAGCCTCGCGGCCATTCTGTATACAACAGGCACAACCGGCGAGCCCAAGGGGGTCATGCTCTCCTACACAAACCTCGACGCCTCGAGGTGCGCGGTGCGTACCGGCGGATTTTTTGAGCCCACGGATACCATCCTCGGCCTGCTCCCCCTGCACCACATCCTCCCCCTCCAGGGAACCATTCTTGTTCCGCTTTCCTCGGGGTGTACAATCGCGTTTGCCACCGGTATGCAAAAAGAGGAGATCGCCTCCGTTATGCAGGCGGAGAACGTGACCACGTTTATCGGCGTGCCGCGTATCTACGAGCTTTTTCATGCCGCCATCATGGAAAAGGTGCGGGCAAGCCTCGCGGGGCGGATATTTTTTGCTGTAAGCCGTGTATGCGGAAGCCAAAAACTCGGGCGGTTCCTGTTTACCAAGGTACACGCGCAGCTTGGGCCAAAGGTGCGTTTCTGGGTGTGCGGCGGCGCAAAATCAAATCCGGTTGTTATGCGCGATCTCTGGGCGCTGGGCTTTCGCCTCGCCGAAGGTTATGGGCTCACCGAAACCTCGCCGATCATTTCCTTCAATAAAAGGAGTCCGCGCTTCGGCGTTGGGGCGCCGGCGCATAACCTCGAGGCGCGCATCATCGAGGAAGAGATCGCCGTCTGCGGCGCAAATGTCATGCTTGGCTATTATAAAAAGCCCGCGCTGACCGCGAATGCGATACGCGACGGCTGGTTCTATACCGGCGACACGGGGTTCCTGGGGCGAAAAGGCGCATTGCACGTTACCGGACGCAAGGATGATCTGATAGTTCTGCCCAACGGAAAAAAGATCGATCCGGAAACCATCGAGCGCGAGATCGCCTCCATGTCGCCCATGATCCGCGAGATCGGCGTTTTGCAGCGCAACGGGCAGCTTGCGGCCGTTATTTATCCCTCGGTGGATCTGCTCGCGCTGGATATCCTCGACGCCCTGCAAACCATAAAAAAGGAAATCATCGAGCGCTATAATAAAACCTCCGCCGCGTACCGCCGCATATTCCAGATCAGCATCGCGACCGAAACCCTGCCGCGGACGCGCATGGGCAAGATGCGCCGATTTATGCTCCAGAATTTTTTCACCGGCAAAGCCGCGCAATCCGGTCAGGCCTCGGATCAAACCTCCAACCGCACCCTGAGTATCCTCTGCGAGCATCTCGCGAAAAAAAAGGGTATGCCCGTTGGACCGGAAACCCGCCTCGATTTTGATCTCGCGCTGGATTCGCTTGACCGGTTTGAGCTTTGTTCTTTCGCGCGCAACAGCTTTAACTGCATACTGGGCGAGGCGGAGGTCGCCAACGCGGAGTCTATCGCCGATCTGGCCATTCTGGTGGAAAAGGCCAAACGCATCCATCCCGAGGCGCAGGAAACAAAAGCCGCCGGAGAAATACCGAAGCTGCGCACAAACACGCGCAGCATCATGCGTTCCCTTATCGTCTGCGCCACGCGCTTCTCGTTCCGGATCCATAGCGAGGGGCTCGAAAATCTTCCGAATGGGCCCTGTATCGTGGCCGCGAATCACGAGAGCTATCTGGATATGCCCTGCCTTATCGCGCTCCTGCCCAAGCCCTTCCTCGCGCGCTGCATCACATGGGTCAAGGCCTCCCCCGTTATGGAAAGGGTTGTACGCTGCATCTCGCGCGGCAAAAATATCATTACCGTCCATTCCCAAAAACCGCTCAGCCTCATTCTGGAGGCCTCGGAATCCGTGATCGAATCCGGGCATAACCTCCTGATTTTTCCCGAGGGCTTGCGGAGCCGCACCGGCGCGCTTGCCGCCTTTCGCCCGGGATTTGCGATGATCGCGGTCAAGAAAAAAATTCCCGTGGTGCCTATCGCGATCAGAGGTACCTATGCGGCCATGCCGCGCGGCAGATTTGTTCCGCGTTTCGGAAAACGCATCCATATAACAATCACGCCGCCCATCCTGCCGCTTGAGGGGGAGTCCGACGCCGATCTGGCTCTGCGGGTGCATGACCGGATAGCGGATATCCTCGCGCGCAGCGCCGGGGAATGAGCGCTGAAAAAGAGGCGCGCTGGTGGACGCCCCTCACGGACGGAAAAACGTCCTGCCGGTTATGCCCGCGCGGATGCGTTCTCTCCGGTGGCGCGCTCGGGGTATGCGGCGCGCGCAAAAATACCGGCGGGATTGTATACAGCCTGGGCTATGGCCGCCCTGCCGCTATCGCGCTTGACCCCATAGAAAAAAAACCGCTCTACCATTTTTATCCCGGTACGCTTACATACTCCCTCGGCGGTCTGGGCTGCAATATGCGCTGCCTCCATTGTCAAAACGCCTCGCTCTCCTGCGCGCTCGAAAAGGATTTTGACGGTCTCGAAATATGCGCGCCGGATTCCATCCCCGAAAACGCCCTGCAAAGCGGATGCGCGAGCATATCATGGACATATAACGAGCCGCTCGTCTGGTCGGAATTTGTTATCGAGAGTATGCGCGCGGCAAAAGCGCGCGGGATACCTTCGGCGCTCGTGACTGCCGGGCTTGCGCATCCCGAGGTTTGGCAGGAATTTCTCCCGGTCATGGACGCCTGTTCGCTGGATATCAAGGGCTGGGGGGATGCTTTCTACACAAGGCTGACGGGGTTCCCGGGTTTTGCGTATGTGCTGCAGAACGCGCGCGCGGCGTACCAGGCAGGCTGCCATCTTGAGATAGTTACGAATTTAATGTGCGGCTGGAATGACGACGACGCCTCACTCGCCGCGCTTGCGGAATGGATAGCGCGCCTCTCTCCGGACATTCCCTGGCATATTACGGCAAGCCGCCCCGCGCACCGGCTTATGCAGCTCAAGCCAACGCCGGAAAGCGATATCCTGCGCGCGGTCGCCATCGGGAAAAATGCGGGACTCTCCTTTGTGTACGGCGGCAATGTCGCAAACCTTGAAATTCAAAAAACCTGCTGCCCGCATTGCGCGATGGAACTGATCCTGCGGAGTCCGTTTGCGCTCCGCCGCAAGATACTTGCCGCCGAGGCGCAATGCCCAAACTGCGGCACGCGCATCTATGGCCGCTTTTAGCCCTCTCTTGTGTCATTGCGAACCCGTTCGGCTTTGTCATTGCGAGGCGCATAAGCGGCGAAGCAATCCACTGTGCCATTGTACGCCTGGATTGCTTCGGGAAGTTTCACTTCCCTCGCAATGACGGATGGGCAAGGTTCGCAATGACAGATGGGGTGGCGTGCATCTATGGCCGCTTTTAGTTAGCGCAGGCAGCCGCGCAGGAGCTGCCGCTTCGCGTGCGCGAGCCGCCGGAAACAGGTTCTGCGCGAGATCCTGCTCTCCCGCGCGGCCTCGAGACGATCACAGCCATAGAGATAGCAAAGTTCCATGAGGCGCTGCTCTTCCCCGCTGAGCGATGAAATGAGTTCATAAAAATTAAGGCGCGCGCGGTATGGATCGCATCCTCTGCACTTTTCCTCATGCAGGCTGTCAAAGCGTTTGCAGCGCCGGATGCGGCAAAAGATGTTGCGCGCGATGACCCGAATATAGGCCTCGGGGTTCAGGGCGAGATTCACGCGCCTCACCCCCCTTGTCCAAAAAAGCAGAAAGGCGTCCTGCACCGCGTCTTCCACAGAACCGGAAAAACCATATACCGCGCGGCAGTACGCGAGTACGCGCTTATAATATTTCCTGTAGCAATATTCAAATATGGCTCTTTTCACAATTTTCTCATTCGATTGCAATTCATTTGCGGATATCTCCAAAACCATAACCTCCATGTTATAACTATCCGGACGCGCGGATCCTTCCGCGCAAACACAAGACATACATCTTTTAGGGAGAGAAAAAAGAAAGAGAAGGTAGGCGGGAAACTCCCGCGTTTATAAACATAACTGAAATATCCGGTCAGGGCAATGAATTTCTGATTTTTTGCGCATACATCGCGTACATAATGATCCCCGCCGCGACGGAAACATTCAGGGAGTCGATGTGTCCCGTCATGGGGATCACAAGCCGCTGATCCGCCTTCTCAAGCAAAAGACGCCGTACCCCCCGGCCCTCCGAACCCAGAATAATGGCATAGGGAAAATTAAAATCAAAAGCCGCAAGCGCGGTTCCGCCGTCATTGCAGGCGGCGGCGATCCAAAACCCCATGGCCTTTAAAAGATCAAGCAGGCGGGCGAGGTTCGCGGCGCGTACAACAGGCACAAAATTCTCGCCGCCCGAGGCGCTCTTCCGCGCCGCAGGGGTCAGGCCGCTCGCCTTCTCGCGCGGGATAAAAATCGCGGCGATCCCAAACTGCGCTGCGCTGCGCACAATCGCGCCGAGATTGCCGGGATCCTGCACCTGATCAAGAATGAGCACTTTTGGCTTCTCGCCGCGATCCACCGCCGCGCCCAAAACCGCCTGCCAGTCAAATTCGACCGCATCCATATCCGGGCGCGCATCCGCGCTGCTCCTCTCCAGAACAAAACCCTGATGCACGATCCCCGGATGATGCTCCGCAAGCTCGCGGCGCGAACAGGCGACGCACACAAGCCCAAGCAGGCGCGCGCGTTCCAGCGCGTATTTTACCTCCGGCGACTGCGGATCGCGCGCGATATACAGCGTTCCGCGCGCTTCGCCCGAGGATGATCGGAGATATTCCAGAACGGCATTCTTGCCATACAAAAAAAGCGCGCTCAAGATCGGCGCTCCCAGATCGTGCCGTCCTTCGTGTCCTTCAGCGTAATCCCGCATCGCGCGAGTTCGTCGCGAATGCGATCCGATTCGGCGAAATTTTTCTCCCGTCTCGCGGCATTGCGCCGCTCGATCATCTCTTGTATTTCGCTCTCCAAAGCCTGCGGCGGTTGCAGAACCAAAAATCCCAGAACCTCGTTGCACCGGCGCAAAAAGGCGAGCACCTCCCCGGCCGCATCGGGGGCAAGCGGAAAGAGTTCGCGGATCCTCGGGAGGAGCGTAAAGAGCGCCGACAAAGCCTCGCTGATATTGAGATCATCCTCGAGAGCGGCGCGAAACGCGGTCTCGCACGCCGTAAGCAAAGGCGCTGCACTCTTTGATCCTGCCTGCGCCTGTGCAGCCTCGCCCGCGCGCGCATCCGCGAACCGTTCCACGTCCAGCGCAAAGGTATCGAGACGCGCCAGCGAAGCCTCGGCAGCGCGGAATGTTGTTTCGGAAAAATTGAGCATCCTGCGGTAATGCGTCGCCAGCAGGAGATAACGGATCGCGCGCGCAGACCACTGCTTCGCGAGGAGATCGCGAAGCGTATAAAAATTGCCCTTCGATTTAGACATCTTCTCGCCATCAACCACAAGGTGCTCGCAATGCAGCCAATAACGCACAAAAGGCCTGCCCGTGGCCGCCTCGCTCTGCGCGATCTCGTTCTCGTGGTGCGGAAAGATATTATCAACGCCGCCGGTGTGTATATCCATGGTTTCGCCAAGATACTTCATGCTCATGGCGGAACACTCAATATGCCAGCCCGGCCGTCCGCGCCCAAAAGGCGAATCCCAAACCACGTCCCTGTCTTTCTCGGTATAGCCCTTCCAGAGCACAAAATCATGCGCGCTGTCCTTCTCGTACTCGTCGTTATCCACGCGCCCCGACGCGCCCGCGCGCAGCCCCTCCTGATCAAGGTGCGCGAGCCGCCCATACTCCGGAAATTTCGCTATACTAAAATAAACCGAGCCGTCGCGCTCGTAGGCAATCCCCTTGTCGAGCAGCGTTTGGATGATCGCGATCATCTCCGGGATATGCGCGGTCGCTTGGGGGTAGGCCGCGGCGGGCACAATATCCAGGGCGCGCAGATCATCAAAAAACGCCTTCTTATAAACCGCTGTATATTCGGAAAGCGAAAATCCGCTATCAATCGAATTACGAATTGTCTTGTCGTCCACATCGGTCAGATTCATGATCTGCGTCACCTCGTACCCGCAATAGCGAAGCACACGGTGCAAAAGGTCCTCAAAGATATAGGCGCGGAAATTCCCGATGTGCGCATACGCATACACAGTCGGGCCGCAGGTATACATCCCCGCCCTGCCCGCGACGAGGGGAACAAAATCCTCCTTTTGGCGCGTCATTGTATTGAACAAGCGCAATGCCATCCTCTGCTCCTTTGTATTGCTCCTGTGATCGGCAAGGCATAATAATAGAAAGCATTTTTGCGGTTTATCTTCTGTCGAGCGCCCGTCGCTCTTCCAGCATATCCGTGTAATAGCGGGGTTCGATATCCTGTTCGTCAAATCCGAGCGAGGCCAGAAGAGCGCGGACACGATCATGCGCGGCTGCAACCGCGCTTTCCGCATCAACCAGATTTTCAATCTCCACAAAATGCCCCAGCCCCGCTACCAGGGCGAGTTCTATCGTCACGCGGGGTTCCGGCGTCCATGCCTGACCGATCTTGTTTTTTTCGAGGGCAATACCATAGCCCAGCGCGGCGGCAAAGGCGCAAAAGGCCTCCGGATCGGAAACGGCAAATTCATACTCTTCGTTTATCTCCACGCTTGCCTGCATATTTTTCTTTTTCGCCGTAACGATGCTCATCTCTTCGCCGCCGCTTTGCTCATAGCGAAGACGAAACGCGAGCTGATCAGCGCGAAGCCGCGAAGTGCGCTCAATACGCTCTGCGTACGCAAAATACAGATCGCGCTTCTGAAATTCCTCGCCTGATCCATAGCGCTCAAGAAGTACGGCTTTCAGGCGGACGGGATCGACTACATACGCTTTGATCTCTACCTCAAAGGCCATCGCTCACCTCACGCCATCGGTTTGGATACAAGCACGATTATACTGCGCGGGCGCAGGCGGATCGTACTGCCGATCTCCCTCTTTTCCTGCCCTGCGGCAAAAAAGTCGCGCCCGCTTTGCGCCGCGGTATTGATCTTGCGGAACCACACGCCGTCGGGACTCTCCGGCAAATGAAACACGGCCGGGCGCGTCGCCATATTATATGCCGCATAGAGCGCGGGTTCGCGGCCCACCCCCGCGAGCAAAAACGCGAGCCGGGGTTCGCCCTTCTCAAAATCCGGTTCCCCCTCAAAGATACCGTGCCAGCTTATGTCGGGCAGCTTGCTCCCCGCATCCGGCGTACCCGATAAAAAGTTTTCTCTCTTCAGCGATGCGAATTCCTTGCGGAGCAGAATAACATTCCTGCAAAAATCCAGATGCTCCTCTTCTTTGTTCACGAACGACCAGTCCACCCACGAGACGGCGTTATCCTGACAATAGGGATTGTTATTCCCGCCCTGGGTACGTAAAAATTCATCGCCCGCGAGGAGCATCGGCGTCCCCTGCGAGAGCATCATGATCAGCATGGCGTTTTTGGCATAGCGCCGCCTGAGGCGCCGGATCGAGGGAATATTGCTTTCCCCCTCCACGCCGTAGTTATAACTGATGTTGTAATTTTCGCCGTCCCTGTTGTTCTCCCCGTTCGCCTCGTTATGCTTGGTGTTATAGGTCGCGAGATCGCGCAGCGTAAAGCCATCGTGGCAGGTGATAAAATTTATGGAATGCTGCGGAGCGCGTCCGCTGCACTCGTAGAGATCGGAACTCCCGGTGACGCGCGTCGCAAACGCAGCCGTGCTCCCCAACTCGCCCAGCAAAAAGCGGCGAACATCGTCGCGGTATCTCCCGTTCCACTCCGCCCACCTGCCCCACGCCGGAAAACTCCCGACCTGATAGAGTCCGGCGGCGTCCCAGGCCTCCGCGATAATTTTTGTGGAAGCCAAAACCGGATCGTGGGCGATCTCGTCGAGCACCGGCGGATCGGGGAGAACCTCCCCATTGCTGTCGCGCCCGAGGACCGAGGCGAGATCAAAACGGAATCCATCCACGTGCATCTCCGCCACCCAATAGCGGAGGCAGTCCATGATAAGCTGCCGAACCTGATGGCGGTTGCAATTCATGGTATTCCCGCAGCCGGAATAGTTGCGGTACCCGCCATTTTCATCGAGCATATAATACGCGCCGTCGTCGAGCCCGCGGAACGAAAAGACCGGCCCCTTCGCGTCGCCCTCGCCCGTGTGGTTAAATACAACGTCGAGTATGATTTCAATTCCGGCCTTGTGGAACTCGCGCACCATCTCGCGAAACTCGTCAACCTGCCCGCCGGAAAGCGCGCTCGCGGCATAGGAGGCCTTAGGCGCGAAAAAGGCATAGGGGGTGTAGCCCCAGAAATTAACGAGCCTCTCGCCCGTGAGCGGATTCGCGCGCCAGCCCGCCTCCTCGTCAAATTCGTTGACAGGCATAAGCTCGACCGCATTCACGCCCAGCGACTGGAGATACGGGATTTTTTCAATCAGCCCGCGAAATGTTCCGGGATGTTTCACGCCCGAACCGGCGTGAATTGTGTACCCGCGCACATGGAGTTCATAAATAATGGTTTCGGATAAGGCGCGGCCAAGCGGTCTGTCGCCCTGCCAGTCAAAATCGCGGCGCGGGAGAAAAGATCGCCGGAGGTAGGTAAAGGAATGATCGCGCGCGCCCTCGCGCTGTAACGGTTTCCCCCAGATCGCGCCTCCCGTGAGCGCCAGCGCGTAGGGATCGATCAGGATCTTCTGCCTGTCAAAGCGATATCCTTTTTTGGGGTTGTACGGTCCGTCCACCCTGTAGCCGTAGCGAAAGCCCTCCGGCAGCCCCTCGATCAGGGCGTGCCATACGTCGCCCGTTTTATTCCGGCGCGGATCCAGGGCAACCTCAAAATAAGCGTTATGGATTCCGGACTCAAAAAAAACGATGCTGACCGCGCTCGCGCCTGCCGATATAACCGCAAAATTCACGCCGCGATCACCCACGCTTGCCCCCAGCCAGAGGGGACTCCCCTGCGAAACCTTCAGCTCAGCCTTATTTTTCCACAAACGCCGCATACCATAGCTCCTTTGATAAGGTTAATAACCCCGCGCGTTCCTCACTTTGCGCGCGCGGCGGCGTGTCCATGCGCGAGACGCAGGCAATGATTACAGGCCGCGGAAACAGCCGGGCTGTGCGTAACTATTATAAGGGTAAGCGCGTGCCGCCGCTGGAGATTCCGCGCGAGCGAAAGCACGATCCTGCCCGTCCGCTCGTCGAGATTCCCGGTGGGTTCGTCCATCAGGACAAGCCCGGGTTTGTTGACAAGCGCGCGCGCGATAGCCACCCGCTGCTGTTCGCCGCCGGAAAGCGCTCCGGGACGATGATCCGCGCGATCACCGAGTTCAATATCCTGCAGCAGGCCGCGCGCGTCGGCAAAGGCCTCCTCCTCGCGCCGCCCAGCGATGAGCGCGGGCAGGGCGACATTCTCAAGCGCGCTGAAATCCGGCAGGAGGTGATGATACTGAAACACAAAACCAATATGCGTATTGCGGAATGCCGCAAGCTCGGTCTCGTTCATGGTTTCAATCTGCTTTGAGAAAACCTGCACACTCCCCGATGAAGGGTAATCCAGCCCGCCGATCAGATTCAGGAGTGTACTTTTGCCGCTGCCGCTCTCGCCCACAATCGCAAGCGAATTCCCCATCGCAACGGAGAAGGACACATCGCTGAATACGGCGAGTTCCTCGGCAACATTCGCGTAGGATTTGGAGAGCGCGCTGACCAGAACAGCCGGGGATGCGGCCATCTTCCGGGATCGCGTTTTTGGCTGTCCGCTCTTCGCGGCAGCGGCAATTTTTCCCACTGCGTTTACTCCTTATGCAATACTTCGGTGACTTTCAGCCGCGCCGCCTGCCGCGCCGGAATGACCGAGCAAAGCGTGGTCATCAGCATGGAACCGAGGCATATCGCGAAAACCTCCAGCACGTCGATCCGCACCGGAAAGGTACTCACATAGTACACATCTTCCGGGAAGAGCTTCCAGTGGCGGGGGTACGGCAGGGAAACAAGACCGTTACAAAGACTGTAGAAACTCTCCGCCGAAAAATTAACCGCGCTCTCGAGCATACGCAGGATGGAGTCCATGGAACCCGCGATAAGCAAACCCGCGAACAAACCGATGATCGTGCCGGTCAGCCCCACCAGGCAGCCCTCGGCCAAAAAAGTACGCATGATGACCTGCGGCGCCATGCCTATGGATTTCAGGATACCAATCTCCCGCTCTTTTTCCATGACTATCATAATGAGTGTGCTTGCTATGGAGAATGCAGCCATCGCGATCACAAAAAACAGCACCACACCGATCAGGGTTTTTTCGGTGACAAGCGCCTGGTAGAGGTTGCGCCTGAGCTGCATCCAGGTTGCGGTGTTGTAATTATAATCTGTCGCCTGATTGACAAGAGCGCGGATTTCCTCCGCGCGGATATACTCCTCCAGTTTAATCCCGATGGCCCAGGCGAGATCCCCCGTGCCAAACAGAACCTGCGCGTCGCGCAGCGACATGAAAACAAAAAATTCATCGTACTCCGAAAAGCCGGAAGAAAATATCCCCGCGACGCGGTATTCGATATTGAGCGGGAGCATAAAGGCGTCGGAATCCTGCCTGGGCGGCACATACAGCGAAACCTTGTCGCCCACGCGAAGCCCAAGAAAATGCGCGAGTACCTCGCCAATCACGATATTATTGAGTTCGGCAAGAGCAAATTCGCCGTCGGAAAGCGTAAAGCTCGTCATAAAATCGGGATCACGCTCCAGGAGATCCGGAACAACCCCCCGGATCTTGACCCCGCGCGCCGATCCATAGCAGGAAATAAGCCCCTGCCCCTCATAATAGGGCAGAGCGAGACGCACCCCGGGAACGGCTCTGACCTTTTCAACAATGGAGGGGTAATCCCAGAGCAAACCATCCACGGGGGAGGTCAGGATAATGTGCGACTCTTTGGAGAGGATCTTGCTCTTCATGTCCTCATGGAAACCATTCAGCACCGAAAAAACCACGATGAGTACAAGAACCGCAAGCGCAACGCACAGAACTGAGATCGCGGAGAGCAGCGATATCGCGGAGCGCTTCTTTCGCGAAAATAAATAGCGAAGACTTAAGTACAGTTCCAGCCGCACACGATTTTTCCTTCAAAAAATTCAAATACGCATCCAAAAACGCCGATACTTATGAGAGTATCTTTTAATATAGCTGTTTTCAAGAGCGCGCCGGCATCTTTCGCCTGGGGCGTACTTTGCCCATTGTGGCCTGAAACAGGAAAGAATATGCCCAATCCCAATCAACCCGAAAGCCAGTACAGCGCCTACAAAGCCCGCTTTAAGGCCGCGAATTCCAACGCCTTTGGATTTCTGATGATCTTTATGGACAATGAGCTGCATGCGCCGGAAAGTATTCTTGCTCTCGTTTCGCATTACCAGTCAATGTACGAGATTGATCCCAGGCAGCCCTGGTCGGCCATTGAGGAGCGTCTGAATGAACTTAAGGTGAAGGGCGAATTTGCGGCGTCGATGGCGCGGGACGCGCAGACATCCATTGAAAACCTCATCGGCGGTATGCGCCCGGACGAAGTAGCCGCTATCAGCAACAGCGCCGTCAAAGGCAAGATGGATCATTTATTTTCCGTAACGCTTGCCAAGCCGCTCAACGACAAAAACGTAACCTTTGATTCCACTATCGAGCATATCACAGGGGAACAGCTTCTGGCGGTAAAGCAGGAGCGCGAAAAACGCAGCCAGGAAAAAGCCGCCGCCGACGCGCCCGAAGCGGCACCCACGGGAGATAATCTCTTTAACGTCGAAGAGGGTGCCGTTGTACTCAACGTCAACTTTGTCCTCTCGCCGGTTTCCGGAATCCCGATCTTTGAGTTAAAGACCGGCGACAGAATAATGGTCAAAATCGATCCTGCGTCCAAGCGCGGCTCGTATTTTATCGATCTTCTGGGCGCCAGACGCGATAACGATATCCTGCCCGTACCGGCAACGGTGAATGATATGCGCATCGGCAAAACCAATGAACATATCGTTCTGGTTAAAATCGGCGAAGGCGTATATGGCCGCGTGAGCGAGGCGGAGAAAGTCAAAATCAAGCGCGTTGATCCAGGCACAGACAGCAAAGCGGCCGCGAATATGCAGCAAGCCATTCAGGCTGCCGGATTAAAAAAACAGGCGGCAGCCGGATCCGCAGCCGGCGGTCAGGAAGAGCGTTCGGGCAGCAGACTGCAATGGCTCCTGTATATCGGCGGTTTTATTATTTTCGCTATGCTCTTGCTGATCATTACGTCGATTTAGAAGCATCAGGCAATATCGACGACGACTATGGTCATATCGTCTTCGATGGAGTCCTTCGCGTCCCGCCACGTGCGCGCTTCCCAAAGCACCCTGTCGGCAAAATTATCGGCGGAAAGCGCGGCATTTTCCCTGACAACCTCAAGAAAACGGGACACGCTGAACAATTGCCCATCGCCCCGCCGCGCTTCGCTGATCCCATCGGTATACAGAATGATGCGATCGCCTGTCTGCAGATTACGCACCTCGCTCTCGTACTGCGCATCGGCAAAACAGCCGACGGGGATCCCTTTGGGTTTAATAAATTCAAAAACATCCCTGTCGCTTCTGTAGACAATCAGCGGCGGGTGCCCGGCATTGGCGACAAAAAAGCGATGGCGGCCAAAATCGAGATGGGCATAACAGGCTGTGACATACTTCTCGCCGACGCACTTGCTGAAGAGCGATTGATTGAGTCCAACCAAAAGATCGCTCGCGCGAAACGCGCGCGGAAATTCAAAATCGAAGGCGATATGTACCATACTGCTGATCAGCGCCGCCGACAGTCCGTGCCCCGCCACGTCGCTCACAAGAATCCCTATTCGGTTTTCATTCCCCCGGCGAAAACAAATGCTATCGCCCCCCACTGTATGCAGCGGCGAATATCTGCACGCGATATTATAAAATGGAGAAACAGGAATGTCTTTCGGAATCAGGGATTCCTGAATGGATCGCGCCAATTCCATCTCGCGCATATTGGCGGCATTTTTTTTGCTCTCCTCAACGTAATCCGCGTGGCGGGAGGTCATAAGGTTAAAACTCGCGGCGAGTTCCGCATACTCATCGATACTTCCCAGGCTGATGCGCGTCGAAAAATCACCCTGCACAATGCTCTTGAATGCCTGTTCCAGGTTCAGCACCGGGCGAACAAGCCGCTGCCCCTGGAAATAGGATAAAACAAACGCGAGCATGATAATCGGAATGGCGATAGCGGCCATTGATCTGAAGAGCTTATTCTGAAAGGCAACAAAAATGGGTTCAAAAACCTCATAACACACCAGCCCATTGGGTACGCCGTCATCCGTACATATAGGCGAAACAGCGATAAAATCCTCGTTGCCCCAGATGTTCTCCAGATTATCCATTATGGTTACGTCCTGATTCTTGTCCAAAATTTCTTTGCATATTTCATAAAATGCGGGATATCGGACAAAAACCATACCGGGCTGGCTCTGGGATTCGCCCTGCGCGCAAAAGGCCATAGCCGCTGTGATTGGCCTGCCCTGAATCTCCACCTCGCCGAAGAGTTCCCTGCTGTCCCGGCTCATCTCTCCGAGTACGGTATCCATAACGAGATGCGGAGAATATTCTTTCACCTCCAGGATTTTTTTGCCCAGCACAAACAGGCTTTGCCGGGGCGCTTCCCCTTCAAAATGGATCGGAATTATTTTATCGTTCACCCTGGCGTTAAAGTCGGAGGTATTCGTTAAAAACCCATACACAATCCTGAGCTGCCCTTCGGGAGTGCAATGCACATCGAGGGCAATGTCCTGCATCTTAAGCCAAACCCCATCCTGAGGCATAATGCCGTCGTCCAGAACGTACCGCCAAAGGGAATTTCCGGCATCATAATGAATCGTGAAAATATTCGCCGCAGACTGTATGGGATACAGTCTTTTTAATTTCCGGATATACTCAAAATAGCGCACATACCAGGGATCCGCTATGGCGCGTAAACCCTTTTCCGCCAGGGATGCGTGTACATCCCCGTTTATGGCTTTCGCTACTGCCAGGGAAAGAATTTGCGACTGATCGCGGACATTATTATACAGGTAATCCTGCGCGACAAAATATTGCACAAACCCGACAGCAAGCGCGGCAATGGTGCAATAGAGCAGCAGAAAAAAAGAAACCCGTTTTCGGAGCGACATACCGCATTCCCCGCCGAATGGCCTATAAATGCTTCACGGGACTTTTTACGATCCAGGCGTCGGGGGATTGCTTTGTTTGCAGGGCGCGCCATACATCCTCAAAGCGGATGGGCATATGCGTCAGTTCCGCGCCTGTGACCTGCAGGATGGCATTCCCGAGCGCGGCGCATACCCCAATCATGGAATGTTCTCCGACGCCGCGCGCGCCAAAGGGGCCGTCAAGCTGCGCGGTTTCCACAACCGCGCTCTCAATCACCTCGGGTAAGTCCATTGCTGTAAAAATTTTATTGTCGGTGAAGGAGGGATTCAGGAGCCGCCCCTCGGCGTCGTAGATATACCCCTCACAGCACGCCGTCCCGAGTCCCTGGATCATCCCGCCCACGGCCTGCCCACGCACCTCCGCAGGATTGATCGCCTTGCCCACGTCAAACACGGAACAGACTTTCAAAATATTGTACTCGCCGGTTTCTTCATTGATCTCCGCAACAAGACCGTGCGCGCCGTAGGTCCAGTCGAGCGCGGGGTTGCCCTGCCCGGTGGCCTTGTCCAGATTGGTAAGCCCCTGCGCGATATAGCGCCCCACGCCCACCAGCGGCCCGCCGATACCGTTGCCGTCGGGATAGGCGTAGCCCGCAGCCATCTCGGCGAAGCTGATCTTTTTCTCGTGATTGTGGCGGACGAATACTCCCTTGCCGTCATGATCCAGATCGCACGGAAGCGCGCGCAGGATCTGCCCCGCCATATCGTAGGCATTCGCGAGAAGATCGTCCGCAGCGAGGATCGCGGCATTCCCCGCAATCAGAAGCCCCTTGGAAGCCACCGTTTGCCAATCGTAGGGATCGCGGTCGGTATCGCACTCAAAGGCTATTTTGATATTCTCCACCGGCATCCGCAATCGCTCGGCCAGCATCTGCGCGAGCGAGGTGTAGGTGCCCTGGCCCATATCGGTCAGGGAAACATTGGCGGTGGCGGTGCCGTCCTCGTTCATCTTGAGGAAGATCGCGGTTCCCGTAAAGGGCGGCATGGCGGGCGCTTTCTGCAATCCGGCCACGGACTTTCCGATCTTCCAGCCGGTCTTTTTCTGCCGCGCCGCTTCTTCCTTCGTGAGCTTGCCATAGTGAATGCCGCGCGCGGCCTCTTCAATACACTTGGTGACATTTCCGGTGTGCTCGGTGATGCGCTCCCCCGTGAGCGTGACTGATCCGGGCTTGAGGGTATTTAACCGGCGGAACTCGAGCGGATCCATGCCGATGGTTCTCGCGGCGAGATCCATCTGGCGCTCAAGCCCCCACGAAAATTCCACGTGCCCAAAACCGCGGTAGGCCGTGCCATAAGGCTTATTGGTATAGATCGTATAGGCGTCCACCCAGGCGTTCGGGATCTCGTAGGGGCCGGTGCAGGAATAGCCCGATGCGCGCGTCACATTCACCGCGTAATCGGCGTACGCGCCGGAATCCCAGTACATGGTCATTTTTTGCGCGACAATTTTGCCGTCCTTGCGCACGCCGGTTTTGATGCGGTAGGTGAGCGCGCTTCGGCAGGGAAGGAGGCTGAACTCCTCCTCGCGCGTCGCCTGCAATTTGACCGGACGCCCGCCCGCCTTGCGCGAGAGGCAGGCCACGAGCGGCTCAATACCGATGCCGGCCTTGCCGCCAAACCCGCCCCCGATATAGGGGATGATAACGCGCACATTTTTGTGCGGGATTTTGAACGAGTGGCAGAAGAGATTGCGTACCGCGTAGGGCGACTGCGCCGAGGTCCAGATCGTGATCCGGTCGCCGGCCTGCCATTGCACTATCGCTACGTGCGTTTCCATGGGGACGTGCTGCACCGATGGATTCGTATACTGCCGCTCGACTATCCAGTCGGCCTCGGCGAAACCTTTGTCAATATCGCCCTTGCGAAACTTGGTATAGTTGGCCACATTGGTTCCGGGCTGCGGGGTGAAGGCGTTGCGTACATGGTCATACTCGCCCAGCTTTGGATGTACAAGCGGGGCTTTCCCGGGCTTCGCAGGATCGTCAATGTTAATCGCGTCGAGCGGCGCAAGGACAGCCGGAAGCGGCTCATACTCAACCTCGATAAGCCGGACAGCCTCCTTCGCGATGATAAGCGTATCCGCCGCCACCGCCGCGACCGCCTCGCCGTAGTGCCGAACCTCTTCCCGCGCGAGGATATATTTATCAACCACATACAGCCCGATGCGGTAATCGAGTTCGTCGCCGATGACAATGGAGCGCACCCCGGGCAGCGCCATCGCTTTGGAAGTATCGATACGCACGATCCGCGCGCGCGCATGAGGGCTGCGTTTAACCGCGGCATGGAGCATCCCGGGCAGGATCATATCGCTGACGTAGGCCGCTTCGCCTGTGAGCTTTTCGATTGCGTCGATGCGCGGTACGTCATGCCCCACGAAGCTGAGATCCTTTTGATCGATCTGATCATACATGGCGCAGCTCCCCCTTGTGCTCCAACTGGCCGGTGAGATCAAGAACCGCCTCAATGATCTGCTGGTATCCGGTGCAGCGGCAGAAATTACCTTCAATCGCCTGTTTGATCTCATGCTCGCCCGGCTTCGCGTTTCGTTCCAGAAGCTCACGCAATGACATAAGCATTCCGGGAGTACAAAAACCGCATTGGACGGCGTGGTGCTCCATAAACTTTTGCTGCAGGGGGGAGAGGATTCCGTCCTTCGCCTCGCCCTCGACGGTTCGGATCTGCGCTCCGTTGGCTTCGGCGGCAAGCACAAGGCAGGCATTGACCGCCTTGCCGTCCATGATAACCGTACACGCGCCGCACTCGCCCGCGCCGCAGCCTTCCTTGGTACCCGTGAGTCCTATGTCCTCGCGCAAAAAATGCAGGAGATTTTTTGATGGAGCGCATTCGCGCGTATATACCTGATCATTTACAGTGAGGGTAATCTTCATGCGCGCACCTCTTCCAAAAGACGCTTTACGAATACCGACGCCATGAACCGCCGATACTCGCGCGAGGAACGTATATCATCGATGGGCTTAATCGCGGCAAGCACCTGTTCGGCTATATAATCGGGAGAATCTTTTGCCTGAAAATCAGGCGCGAGGATCGGCGTGGGCGCGGAGGCGCTGACCGCAATGCGAATGTAATCCTGCTTTTTGTGCAGGGCGACGCCCACAATGCCGAGGTCATGCCCCTTGATACGCTTGAGCTTGGCGTACCCGCCCTTGCCGTCCGCCTCGGACGCCGGAATAGTAATTTTTTCGACGATCTCGTCGGCGGCAAGCACGGTCTTTTTGACGCCCGTAAAAAATTCCGCGATCCCCACCTTTCTGGAACCTCGTTTGGAGGTGAGCGTCAGTTTCGCCCTGTAACAAAGAAGCGCGGGTGCCATATCGGCGGACGGGGAAGCATTCACGATATTCCCGATAACGGTAGCGCGGTTCCGAAGCTGATACGAAGCAAGCATCTCCGCGCATTGCTCCAGCAGCGGATACCGGCGGGCGATTTCGGTATTGGTGATAAGCTGGTTTATGGTGACAGCAGGTCCAATCTCCAGCCCCCGGTCGGGATGAAAGGCAAAAGTATCCAGCCCGGCTGTTTTTTTGATATTCACAAGCGCTTTTGGGGTAATCAAACCGGCGCGGATATTGACAAGCAGATCCGTTCCGCCTGCCAGGATCCGGACGCCCGCATCGCCCTGACCGAGAATTTCGAGTACATCGGCGAGCGTCGTTGGTTCGAGGTAGTCAAATTCACACAGCATGTGCCTTGCATCCTCGCTTTCGTGGAGCGCATTTACGTCTGCGCAAACAGACTTAAATGTTACCTGATATTTTGTTTTGCGCGCCCCTGCCAGAATAAAGCAAGACGCATAAGCCTGTCAAAATAAAAAGGTTCAGCCGGTGTATTTGCCAAAAACAAGGCAGGTGTTATGCCCTCCGAAACCGAAGGCGTTCGCGAGCGCGTACTGAATTTCCAGGGTCTTCGCTTCACGGATGATCTCCAGATCACATTCCGGATCCTGATTATATACGTTGATGGAGGGATGTACCTCGCCGCAGGAGATGGTTTTCGCCACGCACGCCGCGCCCAGCGCGCCGGAACCTCCGACTAAATGTCCCACAAGGGATTTGGTCGCGTTGACCGGGATCTTGTTCGCGTATTCTCCAAAAACAGTGCGGAGAGCCCTGGCTTCCGCCATATCCCCGAGGCCGGTGGAAGTGGCGTGCGCGTTGATATGCCCAATCATGGAGGGTTCAATATTCGCCTCTGCGAGCGCGAGCTTCATCGCGCGCGCCGCGCCGGCACCCTCGGGGTGCGGCGCCGTCAGATGGTGGGCGTCGCCGGTTGCGGCAAAGCCAAGCATCTCGGCGTAAATCTTCGCGCCGCGCCTCTGCGCATGCCCCAGTTCCTCGAGGATCACCACCGCGCCGCCCTCGCCTATCACAAAACCATCGCGATCACGATCAAAGGGACGGCTGGCTATCGCGGGATTGTCATTGCGGGTGGAAAGCGCGCGCGAGGCCGAAAAAGCCGCGAAAACGAGGGGGGTGATACTTGCCTCGGAGCCGCCGCAAAACATCACGTCTGTTTCGTCGTATTTTATGGAACGAAAGCCAATCCCAATCGCGTTATTGCCCGTGGCGCACGCGCTCGATACGCCATAATTCGGCCCGCGAATATCCATACAGATGGAGATCTGCCCACTCGCCATATCGATGGTCGCCATCGGCACCAAAAACGGCGATACCTTTGCGGGACCTTTCTCAATAAGAATCTGTTTTTGCTCCTCAATACAGTCAATGCCGCCGGTTCCGGAGCCCAGGAGTATGCCGACGCGTTCGCGGTTACATACATCCAGGTTAAGCCCGGCGTCGCGGCAGGCCTCGATGCTGGCGGCATAGGCAAACTGAATGAAGCGCCCCATCCGGCGCGCGATTTTGTGATCAAAATAATCATCAGGATTGAAATCCTTGACTTCGGCGGCAAATTTTGTGGCGTAATTCGTGGAGTCAAAATGCGTAATCGGAGCAACACCGCTCATTCCCGCGCGGGCGTTTTTCCAGAATTCCGGAAAACTCTTGCCTATGGGGGTTATCGCCCCCATGCCGGTTAATACGACTCTTCTTTTATTACTCATAAATTCTCCATAAATTGCGTTTGGACTTCAACGCTTCAACCGGGCAGAGATAGTAAAAGGTATGGATTTTTGAAAATCCATGCAAAAGAAACTTATGCCCGGCTCAGGCGCGCCAAGAGGCATTCCTACTGCTTTTCGTAAGCCAGGAATTTCGGCACAGTGTTATTCCCGAGTTCGGGCGCGATTGCGAGTTCGCGGTTCCGGTAATCGCGGTGCAGCACGTAGCGGATATTGTTTTCCGGAAATTCAAATCCCACTTTATTAAGACGGTCGGCCAGCTCGCGTGACTTCCAGAAGGACATTAACGCGCGCTTTTCCCACTCCGGATCGCCCAAACGCTGGTGGCGCTTTTCCCACGCAACCCCAAGGTTGTTATAGCTGTTGACCAGCATACCAAAAACATTTTTGTGCCGCTTCTGATCGGGGTCAATAAAAGAAATACGCTTCGCGATGGTCTCGTAATAGCGCATCACCTTGTCGTACTCTGCCTCCGCCAGATCGTCCTTCCCGAGATGCAGCCAGGCGTTCCCCATCGAGAAGGAGATAACCGGATGAAACGGATTTTCGGCATATAACCGCTGCCATGAAACGAGCGCGTCCTCATAGCGCTTTTTCCGGTAATAGAGCCATCCGAGATTATAGAAGAATTTTTCATCGTTAAAATCGGCAGGCATCAGATACAGGGCGTTCTCATAATTTTCGAGCGCCTGATCGTAATTTCGCTCCTCAAGGTTCAAATCCCCCGAGTCGCCCGGGGTAAGATGCTCGTAATAGATGTGCCCAAGATTGATGTATGGGGGCGGATATTTGGGATCAAGTTCGCGCGCAAGGGTAAAGCTCTGCATCGCCTCGGGAATATCGGGACGCATAAACGAAAGGAGAACCTCTCCCCGTTCATTATGAAAAACAGCGCTGTTTTTATCATAGCGAACGGCATTATTGATATGCGCAAGCGCCCGCTTATAGTCAAGCTGTTCGCGGTAATATTTGCTCATGCGATACTGCGCCGGAGCATACTGCCAATCCTTATCCAGTATACTCTCAAGCATCGTGCGCGACTCGGACCACTTTTGATTATCCTGGAGCAGGGCGGAATATTCCGTCAGAATTGGTACGTGCATCGCGCTCGAATTGATCCTGTGAATATGCCGCAGCTTCTCCTCGGCCTGCGGCAGCTTGCGCATCTTTACGTACGCAAGAAGCGTCTTGAACTGCCCGTCAAGATTCTTCCAGTCTTTATCCGTGATCTTTTCATACTCAATGCGCGCGAGTTCGTAATAGTCGGGACTCTTGCGGTCGTCGCCCATCGCGAGATACACGTCGCCTATCTTCTCGGGAACCTTCAGACTCTCAGGGTAATACTTCTCCATCTGCAAAAAGGTTTCGCGCGCGGAATCAAAATCTTTGGTTTCCGTATGGATATCGCCCAGCAGCATCAGGGAATCAAAATCCCTGGGCGCAAAGGCAAGCCCCTCGCGAATCTTGCGGATGGCGCGCGCGGGTTCCCGCATTTCGTTATAGGTCTCCGCGTATCTCCGGTACCACGCGATATCCTTGCCAAGATACACCTCGCCGCGCCGGAAAAAGTCCTCTCCCTCGGTATAGTCCTCAAGCCGTATGCTCGCGAGTCCGCGCTCCATGAGATCCCTTCCGGTCATGCCCGGGCGAATAAGCAAAAGGTAGAGCAGGAGGCAAAGAACAACCACGCCGACTGCCAGTACGCTGAGTCTCAGTATTGGCCATATCTTGCCAAACGCGCTCTCTCTGGGAATGGAAGGGTATGGGGTTCTGCGCGAAGGGGATGCGGCGGCCTCGGGAAAAGCCTCCATGCCCGGTATCTCCGCCTCTTCCCGCAAACTCTCGCCGAGTTCCTGCTCAAGAAAGGCGCGCACCTCATTCATGGACGCTTTGTTCAGGAGCATAAGGATGAGCCGGTTTTGCGCCTTGGGCTTAATCGCGTCTCCCGATATGGCTCGTGTTGCGGCTTCGCGGAGCCGAGGCGTCATGATCGTCATTCGCTTGCGAATGCGCCGCAGATCCTCATCGCTGAGTTCTATGGGTTCAACATAGTCTTCATCGCCACCGGACGGAACCGCAACTCCGGATCCAAAACCGAGGTCAACATTATCGAAATTGTCGCCGGAACTGTAATCCGTTGTGAATCCTTCATCCAGTCCGGGAAAGGCTGCCTCGGAAGACTCGGATTGAAAGTCGCTTCCAAAACCGCCCAGATCGCCGAATGGGTTATCGTCCTCTTCACTTAAACCAGCAGGCTGCTCTTCCCTCTCCTCTATCCCCGGGCTTGTTTCGTCAGAGGAAAAACCGGAAGAGAAACCACTGAAAGGATCATCACTCCCGCCCGCAGCGGCACCCTCTGAAAAAGCGGAACCTAAGTCAAGACTGTCATCTGCGGCCGGCGCTTCTTCCGCCGGTAAATCCGCAGACGCAAGCTCATCAATAAACGAACTCATCCCCTCGTCGGCAACAGCGTCAGCCTGATCGGAAAAATCGGTTTCGAAGCCGTCTGCCATAGCCTCGTCGAAACTCCCGGGGATATCGAGATCCACATTCTCGAGTTCCTGCACAAAATCCGCGCCCGCATCATCTGCGGCGTCTGCGGGTATTTCGGCTTCGAGATCCCCCCAGGGCGAGGTATCGGGCGCAACCATCTCTTCGGCAAGAGGCGTTTCTTCAACAGGCGGCTCGTCGGGCGCAAAATCATCCATGGACGGCTCATCGCTCATCACAGGAGGGGCAGGGTCGGGCTCGTCATTCAGTTCGTCGTCAAAGGAAAAGCCGGAACCTGCGGGCGGGGGCGCGCTTAAATCCAGAAAATCGGCACCGGCGCTGGATTCGTTGCTGCGGCTATCGTCGGATTTAGGCGAATCCAGCTCGCGCAGCATCTCTTCGAGAGCGGCTTCCTCTTTGGAGATCGTTTCGACGGCCGGCTTTTCTTCGGCGGGAGTAAAACTGTTCAGATCAGAAAAGGGCGAAGCTGCGTCCGGGCCAAAGTTACCCTCTCCGGGCGCCATAGGCGTTCCCAGATCCGGAGCTCCGCGCTCCGATTCGCGCCCAAGACTCTCGAAGAGCTGGTCAAGGCCGGCAAATTTGTCATCCTTGCCTGGCACGATCTCCCCCTGCCTGCGATTCATACACAAAACCCGATCCCGGATATATACCGCGCAAAAATACGCGCATACACAAAAAAGGAACCGAGTCCTCTTCAATTAACGGAATCACAGAAAAAAGAATGAGTATAAAATAGCAGCCAAGCAAGCTATTATCCGCCGTGTCAGCAAGATCGCGCTTAAGCTTAAGACCCGATCTGCCGTTAAGCCGGATAGCGGTAATGTGTGCAGCCGACGTATAAGGATTGGACTATGCGTATATTCAAAATTGCGTCCTGCTTTCTCCTGCTCGGTTCATTTATCTTCGCGGCGGAGGATCCGCGTCTCGCCAATATCTATGGACCGCAGCCCGGGCCAAACGGCGTGATCTTTCGCTACTATATGCCCGATGCGTATGAAATTCGCGTTGCCGGCGACTGGTCGGACTGGGAAACGCAGGCTATCCTGAGCCGCGGCAAGAGTCCCGGCTATTTCGAGACAGTCATTCCGCTCTTTGAGCAAAAAAAATACCGCTACAAGCTGATCGTTGACGGCGTATGGCAGCAGGACTACGCCAACCCCAATAGGGAACGCCTGCCGGACGGAGACGTACTCTCCTGGTTTGAGATCAGACAAACCATTATACAGCATAACGGGAATCCCAAAAAAATAGCCCATGAAATATGGCGCTTTTATCACAGGGATCCGGAAGCCCGGTACGTGAGCCTGGCGGGCAGCTTTAACGGCTACAATCCCCATGAAGCCGTGATGAAACGTGATTCGTCCGGGGTGTGGGTGACAGAGGTGCAGGTTCTCCCCGGGGAACACTACTACTGCTTTGTGGTTGATGGAAAATGGAAACCCGACCCCGAGCGGCGCGCGAAGGTGATCACGCGCTTTGGGCAGGAATTTTCCATATTTACGGCGGAGTAAATCAGCGCGCGGCGGACTGGCGCGCTTTCGCAATATACTTCTCCGCCATCTGTACGCTATCGGTAAAGGCTTTCGTGAGGTCGGGATATAATGCGCGAACCGCTGCCTCGGGTATCCGCAGCAGCTCTTCGTAATACCGTAAAGCCTTCGTTTCGTCCTGCAGCAGTATTTCGTGTATCTGCGCAAGCCGCCAGACCGAAAGAAAGAATAAGGGCTTTTCGCGCCGCAGACGCTCAAAAATTGCTATCGACGCCTCAAGCTCTCCGGTATCCTGAATGGATACGCCGTATATATACACAACCATTTCGTTGTTCCATTTTGAAGTGTGCATGGTTTCAAAAATTCTGACCAAGAGTTCAGGATCACGCCGCTGATAATAGATTATGGAGGCAAGCTGCTTCTGAATCGAAGGGTCCTCGGGCTTATTATCGAGAATTTGCTTATACTGCAAAATGATGCCGAGCGGATAGTTTTTTCTGGGCGCGAGCCAGCCCTGATCAAGATTATCGAGAATCCTCGCGGTTTGATCCTTTCGTAAACTCTCGTCGTCGGCGGCATAGGTTTTTCTCAGATTTCGCAACGCAGCCTGAACTATCTGTTCCGACTCGCGCAATGTCTCTTCTTCAAATACGGGATCCATCCGCTCATTCGCCTGCCGCAGCCTAAGCATGATGTAGGATGATACCGTCTGATAGGAATACTTGTCGGCTACTATCCCCTGGCGAAAATAACCCACGGCCTCGTCAAGCTGCCCTCTCTGCGCCTGGATCGCGCCCAGGTTATGGAAGATCGCCCCCATGTCATAGCCAAAATACGCGGCGCTCTGATAGCTTTCCGCCTCAAGCTGCGCAAAGCGATCTATTTCGGCCCGGGTTTTGTCAAGCGCCCCGGCCAGTTCGGGGCTTGGCCCGAGTTCCTGTATTTTACGCTCATAATGAGCCTGCCGCCTGCGTAAACGCTCCAGCATCCAGCGGCAGTATTCCGCATAATAAAAATTATAATTTGTAAATATCTCGCGCGCGAGATAATTCCACTGGATAGCGTGAGGAACATTTTTATAGGTAAAAGAATAGCCTTCCCAGTAATCCCCCGCAAAAGGCTGCGCGATATCCCGGACAAAAACCACGCGGTTTCCGGTTATGCGCAGATACCCTTCCGCCTCCAGTTCGCGCAGCAGAGCCAGGGTAAACTGCGGCGTAATATTGCGCGCAAGACTTCCCTTCAGCCATTCCATATAGGCGGGGACTGCGCGCTGCAGGCGCGAAAACTCCTCCTCGCTGATGAAATGCAGTCTCACGTTCCCCTGGCCAAAAATCGCGGGGCGATACCAGTCCATGGCCTTCAGATTGGCCTGCTTTTTTTTGAGAATGGTTTCGTCGGCATAATATTTTTCGATACAGCGATGCGCTTCTTCAATGGTGATCTCGAGATCTGCGCCCAGATCCTCAAGGATCCGATATTTGAGCGGAACAATCCTGAAAAGCATCCCGGAGCGCTTCAGAAACCAATCGCCGCAGACAGCAACGTCGGGGCTGCGCCGCCAGGTAAGATAGACCGGCCTTCCGCGCGAAAAAATTTCGTAGTCAACCACATCCCGCTTGATATCCGCCTCGACGACCGAGATATACCGGAAATCGCCGTAAATTCTGTAAAAGACATTGCCCTTTTGGTCATAGGCGCGCACATCCGGTCTGAGCTGCTCGGCCATCTGGCTATAGGCCGTCGCAAAAACCTGATTATCGCCGCCCTCGGTCATGAATATGGAATAGGGTTCCAGCGTACTGAGCAAATTTTTGGCGTATTCATGGTTTGTGTAATCAAGATGGTTATTATTTTTTTCCAGATGCGCAAGAAGCGGCACCAGAATAAAAAGCAAGGTCACAGCGCCCGGAATTGTTTGCGATTTTTTCATTGCGCCGCTCCTTCTTCCGGATCTGCGCCTTCGGGCGCAATCTCTTTCGGTTTTTTCAGCCAAAACCGCTTACCCGCAAAATCCGCTATTGCGTAAAACGCGAACGTAAACCAGATACCCACGATGAGATGCGAGGGAACGTAAAATGCCTGGTTAAAATACCAGTCCCGCTGGGTATCCTTGGGCGAGAGCATGGTGGTCAGAAGAACATTAAAAGTTACGAAACAGGCAAGCAGAACCCAAAACCACAGCCGGTTGCGCTTCCAGAGCGCGCGCATACCCAATGCAATCATCAAAAGAAAAACAGGCAGGGCGATCAGAATCTCGCCCGCCTTCCAGTTCGCCCCCACTGTGGAAGAGAGCGGAAAATATTGCGCTACGTGCATCTTCATCCAGCCGTTCGCGATCTCGGGAATGCGGTTATACGAATACATACTCGCCTTTGGGTACTGCTTGCGCAAAAAATGGTTAATAACACGGCTTGCGTTGACCGTTTCTCCCCAGGAAAGCGGCGGGTCGGGAATTTTCGCGATGGCGTTCGCGCGAATCACCAGGGTCATATAGAGCAGCATGGGCAGCAGGATGATTAAAGCTCCCTTGAAGAGGATGCTGCTCATCTCCACAAAACGCTCCCTGATTTGCGTTCCCTTGCGCACACGCATATACGCGAATACCGCAATCGTCGCGCCCAGGATATACACAAGCAAAGCGATAAGCGTGAACCCCCAGTCCACGCCGATAAAATCGAGACTCTCGCGGATTCGCGTATCGGCAAACCACGAAGATGGCAGAAAAAAGAGCGGGAGGCGCAGTACCGAGAGTACGCTCTTCTCAAAAAGCACAAGCAGAAGAAAAGCCGTCCAGACGCCGAGCCCCCACAGGAGTAAACGCTTTTCTTTGCGCAAACCGCTGCGGATATCGGGTTTACCCTCTTTCGAGGGCAGGCCCCCTTTCGAGGGCAAACGATTCAGGAGAACGATAGCCGTCGCCCCAAGCGTGATAAGGGGTGCCAGGATCGCGGCGAGTGTGCGCGCGGCGCCTTCGTCGGAGAGAAGGCTGACGTTCCAGGCGTTTTGCAGCACGACAAGCGCCGAGAGAGCGCCCACCCCGGCTACGACCGCCCCGCAGGTGTACTGAAATTTCAGAGGAATCTGCGAAAAACCGGTCAGCGATTTTAACCAGTACAAAAGCAGATAAGAAGCCGCCGTCAGAGCGCAGAGCGCGCATACGGCAAACAGGATTTGGGTGAGCGTAATCGCGCGCTCGCCAAAAACCGCCAAAAGAAGAAAACTCATCAGGCATATCAGGGCGGACAGAAGCATATTGGCGGTATTTTTGCTTACGCAGGCGGCGTTGACATTCGGCTCGCCCATAAACTGCGTCACCACAAAAAAGAGCAGCACAAAGGGCGGAATATACCCCAGCAGAAGATGGTGGTTTGTAAACGCAAGCCCGAGCAACAGAGCGATGAGCAGAAGATACTTTTCCGAATAGGACTGCTTTCCCCTTTGGAGTGAAGAAAACACGCACTCCTGCCAAACCAGCGCCGCCAGAAGCAGCACGGGCGCGAAAAAAGCGTTGAGCGTATATTTTTCCGCCACTATCGCTTCGCCCCACATGGTCATCGAAAAAGCGAAGAAGAGCGATCCCGCAAGCGCAATCAGGCGGTCGCGCATACACACGGATTCCTCCGCGCCGCGATGCAGAAGGCGGAAGAGCAGCAAAAACAGGAACGCCGCCGTGAGCGCGCCGAAAAAAGCCGCCATGAGGTTCACGCGGTACGCGACGCTGCCAATCGGAAGATAGATGAAGATCTTGCCTATCATGGTGAAGAGCGGCGTTCCCGGAGGATGCGCGGCGCCCAGGTTATACATGGCCGTTGTGAGTTCGCCGCTGTCCCCCGTGCAGAGCTCCGGAGTCATGGTGAAGAGGTACACCCCAAAGGAGACAAGAAAAGCAACCCCCGCACAATAAAAATCATTGCGGACAAAGCGGTAAGGCGCGCTTTGCGCCCCGGGTACCACGCCGATGGAACGCCGCGTTACGAGTTCGGGCAGGGATTGCGTTTTATTTTCGGTTTTGAGGAACCCGCGCGCGAGGAGACGCTTTTCCCTCCAGACAGAAAACCGCCCGCCCGCAAGATACGCGAGGATTGTCAGGACTATAAAAGCGATGAAGAAAACCATCCTTGAACCCGCGTCGCCCAGGGAATCCTGGAGATACACATACACGGCGTCGGTATTCATCCGGCCGGTCACAAAATCAAATATTTTCATCGCAAAAAACGCGAGTACGGGCGAGAGATACAGAAAAACCACCGAAAAACCCTGCCTGACCTCGCGCGTCTGGCCGGTCTTTTGCTGCTGCCATATATGGTAGGTCGTCATGGTTCTCCGCTTCTCCGTAATTTTGGTGCAGATCAGAAAATAAAACCGGCGGCAAGCCGCGTCAAGCACACCGCGTCAGGCACCTATAGCAATTTAGCTGTACTCATGTTACATTATATCTGAACGGCGGTCATACGGGCGTACCCGTAAAACACAGTAAAGGAAAAATGCGCAATGAACTGGCTCAGAAACATGAAAATGCGGAACAAACTCTTTCTCGCGTTTGGGTCGCTTATTGTCATTATGATAACCCTGTCCACGATTACCATGTCGCAGTTTGTGAAAATCAGCAACGAATATACCATTCTGATAAACTCAACCCTGCAGCGGTATATGTATTTAACCGACGCCAACAATGTGATGCTGCAAATGCGTTTTCATAACCTCTCGAGATTCTATCTGATGGAGAACGGCATATACTCGAGGGAATTATCCCAGATATATGACGACCTCGATCTTCTGATAAATTCGTTTTACAAATACATGAACAATTACCGCGACACCGTAATGGGCAATAATTTTCTGAGCCAGTCGGACAAGCAGTGGCGTATGGAACAATACGACGCCATTATGGCCAGGTTTAACAGTGATTTTGCGGTTTTCTCGCGGAACGTCCGCGTAGCCGTCGCCAATAACGACGCTGTATGGCTGGGGAGGATTATCCCCGAAGGCATACAGGGGGCAAACGCGATAAGCGACAGACTGACGGCGCTGAGCACCCTGGCGACCTCCACGGTACAGGAAAAAATGGATATGGTCGCGCAGCACTACGTCGAAGCTGTGGAAACCGTCCTTATCTTCACTCTTCTCACTATCATCCTGGCTGCCGTGATGTCGTTTGTGATATCAAATACGATTCGGGAACCTATCCTGAAGATGCAAAGGGCAATGGCTGAAATCGCGAAAGGCAATATGGGATACACGATACGCAGCCCGCACAGGGATGAACTTGGGACTCTGGCCAATAACATCGGCGATATGATTGACGCCGTTGCGGAAATGAACAAGACCTCGGCTGTTATGGATTATATGGACGCCATGATAACCATAACCGACTCGGAGAAAAACCTTGTGTTTATAAACAAGCTGGCGGCAATAGCCCATGGCGTGGATCAGAAGGACTGCCTCAACAAAAAATGCTACAAGGTGCTGAAAAGGCTGGATCGCCCGTGTATCTACTGCGTTTCTCCGCAGGTCTGGCCCGACAAGGAAGATGAGGAAATCAAGGAGGTAGGGTACTCCTGGGACGACAGACTCGAAAAATGGCTCACCGGGAAATCCGCCATTATCCGCTGGGTAGACGGGTCGCTGGTGCTGTTCCACTCCTTTATCGACGCGACCATGAAAAAGAATTACGAGGAAAACCTGAACAAGGCCAAGCTCGCCGCCGAAGCCGCGTCGGCCTCAAAAACGGCTTTCCTTTCCAATATGAGCCACGAGATACGCACCCCCATGAACGCCATTATTGGTATGACCGACCTTCTGGCGCACGAGAACCTCACCCAGCGGCAGGAAGCCTACGTGAAGGATATTACCCTGTCCGCACATTCGCTTCTTGGCCTGATCAACGACATCCTGGACCTCTCGAAAATCGAGGCCGGAAAATTATCGCTCAATCCCGTGGATTACGATTTCCTGGCGCTTATGGACAACGTATCGTCGATGTTTACCTTTGTGGCGCAAAAGAAGGGGCTGGACTTCCAGTATGAAACTTCCGGCGATTTGCCCGATTACCTCTTCGGGGACGATATACGGCTCCGCCAGATACTGACGAATATATGCAGCAACGCGATCAAGTACACCGAAAAGGGTCACGTCAAAATGAAGCTGACCGTCGGGGAGGACGATCTCATTTTTGAGATTTCGGATACAGGCATGGGCATCCGCAAGGAAGACCTGCCCAAGTTGTTCAACACCTTTGAGCGCGTCAACACGAACAAAACCCGCGACATTGTAGGAACGGGTCTCGGGCTTTCGATATGCAAATCCTTTGTGGAGATGATGAGCGGTACGCTGCTGGTTGACAGCGAGTATGAGCAGGGCAGCGTGTTTACGATCATAATACCCAAAGTGATAGGCAAAAAGAGCGGCGTGAAATTCAAAAAGACCGCCTCCACGGAACATGTTCTGCGCGCGCCCGAGGCCAATATCCTGGTTGTGGACGACAACGAGTTTAACCTGCGGGTCGCGGTTGGTCTGATGGGACTCTTTGACATAAACATAAAAACCGCCATGTCGGGACAGGAATCCATTGATATGGTGCAGAAAGAGGATTTCGACATTGTATTTATGGATCACATGATGCCCGGAATGGACGGCGTGGAGGCGACCGCCAAAATACGCGAACTCGGCGGAAGGCACGCGACATTCCCGATCATCGCGCTGACCGCAAACGCCGTTCAGGGAATGCGGGAAATGTTCCTGGCCAATGGCTTTAATGAGTTTGTCGCAAAGCCCATAGACTTAAGCGAGATGGAAGCGGTTCTTCTGGAATGGCTGCCGGAAAAAAAGGTGCGCACAAACGCAATCGAGAAATATGAAAAGAAAACCATCGAAACACAGGATGATTTCATCGCCGCCCTTGACGGTATCAGCGACATTGACACCGGGCTGGGTTTGAGCCGCGTTTCCGGCATGAAGGATATGTACCGGAAAACATTCGAGTTCTTTTACGCGAAGCTGACGTCGGAATGCGACGGCATGGCGGACAAGCTGGAGGCGCAGGATCTGAACGCCTTTATGATCTCCATCCACGCAATGAAATCGTCGCTGGCGATACTGGGGATAATGCGGTTATCCGAGTCTGCCGCCAAACTGGAGGCGTCCGCGCGGGAAGGCGATATGCAGTATTGCGTGGAGCGCTACCCGGATTTACAGGAGAAACTCTTCAACCTCTTCAAAAAACTGATACCAATCTTTGAGGTTCCCACAAAACGGGTCAGCAAAAAACCCGGGGAAGCCAGCCTCCTGCGGGACGCCCTCCGAAAGACGATGGCCGCAGTTGACAATTTTGACCAGATTGAGGGAACCCGCATCCTGAATGATCTGCTTGTGTACGATTTCGGGGAACCCAATAACGACTTGCTGACCAAGGCGTCGACGGCATTCAATAATTTTGAATACGACGACGTGAAGCAGATCCTGGAAAAACTGAACGTATAAAAAACGGCCGACATTTTATAAAAGAGCCCCGGACGAAGGTGCCGGGGCTCTTCTTTTGATCTCCGCCAGAACAAATCACCGCGAAGGAAATCTCTCCAGCTCGCCCGGACGCGCGTAGACCTCGCGCGAAAAACCGGACTGCATCCCATCCTCGGTATAAGCGGCAACCGCAAAATAGTAGAGGCGGTCATTTTCGAGATTGTACAGGACGTACTCCGGCTGACTCCGGCTGACAAATTCCAGCGGGACGTCAATCGGGCTGGAGGGGTGGAGGTACTCGCCCCGCTCGTTCCCTATATAAATGCGGTAGCCGGCAACGTCGTCCAGATTGCCGCGCCAGGAAAGGAGCGCGCGCCTGTCCCCGGGATACACCTTGAACTCCACCGGAACCTGCGGGCGGTAGGCCGCGTTCCAGGCGAGGCGCACACTTCGGAGTATCGGGGAGAACTTGCCCTGTTCGCTCCCGACAAGCGTGGCGCGCCATTGCAGGTAACGCCCTTCCTTCGCCTGGATATCCTCGTTACCGTTTTGCGCGCGGATCCAGAACAGGGACGGCTGATGCGCGGGAAATATGGAGTCGGCGATGCGGTACTCAAAAAATACCGCCGATCCCGCCGGGGTTTCCGCGTCCCAGGAGAGCGAGGCAAGCCGCGCCTTTTGGGTACCCATATCCAGAACGCGGGAGGTGACGCGCCCGGGCTGTTCGCTGAAACGCGCGAGGTTCGGATTATCCCAGGAGATGCGCCGGATACGAAAGCTGTCGAGGCTCCCGCGAAAGCCCCCGCCAAGCTGCGCGTTTCGCTTAAACGCCTTTGGGAATGCCGCGCGCAGGGGACTCCCGCCATACGCGCCGGTATCGCATACCCATACAACGCCATCCTCCCTGCCGTCCGCGAGGCGCGAGAATTTGCCGGTTAAGGCGTCAAAGCTGAAGGCGATATGCTGCCACTCCTTGAGCATACATAGAGTTTCGCCGCTGATCTCCACGTCGCGAAAACGCCCGTCCGCGTCGCGGAAGAGATTGCGCATCAGGAGTGCAAGCCGGTTTTTGCGAAAAGTGATCCGAAATTCAATCTCCGTAGCGCGCCCGCCCGCGTCCACCACGCTCCCCTGCCGCGAGAATACGTCCTCTTCGTCGGAGCGCGCGAGCGGGTATATCCAAAAATCGACGCTGAAGCTCCCCATATCCTCCGTTTCCGCCAGGAGCGCGCCCGCCTGCGGAACAAGAACGATGCGATTTTCCGGGGAAACGAAGCGCATACTGCCCGTACCCATAAAGGGAAGGACGGTATCGATGATCACATCCTCCGCGCGGATCGTATACCAGGGAGAGTACATCTCCTCGCGGCTGTTGCCGCGCAATAAAAGATCAACAGCGGCGTCCGTCCGCCATTCGTTATCCGCAAGCCGCAGCGCCTCCGTGCCGTCATTGCTGCGAATCATGCGCACATTCTCGAAAGCGGCGCCCTCAAAGCGATCCCCCTTGCCGCTTTCCCAGACAGAAAGGGTATAGGCGCTGCCGCCCGGAAGGCATACCCAAAGCAGCGCGCAGAATACAATGCTCCGGTTTATGGAAGCGTGTTTTTTTTTCAGAAACATGGCGATTCTCCCGCTTCCAGTTTCGGCAGATATGGCGCATGAGTTAATATTGGAGAAAGAGATCAAATTTGCACCCGCAGTCCGATAATCCTATTATTGCATATTGCATTGACCAAAACAGCCGGGAAACGAGTATGTCCCACCGCGAACAGATCATCCGAGCGCTCGATAGCATCATCGCACTCCTGGGGCTGACGGTAGCCGCGCTCTATCTCTTCGCCACGGAATCGAGCGGGATTGGCTGGGGGGAGATCGAGGTACTCGACGCCGGTCTCCGAATCGCGTTTTGCTGCGATATTGCGCTGCGGCTCCTGCTGTACATGAAACGGACGAGTGATGAGAGCGGCGGCGCGGAGCAGAGCCATGCGTGGCGCATACGCGCTATCGCAGGCCTCTTGTTCCGCCTGCGCGCCTTCCTGCGGCATGATCTTTTGGCGCTTATAACCACCACCATCTTTTTCCTGTTTTCCCTCTGGGAACCCACCGAGGGCGCGCATTTCGCGCTCCAGGAATTAAGCCCCACCACTCTCCTGTCGCTCTGCATCATAACGCGCGCCCTGATCGTGTTCGCGCGCGTCATTCCGACCCTGAAATCGGTGCGCGATATTTTCGCGAACACCCACGCGCAGCCCGCGCGCGCGATCCTTTTTGGCTTTGCCGCGATTATCCTGGCCGGCTCGGTGCTGCTCTCCCTGCCGCAGGCAAGCGCCGAAGACGTGCGGCTGCCCTTTATCGACGCGCTGTTTATGGCAACCTCCTCGGTGTGCGTAACGGGCTTAAGCGTATGCGATGTTACCGCCAATTTTTCTGTTTTTGGGCAGGTTGTACTCCTCTTCCTGATCCAGATGGGCGGACTCGGGATCATGACCATCGCGGTATCCATCGGTCTGGCCTTTCACAGCCGGATATCCCTGTCCGAGCAGAACACGACCTTTGATCAACTGGACGTTTTCAAACCCGCATCCATCCGCGAACTCATCCGCGATATCATCCGCCTGACGCTCAGCATTGAATTTGCGGGAGCGCTTTTTATATTCCTCTGGCGTCAATTTTTTGCGCCGCAGACCGGTATGCCACTAGACGCAATTCTCTTCGCGTCGGTATTTCAGGCGGTCTCGGCATTTTGCAGCTGCGGCATCTCGCTTGGCGCGAACAGCATGATCCCCAGCGTAAACGACCCCGTAATACTCGGTATTATCATTGCGCTCTCCACCCTCGGAAGCCTCGGCTTTCTTGTCGTTGTCGAAACGCGCTCCTGGCTCCGCGTTCGCTTCGCGCAGAAAAAAAAGCAGCCGCTCTCCCTGCACAGCAGGATAGTGCTCATCACCACCGCCCTTTTGATCGCGATTGGCGCGATTGCCTTTTATCTCCTGGAATGGGACAACTCGATGCGCGATTTTGATTTCGGCGCGAGCGTTTTGTCTTCGCTCTTCCAGAGTTCCGCCTCGAGAACGGCGGGTTTCAGCACCATCGACTTCACGCTCCTGCATCCGGCTGCCCTGCTCGTTATCATCGTCCTGATGTTCATCGGATCCTCCCCGGGATCCACCGGCGGGGGCGTTAAGACCACCACCTTTGCGGTGATGTGGTTCGCGATACGCAGCGTCATCCAAAACCGCGATACAGTGGTGGTGATGCACCGCACCATCCCGCGCGAGGTGGTGATCAAGGCGCTCGCGATTACCGCCTGCTTTCTGGCGATAATTTTCATGGGGTGCCTGCTCCTGCTGCTTATCCAGCCCGGGCTTGAATTCCTGAAGGTTCTGTTTGAGGTGATCTCGGCGGCGGGAACGGTGGGGCTCTCGGCGGGGATCACGCAGCAACTCGCGCCGCTTGCCCGCCTGGTTATTATCTTGATCATGTTTCTTGGCCGCATCGGTCCCCTGACCCTGATCATCGCCGCCGGGGGCAACAAACCGGCCATGCGCGCCAAAGAACGATATCCCCGGGAACGGATCATGGTTGGGTAATATATATGGAAAGAGTGCTTGTTATCGGTCTCGGAACCTTTGGCATAACGGTTGCGGAAGAACTCGCGGCCAAAGGGGTTGAGATACTCGCGATAGAGGTCAGCGAAAATGTGATGCAGGCCATGTCCGGGCGCATCCCGAATATCCGCGTGATCGACCCCATAGACGCAGGCTGGCTTAACTCCATCGACAGCAATGAAATAGATCACGCGATTATATGTATCGGGAATCTGGAACAATCGATCCTGATGACGCTCCAGCTTATCGAAAAGGGCTTTACCGGCATATACGCGCGCGCCACAAACGAGACCCACCGCAAGATACTCGCCTCCATCGGCGCAAAAAACGTGATCTTCCCCGAGCAGGACGCCGCGCGCAGCCTCGCCAACAGATTAACCGCGCCGAATATCCATGCCGTGGTTCGTCTCGCGGAAAATCAGCTCATGGCCGATTTTAATATTCCGCCGTCTTTTGTGGATCATACCTTAATCGAGCTGAACCTGCGGCAGCGCTTCCACGTTCTGGTTATCGCAATCCGGCGGCGCTACCCGCGCATAGACAGCTTAACCCGCGAAACCGTGTACAGCGAACGCTTTATCGACGCGCCGCCCGCCGACGAACCCCTGCGGGATCATGACACGCTGGTGCTTGTCGGAAAAGAAGAAAATATCCGCTCCCTGATCAACGCCTTTGCCCCGGATGAGGAAAATTTGTCATGAAATATTCCCGATTCAGACGCATTCGTATCCTGCTCATCATACTCGCACTCCTGCCGATTGTATTCGGGAGCGTTATCTCGGTACACAGCAAATTGCTCTCCGGAGGGGTGAAGGCTGTTATCGCGCAGGAGGATTCGGATTACAGCGAGGCGCTCCCGGAACTTGCCGAAAATCTCGAACTCTACAGCACCATCGGCCTTGCGGCTGCGCTCGCGGGTATCCTGCTGTGTATCTCCATTCTTGCCGGTATGCAGCGCGGGCGGCTCGGCACCTACCGCAGTTATGTGCGCAAGCTCGCGTCCCTGGGCAATGACAGATCGGTATTCTCGCTGAATAATATCTCTTTCCCGAATGAGGACGATCTCGGCAATCTGGGCGAAACCTTAAACGCGATCATTACGCAGCTGCAGGAATTTGAGGCATTGCGGCAGGAGGAACTCCTGCTTGCCGACGCGGTGACGCGCGCCGCTGTTAATAATTACCCGGAACCGATTGCGGTTTTTGATGATCGGTTTGTGCTGCTGTTTTTCTCGCATATATTTGCCGAACTCATGCCCGGAAAAATCGCTGCTGGAATGCGCACCAACGAAATATTCAGGGACATGACAAGCCTTGAACAATTCGCATGGGCGCTTAACCGCGAGGGAGAGGCAAAGCTGGAATTGCGTTTGGGCGCGGACGCGCTGATTCCGGTTGGGATACACACGCTTTCGCGCGCGGGGCTTGACTCCAGGCGGCTCCTGGTTCGCTTCGCGCCGCCTGTGGGTTCGTATACGTGATTACAAACGTATCGCCTTAAAGTCCGCCCTCCTGACGCAATCCAGAATAATCCTGTATTCGTCCAGTATTGCGGTATAAACGTCCAGAGTGGGTTTGGTTGCCGTATTGACTTCCGCCAGTATATCGTCATAGTGCTGAATGGCGAGCGCCGTTATTTCCGGATCAATCATGTTTTCCACGCTCATTCCGGTGATGATCGCGGCTATCTCGTCTTTCGATAACGCCTTTTTATAGGTGCGTTCGCCGCAAAGGGCGCTTAAGATATCGGCTATGGCCAGTATGCGGATATACAGGGATGGATTCGGAATGCCCTTTGGATAACCCGATCCATTGGTTTTTTCATGATGGCTCACCGCGAGATCCCTGATCTCCTCGTCAACGCTGCCCTCGATAATTTTTCCGGTAAAATCCACATGACTTTTCATGATCGCGAATTCATCCGTATTTAAGCGGTTTGTACTCTCCAGGATATGCACCGGTACACCCGTTTTCCCGATGTCATGCAGCAAAGCGCCCGTCTCGAGTATCTCGAGTCCCTGCGCGTCCACGCCCAGAAGCCTGCCGAGGGTAACGGTGATTTTTACGGTGGCAATGGTATGGATAACGGTTTGGCGGCTTCGGGACTCTATGGCAAAAATGATCATCTCGAGGTATCTTGAGGCCTCATCACCGGAAAGAGGCGTGTCATACAAAAGGCTGTTGAATTTTTCATCGCTGTTAATGATATCGTCAATCTGTACGAGATCCGCAGCCGCAGCGCGGAACTTCTCAATCACGCCGGAGTAAAATGTTATATCGCGGACTTTTTCAAGATGGCTCAGAAAATCTGCATAGCTGCTGGAACGGCATGAAAAAACGTCGGCTCTGTCGCACAGGAAAATGATCTGCGCCAGTTCCCGCAAAAACGGATCCAGACATTCTGTTTCTTTGCATGAGGCATGATGAAAAAGTATTGCCGGTGCCAGATGCTTTAAGGGAGAGAAATACTTCAGGAAAAGATATCCGTACACGGAATGTTCCCAGACGTTCACTCCCTCAAATGTCACCATATTATCAATCTCTTCGGTTTTATACGCGCCTATATCGTGCAGCATTGCCAGAATACATATATCGCGCAGCATTATATCGTCGTAGGTGTTTTGCGCCTCCAGCATCTTGTAGACGCGGTACGCGACCCGTTTTCCGTGATCGATCAGCCGCGCGTCCACACAGTTGAGCGTGTTTTCTATAATATTGATGACTTTTTCATTTTTTAAGAGTTTCATGAAGGGCGCTCCTGCCCCGATATATGCAGACTGCCCGAAAGCTACATAAATTCTGAACCCTGTACAAGAGTGTTTACAACCCGCGCGGTACGTGCCTAGATTATCCTGTATCAAACCGATGATTTTTTATATCAGACTGGAAGCGCTATGAGCAAACACGTACTGCACGCCTTAAGACATACCGATCCCCAGCTTGCCTGGCTGATCCGCGCGGAAGAAAAACGGCAGTTCGACAAGATCCGCCTGATCGCCTCCGAGAATTATGTCTCGCGCGCGGTTCTGGAGGCAAGCGGAACCGTCCTCACAAACAAATATTCCGAGGGCTACGCGGGCAAACGCTACTACGAGGGGCAGGAGTTTATAGATCAGATAGAAGAACTCGCGATCAAACGCGCGCAGGATCTTTTCGGCGCGGAGCACGTAAATGTGCAGCCCTATTCCGGATCGCCCGCAAATTTAGCCGTTTATCTGGCTTTTCTCTCCCCCGGGGATACGGTTCTCGGCATGGCGCTGCCGCACGGCGGGCATCTCACCCATGGCGCGAATGTCAGTATCACCGGAAAATACTTCAAAGCCTTTTCGTACGGACTTGACGAGGGAACGCATCAGCTTAACTACGAGAATATCCGCGCGCTCGCCCTCGAGCATAAGCCAAAGATGATCATCGCCGGACATTCCGCCTATCCGCGCATCCCCGACTTCGAGCGCTTTCGCGCCATCGCCGACGAGGCGGGCGCGATCCTGATGGTCGATATGGCGCATTTCGCGGGGCTGGTCGCGGGCAAGGCACACCCCTCGCCCATACCCTATGCCGACGTTGTGACGAGTACGACGCACAAAACCCTGCGCGGCCCCCGGGGCGGCATAATCCTGTGCAAAGAAAAATATGCCGCAGCTATCGATAAGGCGGTATTTCCGGGTGTGCAGGGCGGCCCCCATAACCACACCACGGCGGCAATGGCGGTCGCTTTCAAGGAAGCAAGTCTGCCCGCCTTTGAGACGTATGCCGCGCAGATTGTCGCGAATGCGCGCGCGCTCGCTACAGCCCTGACGAAACGCGGCTTTACCCTGATAACAGGGGGTACCGATAACCACCTCATCCTTGCTGATCTCGCAAACAAAAATATCTCCGGGCGCGCGGCGGCGGTGGCCTTAAACGCCGCAGGTATCGTGCTGAACTGCAACGCCGTACCCTTTGACAAGCGCAAGCCCTTTGACCCGAGCGGTATCCGTATCGGAACCGCCGCCGTCACCTCACGCGGATTTATGGAGGCGGAGATGGAACAGATCGCCGTCTGTATTGACGAGGTTATCCGCGCGCCGGAAGACGCCGCCCTCCACGCGCGCATCGCGGGCGAGGTCGCTTCGCTCTGCAGCAAATTTCCGCCGCCCGGACTGGGGTAAGCCCGCAAAAGCGCCCATACGCGAAAGAATTTTCTCTCTTGACATTTACTTAATGCAAAGAGTAAATTAAATTTGGTTCTGCTCTTTCATTTTTACTCATACAGAGGACGCCTATGACACTTGCAAGTAAAATGATTACGGGTTTTGTACTTATTGCGACTACGGGAATCATCGGAAGCGTGATTTCGCTCGTGGAAATCGGCAAACTCGACGGTGCCATTCACTTGCTTGCCGATGACACGGTTGTGCGGCTCGACGCCCAGATGAACATCCGAATCGCGATACTGGAACGCGCGTTTGCGCAGGAACGCTGGAAGAACCCCCTTCTCGGCCTGACGCTGTACGACGCCCAGTTTACCGAAATGAGCAATGGAATGAAGCGTCTGAACGCCGCGCTTGAACGCTATGCGCCGCTTCCAAAGCGTGAAGAAGTGCAGATCATGTACGATGAACTCAAACAGATTGCCGAAAATCTCGAGAAGGTTGACCAGCAGCTCATACGTGGCGCTGCGGAACACCGCGGAAAACCCGACGCCCCGACCACGATTGCGCAGATGGCGATAGATCTGGGACGCCCCCCAATGCAGGCGAGATCAATACAGCTCCTGATCGATATGCGTACTTTCGTGGACAAGAGAACCGAAGACGCCAAAATAGACGCATATAAAAACGCCGCAACAGCCACCAACGCCATGTATGTGATATTGATCGCGATGATCGTCCTGGGCATAGGCATGGGCGGCTATCTCTCCAAAGCCGTCATGAATCTGGTCAAAACCGTGAATAATGTGGTGGACGCGCTGCATCACACCTCACACAGCGTCGCCATGAATTCCAAAGAACTGGCCTCCGGAAGCTCAGCCCTGGCTGCTGCCTCATCTGAACAGGCGGCTTCCATTGAAGAGATCTCGGCCACTTTGCATGAACTCGCGTCCACGGTCAAACACAACGCGGAAAATGCCACCCACGCGAGCAAAAACGCGAAAGCGGCCAGCGACGCCGTTGTGGGTACCCACCAGGCGATGCAGCGTTCGCTTGCCGCGAGTGAGGAAATAGCCCGGGCGAGCAACGAAACCTTCAAGATCATCAAGTCCATCGACGAGATCGCGTTCCAAACGAACCTCCTCTCGCTCAATGCCGCAGTCGAGGCTGCGCGCGCGGGCGAGGTGGGTGCCGGGTTTGCGGTAGTCGCGGACGAGGTGCGCGGCCTCTCGATGCGTTCCGCCGACGCATCGAGGCGAACAGCGGAGATGATCGAAGAGACTATCGCCAAAGTAAAAGAAGGCATTGAGATATTTATCGAAACCGGAAAAGAAATAGACATTGTTGTGCAGCAGGCAAATGAGCTACGGGATCTTATCGCGCAGGTCGCAATCGCTACCGAGGAGCAGTCCAAGGGAATTGAGCAGGTGCATATTGGCGTGTCGGAAATGGAAAAGGTCGTACAGCAAAACGCAGCCACCTCCGAGGAAAGCGCAAGCGCGTCGCAGGAACTCTTCAGCCGGTCGGATGAAATGAGTGAAGTTGTGAATGATTTCGCGGATTATATGGCCGGCAAAAAAAAGAAAAAAGGTCAAAAGAAAAGATAGCGCCGCAATAAAGCGTCACTTGGCAATATTTTCGTCATTGCGAGGCGTAGCCGATACCCACAGGGCACAAGCGCAATCCATGTTGTAAAATGTCATAGTGGATTGCGCCTGTGCCCGCAGGGTATCACGTTCTTTCAGAACGTTATGCCCTGCGGGCATTGCTGAAAGGATGAATTATATCGTCGCGTTGCGACGAACAGCATCACAATGACAAAAAATAAAACTTTGGGAACACGCCCTAATCCATAGTTCCGAAACGCGGGAGGGGCAAATAGCGAATAAGCGGACTGCCCATTAAATAGTCCTTGTGCAAAAAGCCCCAGAAGCGGCTGTCCTTGCTGTTATCGCGGTTATCACCCATAACGAAATAGTGATCCTCGGGTACGCGCGCGCATAACTGATTACTGTACATCGCAAAGAGCGGTTCCAAATCGGCGCTTGCGCGCGTTCGTATCCAGGCCTCGCCCGATTCGGCATACACGAGCGCGTTCTCAGGCCGGACAAGCGCGCGATCCCACTCCTCTTTCTTTATCGCCGCGACGGTGATCTGCTCGTTATTGCCGACAAACCGCCCGCGATCAAAAACGGGCGATTGCAGGATATTTTGCGAGACATACGAATCGGCAAAATCCTGATACCAATAGTGGCTCGCCCTGGTACCCGGCGGAAAGGGGCGGGCGTACACCCCCTGGCTCGCCTCGAGATACTGCACAAGGTACTCATTGCCCGGCTCACCCTCGCGGTACACAAGATACACGGTTCCGGCCTCTTCGTGTCCGCCCCGGCGCGTATATTCGTGGATGATATTTGTGCCGTCCGTAAGACGAACGCGGTACTCATAGCGCATGGGATCGATCATCTCGCTCCTGACGACGCGGCGCTGGTAGAGCGTTTGCGGCACCTTTTTGCCGTTTACCCAAAGCGAGCCGTCGCCCTCCAGCCGCACGTAATCGCCCGGGAGACCAATCGCCCGCTTCACAAAATGCTTTTCCATCTGATCCAGCCCGAATATGGAAAATGTAAAGAGATCCGCGAGTTCGCGGAGCCAGCCCGGGGAACGGTAATTCGGATATTGAAAAATGACTATGCTGCCATGATCCGGCGAAGAGAATCGCGGGAGCTTCCAGTTCGGGAGAATCGGGAGGCGCACACCGTAGTTAAATTTGCTCACAAACAGCCGGTCGCCCTCGAGCATGGTGGGGATCATCGAGCCGGATGGAATTTCGTAGTTATCCACAAGAAAAACGCGAATCACAACAGCGATCAGAATCGCGGAGAGAACGATCTCCAGGTTTTCGCGGATCTTGCCCTTTTTTTTCTTAGGCGGCGCGTCCTGCGATTCCGGCGCCGGAGCAGCCGGCTTCTTCAGCCAATTCCGTATCGAGGAGAAAATTTTCTTTGTGTATTCGCGGATCTTGCCCGTAACCGGCGATTCGGTCTCAGCCCTGTCTGAACGCATACTCTCTCTTTTCATTTATTGTCCGCCCGCTCTACCGCCAGACACGCATCCACCCCGTCAAAGGAGTACGTTTCGCCGGAGTTCGCGCCAAGCTGCATATCCAACGCCAAAACCTCGCTCTTAATATACGCACCAAAACGCTCAAAAGCGGCGGAGACCCGCTCATCCCCGGCGTAGTATACGCGGATCCGGTCGGTGATCGCGAATCCGCTCTCCTTGCGTATGATCTGTATCTGATGCACCAAATCGCGCGCGAGCCCCTCCAGCTCCAGCTCTTCGCTCTGGGTGCTGTCCAGGGCGATGGTCAGGGTGCCCTCGTTCATCACAACGAGCCCCTCCCTTTCGCTGCGGTGAACCAGCACGTCGTCAACTCCGATGGCAATGCAGAGATCGCTGTCGGTAAGCCGGAAGCTCCCCCGCGCACGCAGTTCGGCGAGTTCGGCGCTGCCCATCTTTTCGATCAGCCCCGCCGCGCGCTTCATATCCTTGCCGAGGCGCGCACCGAGAGTCTTGAAATTCGCCTTCGCCGAAAGCGTAACAAGTTCCTCCTCGCGCTCGCCGAAGATCACACGCTTTACGTTCAGCTCTTCGCAGAGTATATCCTCAAGCCGCGCGAGGATAGCGCGCTCATTCGCGTCGCTCGTCACCAGATGAATCGCCGCGAGCGGCTGACGCACCTTAATCTTGCGCTGGCTCCGGAGCGCGCGCCCCATCGATACCGTGCGCATCGCAAGCGCCATCTCCGCCTCAAGATCGGGAGCGCGCAGTTCCGCAATCGCGCCCGGGTAATCGCACAGATGCACGCTCTCGGGCATATCGCCCGCGCGTAAGCCCTGCCATATCGCTTCGCTGATGAAGGGCGTAATCGGTGCCGCTATCTGGGCAAAGCGCGTCAGTACATGATACAGCGTGGTGTACGCGCCCTTCTTCTCGTCGTCCAAACCCTGCGCGCTTGCATCATCGGAAGCAGAACGCCAAAAGCGCCGACGCGATCTCCGGATATACCAGTTGGTGAGCGCGTCCAAAAACGAGAGCATGGGCGGAATCGCGCGCTGGAGATCGTAGGCCTCCAGGGAGGCGTCCATATCCATCGTCAGGCGCTGCACGGCGGAGAGTATCCAGCGATCCAGGGGATGCGTAACGGCGGAGAGCGGAATGGCGTCGCGCTCCGGATCCCAGTTGTCCACAATCGCGTAGGTGGCAAAAAAGCTGTACGAATTCCATAACGGCAGATGAAAGGCGCGCAGGATCTCCTTTACGCCGCCCGCCGAGAATTTGAGTTCCTCCGCCTTCACAAGGGCGGAATTCATAAGATAGAGGCGCAATGCGTCCGCGCCGAAATCGTTGAGTATCTCGGATACCTCGGGATAATTGCGCAGATGCTTCGACATCTTCTGCCCGTCCTCCGCGAGTACGAGCCCCGTGACCACCACATTTTTGAAAGCGGTATCCTTAAAGAGCGCCGCCGCGAGCACGATCAGGGTATAAAACCAGCCGCGCGTCTGATCCAGGGATTCGGCGATAAAATCCGCGGGGAAGGTTGCCTCGAAGCGCTCCTTGTTCTCGAAGGGATAGTGCGCCTGCGCGTAGGGCATTGCCCCGGACTCAAACCAGCAGTCCAGCACCTCGGGGGTACGCCGCATCACCGCGCCGCATTGCGGACATTTCCAGGCAAGGGCGTCCACGTGATGCTTATGCAGGTTCGTCACTTTCTGTCCGGAAAAACGCTCCAGCTCCTCAATGGAGCCGACGCAAACGCTATGCCCGCACTCCGCGCGTTCGCAAACCCAAACCGGAATCGGAGAACCCCAGTAGCGGTTTCGCGAGATCGCCCAGTCGCGCGCACCCTCCAGCCACTTGCCAAAACGCCCGTGCTTTAAATGCGCCGGTATCCATACAACGCGCTCATTCGCGGCTAGCATATCGGCCTTGATTTTTTCGATGGACACAAACCAGCTCGAAACGGCGCGGTACAACAGCGGCGAATCGCAGCGCCAGCAATGCGGATAATTATGGGTGTATTGATCCTGCTTAATCAGCTTGCGCTCTTTTTTGAGGCGCTGGATGATCGCACGGTCGGCGTCCTTCACAAACACGCCCGCGTAGTCCACTACCTCGGAGGTAAACCGCCCCTCGTCGTCCATCGGGCATACCGCCGGAATCCCAAAGGCAAGCCCCACGCGCGCGTCGTCCTCGCCGAAGCCTGGCGCGATATGGACAATACCCGTGCCGTCCTCCGTACTCACAAAATCACCCGCGATCACGCGAAACGCGCCCTCGCTCTTTTTGTCGGCGAAGTACGGGAACAGCGGAACATATTCGCGCCCCACAAGTTCCGCCCCCTGAAATTCGCGCACAACCTTGTACTGCGTTTCGCTCTTGTAATATGCCGCGAGGCGGTCGCGCGCCAGGATAAAGCGGCCATCCGCATCCTCGACCAGCGCGTAGGTAATCACCTCGCCCACCGCAAGCCCCATATTGGAGGGCAGCGTCCAGGGCGTGGTTGTCCAGGCAAGGATGCTCGCGTCCTCATCCTGCAGCGCAAAGCGCACGGTGATCGCGGGATCCGCGACCTCGCGATACCCCTGGTTCGTCTCAAAATTGGAGAGCGGCGTCGCGCAGCGCGGGCAGTACGGGAGAATCTTGAATCCGCGGTAGATCAGCCCCTTGTCCCAGAGCTGGCGGAAAACCCAGAGGATGCTTTCCATATACCCGAGTTCCATGGTGCGGTAGGCGTTTTTGAAATCCACCCAGCGCCCCGAACGCTCCACCGTTTTTTCCCACTCCCGCACATAGCGCAGCACGATGCTCTGACATTCCTCATTAAACCGCGCGATACCGTAATTTTCGATGTCGCGTTTGGTATGCAGGTTCAGCTTTTTCTCGATCTCGTTTTCAACGGGAAGCCCGTGCGTATCCCAGCCAAAGCGGCGCGGAACGTAGCGCCCCTTCATGGTTTGATACCGCGGAATGATATCCTTTACCGTGCCCGGCAAGAGATGCCCGTAGTGCGGCAGCCCCGTGGCAAAGGGCGGGCCGTCGTAAAAGACGTATTCTCCTGCGAACAGGAGGTTCGCGCCCCGAGCCGCCACGGATGGCGATGAGCTCGGGGGTGATCCCGCGCGCAGGGCGAGGGATTTCTCAAAGGTCTGACGCTCCCGCCAAAAAGCGAGTATCTCTTCTTCGAGTTTGGGAAACGAAACGTCGGACGGAACCGGCTTGAACATACTCTGTTGCCTTTATCTATATTTATATGATGCCTCCGCGAAAATTTAGGTACGCGCGCGGCGGGAGACAAGCAGGTATACAGAGAGCAGGGAGATCATTACTTAAGCGAGGTGAAATATGCTGACAAATGAAACCGCAATCCGCGAAGAGAGTCTTGTGTGCGCGGCAAAGCAAATGGCGCAGGCCGCCCGCACCGCGCCGAAAGGACGCGGCGACGATCAGCTCGAGATCCTGATCGTAACCGGAGACGAGAAAACGCGCCTTGCCGATACCATGGCGCAGATTGGGCAGAGCAGGGGGCTGGCCGGATTTACGCGCGACAGCGAAAACGTCCGCGCAGCGCCCGTGGTACTCCTGATTGGCACAGGCACACGCCCGCGCAAACTCAAATTATGCTCGCTCTGCGGCTACCCAAATTGCGAGAGCCTCGGACAGGGACCCGGCGGGGTGTGCGTTTTCGCGATCAGCGATCTCGGTATCGCGGTGGGTTCGGCGGTCAGCATCGCGGCGGATCTGCGCGTAGATAATCGCATCATGTATTCTGCCGCCATTGCCGCGATACAGTGCGGCTTCTTTACGCCCGAAATCAAAGTGGCCTACGCGATCCCGCTCTCGGCCAGCGGCAAGAGTCCGTTCTTTGATCGCGGGTAAAAGTATAACGCAGTTGTATATTTTTTTGGGAACATGGAACGCATACAGAGTGATTGCTGCGGCTGTTTATAACGAATTTTGTTCAGCCGCCGCAAACACGATGTTTGCGCCCCGCGCGCAACAGGATGTTGCGACCGGCGCGGGGTAGCGCGCTTAACCGCAGCTCTGGGACACGGAAATTTCGCCCTTCGGGGTAATACAGCGCTTTCGCCATCCTATGCCCTGCTGCGGCACAGCAAAGGTGTGTTAGCCCTCGCCTGCGACCTGGATGGGAGCGTCCCTTGCGGCCAAGGATGGCCAAAAGCGAGGGAAAGAGCGTATTTTACCCTACGGGTACTTCGCCTTGTACGCGCTTACCTTGTACGCTTCGCGCGGGTCAAAACCTCCTGTTCTAGCCCAGCGCTTGCTTGCGACATCCGTTCCGAAATACGTACTCCTACTTCGGAAGCAGCTCGGGCTAGAGAAGCGCAGGGACAAATTTCGCCAGAATATATATGCCGTCTTTTCCCGCTACTACCTCGTGCGTAACGCCCTGCGGAACAGCTTCAACAACTCCGGGCGTATACTGCAATTTTTTATCCGCGATTGTGCAAACGCCATCGCCATCGATGACCTCATGAATCTCAATCTGCTCGGGATGAGTATGCGCTTCAAGCACACAAAACGGATCAACCTTAACCAAATGGCAGCTTATCCGGTTATCCGTCATTGCGCCTGTGACAAGGTGTTTCAGATATACCCCTTTGAATTTCTTGTGCGGCGCGTATTCAATCCCCTTTGATTTCTCTTCAAACATATTCGCGATGCTCATAATGATTCCTCCTGAATTACAATTTCCTTTATATTTGCAAAAACCAATTTTTATTTATTGTAATTTTTTCGACTTGTTCTATCTCGATAAGTAACCCGAGATTCAGCTCTTTGATTATGTCTGTCAGCATCTCGCCATCGATCAGATCTATCGGCGGAGCACCATCGCGGGAAGCCTCCTTCATTGCATCTCGTGTGAAATTCCCTGTTGTGACAAATAACCCTTTGTCGGCTCTTCCCTGCAAAGCCCCACGAAAATCACGTATATCGCTGGCTGACACCGATTTCTGCCATCTCTTACATTGGAAAAACACCCTAAAACTAATGAGCTTTGCTACCTTAAATAGTCCTCTCCCGTCTATTCCGCCATCGCCAGTTTTGCCCGTCACCTCTACTTGTGAAAAACCCGATTCGCGCAATATTCTTTGCGTGAGCCGCTCAAAGGCTTCCGGCGATATGCTTAGTAAAATTTCCAATAATTCTTCCTGCCACTTTATACTTTCATTAATAGGAATATCCTCAGCAGAACTATCTTTTATTTTTTTCGGCATCGATAGGACATAATTTACGACTGCTTTTGCGTCTACTTCTGTAATACCAAGTTTTCCACTCGCAATACTCCAAATTCCTCTGGCGGTATTTTCTATGAGTCCATAGTTTTTCAGATATGTTCTTGCCCATGCAAGATTGTATTCCAGAGCCGTTTGCCTGTTCCCTCGAGTAGCATTTACAACATCAGCAGAATAATTTTGCTGTTCAATAACCTTGCTATATATCTCTTCAACTGAGCCGCTTCCACCTAAAGCGTGTAAAGCCAGCAACACGGGATTAAACAGTTCAAGGTATTGAGGCACTTTCATGGCATTATCTCCTTCTGTTTTTGTTTGTCCTTTTGACAAACTCCACATCAATATTTTTCCTTATCCTACCGCGCGCTGACGTCCTGTCAACTCGCAGCCCAAAAACGCAACATTACCCACAGGACACTTCGCCGTGTTGCGGGGCGCACACATCCTCAGTGTACCCGGCGGGCGCAGCCCAGCGCCGCTGACCTTCCGCGACCCCGCTTTGTCACCGTCCCAATAACCGCGCGGCATTCGTATCCAGCAGTTTGGTCATAAGTTCGTCGGGAAGCCCGAGGGTGCGGAGCCGCGCAAGTTCCTCCTTTTGTCCCACCCAGGGCGAATCCGTCCCAAAGAGGAGATAATCAGGATCGTGCGAGAGAAACATTTCGCGCGAATATTCGGCGTCGCGGCGGCACACAAGAAATGATGTCTCCAGCCAAACGGGACGTCCCAGGAGGTGGCGCTTCACGTCCTCCCAGTCCTCCCAGCCGCCAAAATGCGCCGCGATCATGCGTATGCCCGGAAAGCGCTCAAAAACGCGCGCGGTACGTTCGGGCGTGGCATTCTGCTCCCGCGCGGGATAGGCGATGTCGTAGCCGGTATGCGCAAGCAAAATGAGCCCCGTATCCGCCACCGCGCCGTAAAAGGGATCCAATTCGGGCGCGTCCAGCACAAAGCCCTGATAGCAGGGATGAATCTTAATACCCAATATTCCATCGGCGGCGATCTGCCGCACCCCGCGCGCGGCGCTCTCGTGCTGGGGCATAACCGAAGCGAAGGGTACGATGCGCTCGCTGGCCGCCTCGCGGCACCACGCGCGTATAACGTCGAATTGCTCTGGTTTCGTGGCAATGGAGAGCATCACGGAGCGGCTGATCCCCGCCGCGTCCATTGAGGCAAGGAGCCCCGCGAGCGATCCGTTATGAAAGGGCGGAATGCCCGAACCCTCGGTGAGCCTTTCCATTGCGCGCTCATATACCTTGCCGGAGAAGGCGTGGGTGTGAAAGTCTGTTATGCGCATTATTCTGTCCTCTTTTGGCTTAAGCTCTGCAAAACTAACAAAAATAAATGCGCGAAGGACTCTCAAGTTTCCAAAACGAGCCGACGATACTCAATATAACGGCGGGCGCTGATTTCCCTCCCTTTGATCGGCGGTCGTCATCAGGTCTTTTTTACCGTGCAAAGCGGACTATCCAACCGCTTTGTTCCTGATTGGTGATCCGGAAAAAACTGCCTGGACGGTTTTTTCCGGATTTTTTTTGCTTCCTTTATGGTATGATGGTATTCGCAGCCGGAACACGGGAGCAAACAAATGTCCGCAAAGGATATTTTTCTTATACCTAATTTACTTTCTCTTGCGCGCGTTTTCCTTGCGCCGTTTGCGTTTTACCTCCTCTCGCAAACAGAACTTTCGTTTCTGCTGCTGATACTTCTTGTCGCTGTCGTTATAATAAGCGATTTTCTGGACGGCGCTCTGGCCAGACGGCTGAATCAGAGTACACAGCTTGGCTTGATCCTCGATCCCCTGGGCGATAAGCTCTGCCTTGCCGCCGCCGTCCTCGCGCTGCTCATATCCGCGCGCATCTCGCTTCTGTTTTTCGCCATCATCGCGGCCAAGGATCTCGTCATCGCGATAGCCGGAATCTTCCTCATACGCAAAACAAAAATCATCCCGCCGTCGAACAGGCTCGGCAAGTGGACCACCGGCTTTCTTGCCTGCGGTATCGGACTTTTTGCCCTGCTGGAGAGTATCGACGGCACCGGGACGCACTCCCTGATTTCAGCCCTGGCCTGGGTTGCGCGTATGGGCTTGGTCACAGGCGTGTTTCTGGCTATCCTCTCCCTTGCCGGGTACGCGATGAATGTGTGCAAAAATCCTGATCGCCTGTATGTGTTACACACGCGCCTTATATGGCTGTGCGCGATCCTCGCTGCCGCAACTCTCTGTTTCCTGCTCCTGATGCAGCTTCCGGCGGACTCGTATATTGTAAATCCCTGGTATTGGATCTAGTATGCGCATCGCCCTCCTCGCGGACGTCCACGCCAATCTTGAAGCGCTTCTTGCCGTGCTGCGAAAGATCGATTCCAGCCGGGTAGACGAGATCTGGTGTATCGGCGATATTGTCGGGTACGGCGCGGATCCGCTTGCCTGTCTGCAGCTTATCCGGCAAAATTGTTCGCTTGTCGTGCAGGGTAATCACGATATCGCGGCCACGCTCCCGCACACTCCTGACAACTTCACGCTCAATGCGCACATCGCCGCCGACTGGACGCGCAGGCAGCTCAACGAGGAAAGCCTGGCCTGGCTCGCGGCGTTACCGGTTGAACAAAAGCGGCACAGGCTCCATGTTTTTCACTCTTCGCTGATATACACGAATGCCTATATCACCTCGCGTGAAGAAGCGCAGGCCAACATTCGTTTCATGGAGCAATATCCAAATACTTTGGGCGGCTTTTTTGGACACACACATATTCCCTGTTTTATACAGGAGCCGGGTCTGTTCCGGAATATGCATACCGCAACTCATATTCTTGTCGATCCGGAAAAACCCTTCCTCGCAAATCCCGGCTCAACCGGCCAGGCGCGCAACCGTTCTCCAAAGGCCTGGTTTGCGGTGCTGGATACGCAGGACTCCTTCCTGCAATTCTTCGCCGTTTCTTACGAGATAGGGATAGCGCAGCGCAAAATTCTTGAAGCGGGGCTTCCCGCATTTCTCGCGGAACGTCTTGAATTTGGGATATAGACCTCCGCGCGATCCTGAAATTCTTTTGACAGTCTGCCCTTCAGGCGCTACAATAAAGCTGATCCACTTCAAGGAGGCGCGTTATGCCAAAATATAAAATCGATGGCGCCAAATTTGCGAACATGGACGAACTGAAGACGTCGCTCTGGGAAATGTACAACGGAAAAATGTCCCCGGAAGAATTTGATAAATATGTGCAAAGCAATGTAACGGAGGTTGCGGACTGATACGCAGAGATATGTTTTCCCTCGCTGCTCCGGCTAAAAACAGACGCCGTCATGGCAGCGAGGGAAAGAGCTTCAGCCGCTTACGTAATCCTCAAGCCTGTGCCGCCTGGAGGGATGCTTCAGCCGCTTGATCGCCTTTTTCTCGATCTGGCGGATGCGTTCCTTGGTTAAACCAAACATCTTGCCCAACTCCTTCAGCGACATCGGGCGCACACCCTCAAGCCCGAAGCGGTACTTGATAACCTCGCGCTCGTTCTCGGAGAGAGTCTCCAGGGTTTTACGAATCGTGTCTTTCAGATCTCTTTGGATCAGATCCTGCTCGGGTTCGCGGCCATTCGCGTCCTCAATCAGATCGGAGAGCTTGCCGTCGCGGTCACTTGATCCCAGCGGGGACTCGATGGAGACATACTGCTTCGAGGCGTTCAGGATATCCTTCACGTCGTTCTTTTTCATATCGAGCAGTTCCGCGATCTCCACCGCCGAGGGATTATCCCCGTTCCGCTGGGAAAATTCACGCTTCACCTTTTCGATCTGCAGGAGTTCGTTGGCGCGGTTCAGTGGCAGCCGGATAAGGCGCGCTTTTTCCGAGAGCGCCTTCAATATGGACTGCCGGATCCACCATACCGCGTACGAGATAAAGTGATACCCCTTGGTATAATCAAAGCGCTCGGCGGCAATGATCAGACCAAGATTTCCCTCGTTGATGAGGTCAATAAGCGGCAAACCGTTATTGCGGTATTTTTTCGCGATATTGACCACAAAACGCAGGTTCGACTTGATGAGAAGTTCTTTGGCACGCAAATCCCCGGCGGCCATCCGCTTGGCAAGATTGACTTCCTGCTCGCGTGTCAGAAGCGGTATCTTGTCGATCTCGTTCAGATAAATCGAGAGCGGCCCCGAAGAAAATTCATCGCGGTTGCTTTCTTTGATGTACGAGCTTACCTTATCCAAACCATTATCCAGCATAGCGTCCATTTTTCAAACTCCTTCACTTATCCCATCCGATTAGGTCTCACTTATTATATGCATTATGTATGCCAGATTACGCCTGTCATGGTAAAAAACAAAAATGAATTTAACTCTATGCTGCACAATAAGTTACAAGATTCATGTATATTATGCTTATTCCTGTGCTGATCAATGTGCTCCGAAATTACCTACCCAATGTGTCACAATGATCCACCACTCCGGAATCAATGCGATAATGTATCATTATGATACAGTTTGCCCGTATTCTTCGAGCTTTCGGTGGAGCGTTTTGCGCCCAATCCCGAGTACCGAGGCCGCGCGGGACTTATTGCCGCCCGTCCAATGCAGCGTGGCGAGGATCAATTCGCGCTCGTACTCATCCAGGGTTTTTCCGGCGGCCAGCACAATCGTATCGGACTTTTTTTCCTCGCGAATATAATCCGGGAGGTCGGAATATTGAATTATCGGCCCCTTGCTCATCACAACAAGATTCTCCACCAGGTTTTTCATCTCCCGCACATTGCCCGACCACCTGTATTGCTCCAGCGCAGCCATGGTGCGCTGATCGATCTTTTTTTCGATCATGCCGTTTTCACGGCAATACTCGCGCAAAAAGGAATTCACGAGCAGCGGAATGTCCCCCTTGCGCTCCCGCAATGGCGGCGTATGGATAAGCACTACGTTAAGGCGATAGTACAGATCGTCGCGAAAGAGCCCTTTTTCGACCATCTGAAAGAGATCCCGGTTGGTCGCCGTCACCAGACGAACATCGACCGATATGGTTTCCTCCCCGCCTACGCGCTCAAAGGATCGCTCCTGGAGTACGCGCAGGAGCTTTACCTGCAATGAAGCGTCAATATCACCAATTTCATCGAGAAAAATGGTCCCGCGATTCGCCAGCTCAAAGCGCCCGCGATGCAGCCGGCTCGCGCCGGTAAACGCCCCCTTCTCGTGTCCGAAGAGTTCACTCTCCAGCACACCGGAGGCAAGCGCGGAGCAATGCACCTTCACAAACGGAAAGCGCGCGCGCTCCGACAGCAGATGGATCGCGTTTGCGATAAGTTCCTTGCCGGTTCCGGATTCGCCCGTGATAAGTACATTCGCCTTGGTGGGCGCGACTGTCCGCACCTTGTCAAAAATATGCTCCATCTCGGGACTTCGCCCGATAATATTGGTCAGACCAAAACGATCCTGAAGCTGAATGTGCAGGCTCGCATTTTCCTTTTCGAGGGCGCGCACCGAAAGCGCGCGCTGCACAAGAAGCGCGAGTTCCTTCAGATCAACCGGCTTCGCGCGGTACTCGTAGGCACCCTTGCGCATACAGGCAATCGCGTCTTCCACGCACTGCGGATCGGCCAGAATGATGATCGGTATGCCGCTGTAATCGCGGAGTATCTCGTCGATCATATTCTGACCGCTTTTGCCGGGGCTCAAATCAACGACAATGAGATCGATCTCTCCGCCGTGCAGAATGCGCAGCCCCTCATCCGCAGTTTCGGCCAGATTGACCGCATAGCCGTCCGCGCGGAAAAAATCCCCCGCCTTGGAGCGAACGGTCTGTTCATCGTCCAGAATTAAGAGCCTGGGAGGCATGATACCATTCCTTATGTATCCCGAAACGCCCATCGGCAAATCCGAGCAGGCGATCCTAACCAGTGTATCATTATAACACACTGCTCCGTACCGCACAAATTTTTCTATGCAAGAGCAAATTTTTTTGGCAGCGACAGGATGTCGCTGCTGCTCCCCAAAAAAAGAAAATTCCGCCATAGCGCAAAAATTACGGCATCGCGCCCTCCAGCCAGAAAGCCTGCATGATGGCGATTATTCCCTGAGCGGCGGAGAAATTATTTTTTCGTATGCCGCGCGCGAGGGTGCGTATCTCGCGGAGCATACGCCGCAGAAAAATCCCGCGGTAATGCGCCAAAAGATCAGACTGGGCGTTTTTTTGATCGAGAGCCCGCGCGGTGATCGTCTCCGCTATGCGTTCGGAGAGCGCAAACAAAAAAGCGGGCGCGGCCTTGCGCTTGTCCATGTCATGCGCAAACTCAAAGCAGGCGGGATCACGATCCGCTGTTTGGATCAGATCCAAAAACCGCTGCAAATCGTTTCGCAGGATGCGCGCGGTATCGCCCGCCGATTCGAGATATGCGTAGAGATCGCGCCCGGTATATCCGAGCGGTTCGTCCTCCTCCGGCAGGCCGTAATATGTAAAGGCGATACTGCGAATATCCGCCTTTGTAAAATGCGTAACGGGAAGGATCGCGGAGCGCGACCGGATAGTGGGCAGCACAGCCTCAATATTGGAAGCGGTCATCAGAATAAGGGTATCGGGCGGCGGTTCTTCAAGGGTTTTCAAAAAGGCGTTCGCGCCCTCCGACCGGAATTTTTCGATCTCTTCAATGAATACAACCCGTCGATGCCCCAAAAGCGGCCGCCGCGCAAGAAGCCGGATTATCTCCTGAATCCCGGCGATAGGCAAAACGGCGTGCTGCGAGAGCGCGTCCAGTTCCGATATGGTGTTTATCGCCTCGGCCAGACGCTCGCGGATATTTTCTTCGTCGGCGAGCGTAAGCGATTCGGGGGCGATATCAGGGGTAAGTGTTTCCAGAGCCGCGATCTTTTCGCCAATGCTCTCCGCCTCTTTCGCGGAAACGTCCTTCAGTTTGAAAAAACCGCTGCGGAGATGCTGCACAACGCGCCGCGCGAGAAATTCCGTCTCAAACAGAAGCGGCCGGACGCGCGCGCTCCCCATGATCGCTTCCAGGGCGCGGCAGGCCGGTGCCAATTCGCGCGCGGAAAACATTATAAAATCGGGATACCTGAGCTTCGCGGTTTCGCGGCAGGCAAAACATTCGCCGCAGGGAGCGAGGGGCGGTTCATCGGGGAATTGCGTACCACATTCGCAGAGGTGCTGCTTCGCGAATTCCAGGGCAAGACTCGCCTTGCCGGAGACAGGCGCACCCACAAGCAAAATCGCGGGCGGGAGCCGTCCGCTCGCGAAGGCGCTCTTTCGGTACGCATGAATTTTTTCCTGCCCCGCAAGCTCTATCCGCATTGACATTTTTTCATTCTCCGAACGCGCGATATACCCGCAAATATACGCTGCCCCCGTCCAGAGTCCAAAAGAACAGCTTCTTGCGAAGCGGATTTTTGCCGATAAACCAGTATAGAAGCACTGAGCACTCCGCGATGGAAACCGCCATGCAAAAATCCGGCTCAAATGCGCCTGCTGCCCGCGATACTCATTTGAGTACAAGCGCGCGCGCCATAAACCCCTTTATTGTATCCGCCGTCAAAATCGTGCGCGCCAATACCGGGCTTTCGATAGCGAAGGATACGGTTACGGTGCAGCAGGGAAAGTTTACGCCTGCGGGCATGGGGCTGACCCTGGACGTTCACGGGCAGCTTGAGGGAAAAATTGTCTATGAATTTTCAAAAGGGGTGGCGGTGCGCCTCTCGCGGGCCATGATCGAGAAGCAGCTTGATCCCGGTATGCTCGATGCGGCGAATTTTCGCCAGCTTCTCCACTCCGCCCTGCTTGAACTCGGCAACCAGATCGCCGCGCACGCGGTGACTCTGCTTGCGGAAAACGGGATCCACTGCGGCATCTCCGCGCCTGTGTTCTATCTGGGACAGGGCATTGAGCTTATCCATCCGGAACTCAGAACCATTGTTTTAACGCTCAAAACAGAATTCGGTCCATTTTCCATCAGCATCGCTTTTCAGAGCGCGCGGGTATAAGCGTCGTCTCGCGGAGACTATAAGCCGGATTCTGTCTGGGGGGATCATCTGTCTGCGCGCCGGGTTTCCCCAAACGCTGATTGCGCTCTACCCGTGAACCATTCGGGAACCCGGTTCACTGCTTGAACTTGCTCCATACGGGGCTTGCCGTGCCGGTTTTGTTGCCAAAACCGCGGTGGGCTCTTACCCCACCCTTTCACCCTTACCCATTTCTTAGGGAGAAATAAGGCGGTTTGCTTTCTGTTGCGCTTTCCGTCGGGTACACGTACCCGCCCGGGTATTACCCGGCGTACTCTTGTTCCCTGGAGTCCGGACTTTCCTCGGCGAAATTATCCTGCCGCGATCCCCTGCCGCCGCGAGACGACACTTTGAAGCTAGTACGCCGGGCTTAACAAGGGCAAATTTTCAGCTTTGCCTAATCCCCCGCTTCATTCTCGCCTGCTGACGGAGGCTTTCGGACGCACACGAGGGGTTCGCGTAATTTTTTTGTATACAGCGTATTCAAAAAAAGCCCAACGCCGCCAATCCCAACCAGAAGAAAGACGACGGAAAACTGCGCATCCTTGAGAAAAAATGAGGCAAGAAGCGCGAGCAGCCCTGTTCCAAGCCAGGCGAAACGCAAAGGGGGTTTGGGTGCCGCATCCGACACGCCCTCGCGACAGGGGCGGTTCCAGCCATGCCGCTCCAGACTCTTGAGAAGGCGCGTATAGGTATCCGCATCGAGCGGAATGGCGCGCCCGCCCAGCACCGGCGCATCCGCGCGATTCATGCGGCTGCGGGTTTCCGCGTCCACAAACAATTCGTGCCCGCAGACAAGAAAAGCGCGGCATACCTGCATCTTTTTCCCAAAGCCGAGGACTCGCGGCAGACAGCCCTGATCCAGGCAGAGTTCCTCGCCCGTGTATAGCACCTCTTTCCCGCCATAACTCACCAGGAGGCCATCGGCGTCAAGCATGATCGCCGCGCGAGAGAGCAGGCGATACTGCCGCCACTGCCAGATGAGCATCCCCAGAAAATACAGTGCCAAAAGCGAACAAATGACAAAACCGGAACCGATACTCCGGAGACTGAAAACCGCAAGCAGAATACATAAAACGCTCCCCAGAACGGCAAAGCGCGCAAACCCCAGGGCAGCGGCCAATGATTTTTTGGATACCGTAAAACACTCTTCCATGATTTCCTCAAACGCGCACATTTTCCTGCTGCAAGTGTAATAAGGCTTGATAGCGCAAGGCTATTGTAGCTACTATTAGTCAGAAGCGCATTATTATTTCAGGGGGGTGTATGCAGCGGGCGGCGATTGTATTTTTTACCCTGCTCTTCCTGATACCCGAAAGGGCAGCCTGCGGGTACCGGGGAAAAAACGCGCGCGGGTACGCATATACAGAGGGGGCTTTTGTCCGGTTTCGCCTCTGTATCCTTCCGTATGCGGGACGCAAGGCAATTCAGCTCCCCTGGATAATCCATTCAACCACGAACGCAGCCCGCGCTTCATAAGGCGGGCATCATCCGTACCGGAAGGCTCCTCTTGCAGCGCACCCCCGATAAAAATCTCATTCGTAAACTTATCTCGATCAGTTTCTTCACCCTGGCGGGTCTTCTGATATTGTTGTATATCCTTTTACATGCTCTTGAGGATCCGCGCGTATTAAAGCGAACATTCGGCTTTGATAACTTTGCCAGTTTTGTGCTTATGAGCGGCGGCGGAATTTTAACTGTCGCCATTCTCTCCGCGCTTGTGATTCTGCTCATTCGGTCGCTCCTCTTCTCAAAAAAACTTCGCGGTCCGACAGACGCGCTCCACCGCGTTCTCCGGCAATTCAGCGAGGGAGACTATGATCCCAATCCCGAAGCGACTGCCAAACTCCCTGAAATGATCCAAAAAGATATCGACGATCTTCGCAGTTCGCTGATTACGCGGTATGACACAGTAGAACGTTCCCTGAAGGACTTAAAAGAAATCGCGGAAAACCTGCGCCGCATCACTGTGGAAAGCAGTCTGCGGATATCTTTTCTGCATACCCAGCTTGATAATTTTGACAAAGGGGTAAACCGGCTCGAAAAGGCATTTGCCCACATTCGCGTTCCCCGCCCGGATACATTTTCCTCGATCCTGGTTTTCGGCGGAGGACCGGAAGCGCTTGCCCTCGCGAGCGCGCTGATCATAAACGAGGACACAGAATTTGTCTGGCTGTACCGGGCGTCAGCCGAGGATATCGACTGCCTGACAGCTTCACTGCCTGTCCAGGGTAAAGCGCGGTTTGGCGCTTGTTCAACCGGAAATGAAAATGATCTCATTGATTTCGCCCGCCGCAGCGAGATCCCGCTTGCCATAGTCGCGGAAGCCAATGAGGAACTCATGCGACTTGGGGAAACTCTTGCCGAGACCGGTATACCTGCCGTGGGTTTCGGGATCCGCTCTGTAAAAATCGCGCATGAAGAGGCATATTTCCGCACCCTGCTCGCGCAGGCACGGGTTGTGTGCCTGCCTCCGGTGGCGATACCCGATCAGGGGCGCGAGCTGGCTCTGACAGGTATCGCCGATAAGTTTGGTATGCGCATTCTCGGGGCGGCTGATCTCGCGCTGCGCGCTGAAAACGGAAACCAGGGACGTATGACCGCCGGTGTGGGCGCATATTCCCCCGCCTATACCGGCGACTCGGGTCTGCCGGAAAGAGTACATCGGCTCTTTTGCAAAAGAATCCAGGCAGTGTTCCGGCGGGAAGGCATCATCCATCGCGGCTTTGTGAGTCTCCGGCTATGGGAGAGTGAAACAGGCTATCTTATGCTGCGCAGTTTCAGCCTGGGATTGAAAGCGCCCGAGTGCGAGGTGAATCTTCTTTCCTTCGGCCACGGCACGGCAAAACTCGCCCTCGCCGCAAGTAAAGACGAACTTGCGATGGAGGATATACAGCCCACAGGCCGAAACGCTATAAGTATAGTGTTCCGCGCCGATCACACTTGCTGTGCTGCAGACGGGCAAACCACGGAAAATGCGCTGCCGGAAACACCCTGGAATATGCGTATCGCGCGCTATCCCCGGAATGACCCCGACGGGCGTGTCTGCTCTCTTGTGTGTTCGCGAGCGAGCGAGGCGGAAACCCTGCATGCCGCATATCTCGCGGCGCTGCCCATTCTGCAAGAGGGGCATATGCTCTGCCGCGAAGACATGGGCAACAAAGCTGTTTCACGGCAAAAGCCGGCCCGCTCCCTCTCTTTTTTGCACCGCATAACCAAATGGCTTACAAGCAGCTAAGGCAAGAGGCGAGCGCATAAAGTTTTCAACATTTATTTGCTTTTTTGCACAAAATTCTTAGATTTATAGCCATGCTGTGCTTATTCAAATAATCCAAATTAATTAAGGAGATTCATTATGAAGAAAATGCTTGGTTTTGCGCTGGTTCTTGCCCTTGTGCTGGGCGCTGTTGCCGGGTGCGGCAATGCGGCGAAGGAATACCAGAAAGAAGCTATCTCTCTGTACAATGATGGCATTGATTTTTACAACGGTTTGAATGCTTCGCTTGATGGAGCAGAGAGCAAAGAGGCTCTGGACGCGATTGAAGTACGGATTCAGGAGTTCAACGCTGATTTCCAGACCAAAACTGAAGAGCTTCAGAAGAAGTATACAGGGAAAGTCGATTTTTCTGCGGCCCTTTCCGGGGATCTCACCACAGCTGCTACCGGAATGGCAGCCGTAGCCCAGGATTTTGGCGCTGCCTTGACCGCAAAAAAAGCTGACCTTGCTGAATAGTATTTCTTCAAGGTGCTTTGAAAGCTGCCTCAAACAGGGGCAGCTTTTTTTATAGGCGTCCGGAATACCCTCTTTTGAATCGGAGATTGCGATGATCATTGTTACCGGAGGCGCGGGGTTTATCGGAAGCGCGGTGGTGTGGGGACTCAATACCCGGGGACGCCGCGATATCCTTATCGTTGACCGCCTTGCAGCGCGCGGGCAGAGCGAAAAGTGGAAGAATCTGGTTGATCTTCGCTATCACGATTTTATTCCGGCGGATCGCTTTCCTGAGGAACTTGCGCGCGGTAAGTGGAAGAGCGCGAGAATTGAGGCTTGCATCCACATGGGCGCGTGCAGCTCGACCACCGAAACCAATGCCGATTATCTCATGCAAAATAATTACGCATACACCCGCGCGCTCGCGGAATATTGTGTCAGACACAATATCCGGTTTATCTACGCCTCAAGCGCGGCCACCTATGGCAACGGCGAACAGGGGTGGGGCGATGACGACGCAGCCACAGAGCGTCTGCGCCCATTAAACATCTATGGCTATTCCAAGCACGCCTTTGATCTCTCGGCACTCCGGCAGGGCTGGGATAAACGTATGGTTGGCCTTAAATTTTTCAATGTTTTTGGCCCAAACGAATACCACAAGGGCGAGATGCGCAGCGTTGTGCATAAGGCGTACCAGGCGCTTCTCGCGGGACAGGAATTCCGGCTTTTCCGGTCGCACCGTCCCGATATTGCGGACGGCGAGCAAAAACGCGACTTCCTTTGGGTGAAGGATGCGGTTAAGGTGATCCTCTTTTTTCTGGAGAACAAAAATCTCTGCGGCATATACAACGTGGGCAGCGGGAAGGCCTCCGGCTTTAACGATCTCCTGCGCGCGGTCATGCGCGCCATGAATATTTCCGGCGGGATACAATACGCCGATATGCCGCCCGATTTGCGGGAGCGCTACCAGTATTTTACGGAGGCGGATATTACGAAACTCCGGCGCGCGGGCTATGCCGAACCCTTCACGCCGCTCGACGAAGCGATCCGGGAATATATTCTGGAATATCTCTCCAAATATCCCTGGCTCTGCCCGCGATAGGAGCCGTGAAAAACAAAAAAAATTTTTTTGCCACAAATCACGCGAATAAAAGATCGAATAAAGACTTAAAAAGAGTTCGAGGTTAAAAGCCAAGACCAAGGCGGGAGAGCCGTATTTTGGTTTTGTATTCACCCCAATCATTGTTTTGCTTTTTTGTTGTTGTATTTACCCCAGTCATTTGTTTTTGTCTTTTTAGGGTTTTATTCGAGCCTTTTTTCGTGAATTTCGTGGCCAAATACTTTTGTCTTTTTCGCGGCTCCTGTTCTTCCCCTTCGCAAAAGCGTACATCCTTGTACGCGCTTGCCTTGCACGCTTCGCGCGGGACAGAACCTCCTGTTCTAGCCTCTTACCACAATATTCACGAGTTTGTCCGGTACGCAGATTATTTTCACGATTTCCCTGCCCGCGATCCAGGGCGCAACCCGTTCGCTTCTGCGCGCGGCGGCCTCGAGAATGGCTGCTTCGGAATTGCGCGCAAAGAGCGCCTTATCGCGCACCTTGCCGTTCACCTGGAACACCACTTCCACGGTATCCTGAACCGTCAGCGCCGGGTTGAACTCAGGCCATTTCTCGTAAGCGAGCGTTGTATCGTGCCCCGCGAGCGCCCAGAGTTCCTCGCCGAGATGCGGCGCAAACGGCGAGAGCAGGAGGGCAAGCGCCTCGGCATCGGCGCGCATAAACGTATCGCGCCTGGTCAGCTCGGTGACAAAAACCATCAACGCGCTGATCGCGGTATTGAAACTGAGATTCTCGATATCTTCCGTAACCTTCCGAATCGTCCTGTGCCGCAATCGCGCGTGATCCTCGGGTTCTTCCACATTCCCGTGTGCCGCGCCATCGGCAATCGGCTTATCGAACAACCTGAGCGCGCGCTCCAGAAAACGGCGCACACCCATGATGCCGCTCATATTCCAGGGCTTGGACATTTCGAGCGGCCCCAGAAACATTTCATAAAGGCGCAGGGTGTCGGCGCCGTGCTGCGCGATCACCTCGTCGGGGTTGACCACATTCCCGAGCGACTTGGACATCTTTTGCCCGTCCTCGCCCATGATGAGCCCCTGATTCACAAGCCGCATGAAGGGCTCTGGGCTCTGCACAAATCCCTTGTCGAAAAGGAACTTATGCCAGAACCGCGCGTAGAGCAGGTGCAGCACCGCGTGTTCCGCCCCGCCGATATAGAGATCCACGGGCAGCCAGTACGCAATCCTCTCCGGCGAAGCGAATACCGCGGTATTATGCGCGTCGAGGAACCGGATGTAGTACCAGCAGGAACCCGCCCATTGGGGCATGGTGTCGGTTTCGCGCCGGGCAGACCCGCCGCACTGAGGGCAAACGGCCGCAACCCAGTCGCGCATCGCCGCGAGCGGAGATTCCCCTGTGCCGCTCGGGGTATAGGCTTCCACCTCGGGCAGCGTGAGGGGGAGCGCGCTCTCCGGTAAGGCGACCGTGCCGCAGCGCTCGCAATGCACCAGCGGGATGGGTTCGCCCCAATAGCGCTGCCGCGAGAACACCCAGTCGCGGAGCTTATAATGCACCGCCTCTTTGCCCTTGCCCATCGACGCGAGGCGGGCGGTGATCTTTTGCTTGCACTCCGAAGTGGAGAGCCCGTCAAACTCGCCGGAATTGACCGCGTACCCGTCCGGCGTGAGCGCCTCTTTGGGTATGCCATGCGTTTTGCCGTCGGCGCTGACCACCTCGATAATCGGGAGCGAAAACTTTTGCGCAAATTCAAAGTCGCGTTCGTCGTGCGCCGGAACAGCCATGATCGCGCCGGTTCCATACGAGATGAGTACGTAATCCGCGACCCAGATAGGGATGCGCGCGTTATTGACGGGGTTGATCGCGTAGCTGCCCAAAAATACGCCCGTTTTTTCTTTCGCGAGATCGGTACGATCCAAATCGCTCTTGTTTTTTGCGGCTTCCACATACGCCGTCACCGCCGCCCGCTGTTCCTCCGTGGCGAGGGCGTCCAAAAGGGGATGCTCGGGCGAGAGGCACATATAGGTCGCGCCAAAGAGCGTGTCGGGGCGGGTCGTGAAAACCGTGAGCACCTCGCTTCTGCCCGGGATGGCAAAATCCACCTCGGCCCCGACCGAGCGGCCAATCCAGTTGCGCTGCATTAGCTTTATCGGCTCCGGCCAGTCCAGGAGATCTAAATCAGAAAGCAGGCGGTCGGCGTAGGCGGTGATCCGGAGCATCCACTGTTTCATGTCCTTACGCACGACCTCGGTATGGCAGCGCTCGCATCGCCCGTCCTTCACCTCTTCGTTCGCGAGTCCGGTGCGGCACGAAGGGCAGAAATTGATCGGCACAATCGCCTGGTAGGCAAGCCCCGCGTTATAGAGCTGCAAAAATATCCATTGCGTCCAGCGAAAATAGTCCGGGTCGCAGGTACTCGCCTCGCGATCCCAGTCATACGAAAAACCGAGCGCCTTGATCTGCCTGCGAAAGCCCTCAATATTGGCGAGGGTGGTGGTTCGCGGGTGTGTGCCTGTTTTGATGGCATAATTTTCAGCGGGCAGCCCAAAGGAATCCCAGCCCATGGGATGCAGCACGGCATATCCCCGCATACGCTTATAGCGGCAGATAATGTCGGTTGCGGTATAGCCCTCGGGATGCCCTATGTGCAGCCCGGCGCTCGACGGATAGGGAAACATATCGAGGCAATAGAATCGCCGCTCTTTCGGAATGGCGGGATCTTCCCGCATCCGAAAGGTCTTATTTGCTTCCCAATAGTTCTGCCATTTTTTTTCGATAGCGGAAAAATCGTACTCGGACACGGACATCTTCTCCAGGGATCAGCGTAATGGAGACCTATTTTTTTACAGGCTCGCGGATCGAGACGCCAATCGAAAACTCGCCCATGGGTGAAGTGAAGGGAATCATGATTACCGGTACGCCCGTTGGCCAGTTGAGCTTATGGGAATGTCCGGTTACAACCGACGGCAGCGATATGTTGAGCTTAAAATCCTTGAGATCCTTTTTTGCGTTTCCGGCGACTATATTGATCAGCTCGCCAATGGCATCGACTACGGTTTGATCGAAAATCTTGATTTCCATGCCCGAGAATTCCGAGACCACCTTGAGCGCGCAGAGCTTGGTAAACGAAAGCACAACCGCGCCTGTGGTTTCGCCGGATAAACCGATGATACCCGAAATATCATACGAATGCGCGCCGGCAAACGGATCAAACAAATAGGGCTTGCCGGCAGCAATATCGATATTCATCATCATCTTGAACACATTTTGTGTTGCGTTTACAAATGGGTTAATGTATTCGACCTTCATGCTGCCCCCTGACGATCATATATCCGTTTTGCCGCCGTGCTGATGGCGTACGCCTGTAGGTACAAATATACTCGTCGAGGCATTTTTGCGCAAGCCTTTTGAAAATTTTTGAAGTTTTTTCCCTGCTTGACGGTTTTTATTGTGTATTGTTGACTCATGGTGAATCGCGCCGGCTTACTCGCCGATATGTTTGTTATAGCCGCTCTTTTTACGGTTCTCGCCTCCTGCGCATTGCCGCCGGAATACGCGGTACGCACCGAATTTTACCCCGACAGCGTGGGGTACAGCGCGTATACCGAAAAAAATTATAAGCTCTTCCGCGTCTCCGACGCCGAGGCGCTGATGGGATATATGCTTACCATTCCCCAGGATGAGGGCGTCGTTTTTCTGAGGGTCAGCACAAATTGTATACTCGACAGAGCCATGATTCGCCTGGGGGAAAACAAAGCCGCGCGCAACTATCCCATCTTTCAGGCGGACTGGGGGCAGAACCTGAATGAACTCGCCGCCCGCGATAATCTTCGCCCGGCAGTAACGCATTTTATAACCAATTATTATCAGCGCGATCAGGAAGTATCCAAAAAAGGCTCAGTATTTTCGCTCTTTTGACCGCCGGAGCGCGTACAACCCAAATACCGCCGGAATAAGCGCGAACAGTACCGATACAGGAGCAGGACTTCCGGTCAGGAAGAAATCCTGAACCTCGGCGGAATCCGCTGACGCAGCCTGAGTACTGCGCAAAAGTGAAAGCCCCAAAACCGAAGCGTTATTCGTACAATGATAAATAACCGGTGCCCATATACTCCCGCTTCGTTCAACCAGCCACATCATAATCATGCCGAGTGTACACATCGGGAGGAGCCGCCAGGGATCAAGGTGCATGATCGCGAAAAAAAGCGCGCCTGAAAATATGCGCACCGGACGCGAAAGCCCTGTCTCGCGCAAGCCTGACGCAAAAAGCCCGCGAAAAAAGAATTCCTCGCAGATCGCCGACAGCGCCGCCAAAGAACAAAAAAGCGTACATACGCCTTGTTCGGCGAGACCGCGCCGGAAGACCGCTTCCGCATTGCGCGCGTAGTCAGGATACCCGGGAATAAGCCGCATACCCTGTTCAAAAAGCATGGTTAATGCGGGCAGAAGAAGCAGAGCCGCAAGCGCGATCAGCAGGCAATCCGAAACAGGCAGCCGCCTGAGCGATAAGCGCGCAAACATGGCCTCGCGCCCGGCTGCATACCTCTCCGCCGGAAACGGGGCAAGATACGCGCCGCATACCGCCATAACTAAAAAAAAGATCTGTATCGCCGGAATCGGCATTCCCTGCATAAGCAGGGCGAAAAAAAACACAAAAACCGCAAACGTGATCCAAAACAGGGAAGCCCGGTAACCGAGCTTCCCTGAGATTACACTCATATGCCTCTTGCCAATCAAGTAAACATGGGCTTTTTATTTTTTCCTGAGAAGCACGGGCAGAAAATAGCCAATGACCAGGAAAATAAGACCAAAGATAAATGTTGGCATAGATATACTCACTCCGGGAAGTAAGATCAGTCCTGTTTGTCCTGAATTCGCAATAATAAGAAATACCGCCCAGACTATCAGCAGAATCAGGATGACTGTTTTTGCTTGCATGGTTCCCCCTCTCGCAAAATATTACTTTTATCTTTTTTTCCCCATAAAAAGCGCCAGCGCGTATCCAATGGCAACAAGAATAATACAGGCAAGCCAGCCCGGAAGAGAAATGAAATTACCGCTTACGAAAGCCATCTTTCCGCCATCAAGCCACGGGATGACAAACAAAGCAGCGGCCGCTATTAACACAACGATAATAATTAACCTTGAACTCATGGTTTTCCTCCACACTCATCGCATTGTGCCGCAAATGCAGACACAGCGGTAGATTACACCTTTGCAGACAGTATGTTCCCGCAAGGTACGGCGTATTGTAGTATGGTGCGCGGATCAATATCAAGGAAAAAGTCTTGCGGAGTGCGCGTCCAGATCGCGGCGCAGACTATACAAATCCGGATCGTTTTTCTTTGGCAGGAGCGCGAGCTTGCGATCCATCAGAAATTGCAGCCGACGCGCGAAAAGTACGTGTTTTTTTGCAAGCCCCGCCGAACATGGGCGCTCTTCCATTGTATCCGCAATCTCCAGGGCGATCACGAGCGCCTCATCCAGCCGCTTCAGCGAGTCGGAATAATCTGTGCTTTCGTTGAATTTTTTGAGCAAATAGGGTATCTCCGCAAGCGGCTCCGCAAGCGAGGGAATATTTCCCTTCGCGAGCAAATAGCGCGCGCGGCTCATGGTCACGCCCAGCTCTTCGTCGCGGGTTATCGAGGTGATCGCCGCTATCTCGCAGAGAACCTCGGCATATTCCGGCTCAGGCATCGCGCAGAGCTGCAATTCTTCCTGCCCCCGCCGGAAAACGCAGGCCTCAATCCATTTGAATTTTTTTACAGTAACAGCGAGGGTTACACCGCTTGCAAGGGTCCTGACAAACTCCAGCCCATCGTCGATACAGAGCGCTCCCCGCACGCAATACCCCCGCGCGATCAGCACCGCCGGGCTTACCACGCGCTTCAGATACAGCCCAAGCTGCGCGGTCTGGATCGCGCGCAGCACCCTTGCCGTATTCGCCTCGGTATTCGCCTCCTCCGTATGCGCAATCAGAACAAATTCAACATTGGCGTTTGTACTGGTGAGCGCCTGCTTCCCGCCGCGATAGCGCGTATACTCCGAGAGTACCAGATCAAGCCGGCCATGCCGCCCAAGAATCGCGATCATCTCTGCAACGGGGATCATCCCTTCCGTGCTGTAGGAGATCAGGATATGCCGCGCGCGAATCACCCGGAGCAGATCCGCAAATGCCCGGCTCGCGTCTCTGCGGCTGCAAAAGGGGGAATGGGTTTTCACCCAGTCGCGCCGGATCCCCGCCTTGTCCGCGCTCCCGCGTGTTTTGGCGAGCGGCTTTTCATTTACCTTGGGCATATCGCCGCGCGCGATGGTGTTCAGTAAATGATAATTTGAGCCGTATTGATGCTGGTTGTAGGGCGGATCAAGATAGGCGATATCTATCCCGCGCTTCCCATCCGCGAATCGTTTTGCGAAATGTTCCGCATCCTCCCGGTACGCCTCCGCGCTGCCCGCGCATAATACCGGATACTCCAGTTCCACCGGTTTCAGAATGCGCTGAAGCGCATCGCCGCCGCGCCCCCCAAAGCCGCAATGGTAGGCCTTAAACACGCCGGAGGTATTCGCGTGCGTCGCCGCCTCATAGAGCAGCAATCCCAGGAGAAGACGCTTCTCCATAGCTTGCCGCTCATTCAGAATCTCTCCCGGATACTCATATTCAATCCAGGCGCGGATCGCGTCGATCCTGCGCGCGTTTTCCGTCGTATAAAACATCCGCTCGCGTTCGGGATCGGCGTCCTCTGTTTTTTGCGGCGCGTAATACCGGCTGATGAATCCATTCCGGCAAACATCAGCATCCAGCGAATTGAGACGGGCGAGTACCTCGGCAAGGCCGCCCTTCTCCGCGAACAGAGTTTCGAGATCGCCGGGCTGGGTGACAAGAAACGCCTCGTTCAGGATCCAGGCGTATTCCTCCCAGTCATTCGCGATCACATGAAAGCCGAGCAATTTGGCAAGCCGGCTCACCGCCCCGCTGCCCGCAAAAAAATCCACAAACAGAGACCGCGTACCCGGACGAGGTACCCCGCAGAGCGTTATCGCGCGATGGATCAGCGGCAAGAGGCGGCGTTTGTTGCCGATATAGGCGATGAGCTGGCTCGAAAGATAAGGATTATCGGGAATCGCGGCGGGCGATGCACACACGCTTGCATGATGCGAATGCGCGGCTTCCCCGCTGATCTGCATGGTCGTTCGCCGCGCGGAGAAAGTGGTACGCACAGATTGGGTTTGCGCCTGCATGGATTTCCCGCCTCTTTTGTGAAATATCGGGTTTTCCGCCGCAAACTTCACCTCTGCGGACAATTTTATGTGCGACGCCTCATCAAAAAGCGGTTCCTCTGTTTTTTGTTATTGGGGGGAGTTATAAGAAGAGCCCCGACTGCATAGCATCGGGGCTCTTTTTCTCTTGCGTTTATCCTGAAGTTTTACTCGTCCTTGCCGATACACAGCATCGTCACATCGTCGCGCTCGGCGTCGGGCTTCGCCATAGCCTCGATATCGGTAAAGACCTTATCCACCACCTGCTGCGGATGCTGGCCAAGGTGTTTCCGGCAAATATTGAGGAATGCCTCGCCGCCGAGCTTGCCGCCTTCGGCAATCGGTATGTCGAGGATACCGTCGCTGAAGAACAAGAGGCGATCTCCCGACTCGAGCTGGAAACGATAGCTCTGCCAATCGGAGGCGCCTCCGGGAATACCCAGCATGGTTCCGGAGGACTTGAGCGCGTACATCTTGTTCTCCCGCTTCCTGAAAAAATAGCAATCCTCGCCGCCGGCGGAGGAGAACTCGACCACCTCGCCGGTTAATTTTGCGCATATAGCAACGACGAATGTGCCTTCGGGGAGGTAGTGCCCGAGGCGACCCGACATTTTTTTGAAGAGTTCCTCGGGGCCGGCGCAATGCAGAACCTCTTCGCGGAAAGCCATCGTGGCAAAGGTGGTCAGAAGCGCCGCCGGGAGACCGTGGCCGGTCAGGTCCATCATGATAACCCACTCCGCGTCTTCCGTCATGGCAATGTCATAGACGTCGCCGCTGACCTGCTGCGAGGGCGCGAACTTGATAGCGAGACGCCCAATCGGAAGCCGGCTGCGGTAGCTCCCCTCTTCCGGGAGTATGCCCCTTTGCACATAGCCCGCCAGCTTCAGCTCGGCTTCAAGGCGCGCGTTATTCTTTTTGAGTTCGTCATAGAGGACGCTGATCTGGCTGAAGAGTTTGGAGATGGTTCCAAGCAAAATAACGAATACCACAAGGATGGCTATCGTAATAATCAACTGCGCGCCCAGAGAACTGAACATGGGAACAAACACGAGCGGCCTGAGCGAGATATTCGGAGCGATATACAGATTCCGGATAGAATTTTTGTCGAGACTATCCACAATGGGAAGCGTAAAGGTTTCAGAAGCTCCTTTGATCTCGTCAAAACTGACCTGCGCGTTCATAAAAGAACCAACGGTATCCAGCGAATTGTCGAAAACAGTCGCGAATATCTGCACCCCTTCGGCGTTGGGGACGCCGCCGCTATCCGCATTGGGACTCATCAGGAAGAAAATGGTTTTGCCGTTATAATGCGTGATGTATTGATTCGTCTCGGAACCCTGAACCATGGACGTCGCTTCGTACAGCTTCTGAAACCGCGGATCCTGAATAAATTCCGCTACATCCTCCGTGGCAAGACCGTCCTCAATAATCACCTCACCCTTGTGGAGAATCGCGGCATAGTCGTTAAACTCGGTGTTCCCGGTAAACCAATCATCCGCCAACGACTCCGAGATTTGCCCTTTCGCGTTCAGCGCATCCCCTATATCCGCCCAGAAGGCATAGCCGGTGAGCGTTCTGTTGAGGAGCTTAAAGATGACCAGGTTCTGGTAATTTTCGAAAGCTATTGCCATTTCTTTTTGCCTGATTTCAGCCGCATCACCCACCGCCGATTGCGCGATAATGGTGGCAAAAATGATTTCAAGTAAAACAACAATGCTCACCACGTAAACAAGAATTCGCGCCTTCCTCTGTACCTGCGTAACTTCCTGTGCTGAATTATTCTGGAGTGTTCCCATTGCCGGACCGCCTCGCGAGATTGATAAATCTGTAGCGCTTATTATACAATGGATGGAAGAAGGGATCAAATTTATTGTGCTATGGCAAAAAAAGACGCCCTCCGCGGAAGGCGTCTCCTGTATTGCATACAATTCATTTGGTTATAGTGGCGCAAACAATCGATATGGGGCATCCCGCAAACGAGAAGGTACCGGCCTGCGTATCGGTCTCCAGATTAAACGCGAAAACGCGGTTATTTACCAGAGAATAATCCGGAGCGGCAGCGAAAAGAAATTTCGCGGAGGCGTCCAGAGCAAGACTGGGAAACCAACCGTATGATGGAGCTATCGCATCGGCTGCCTGCTGAAAAGACTGGTACGCAACTTCCTCGAGTGTGGCTGCGTTCAGGCAAAGAATGACGCCGCCGCCGATATAAAGACGCCCATTGCTTTTGTCCAAAGTAAGCGCCGACATTCCGCTCGGAAGCGCTTTGTCCCGCTTTTGCTCGCGCGTAGCCGCATTATACACAGCAAGCTTTCCGGTATCCACGTAATTGCCGGTGGAAAGCACAAAAATTTCAGCCTGCGCATCGTTCCAGGCAAGGGTTTGCGGGTTGGGCGCCACAGCTATGCTCTCCGTTTCCTGCCAGACAGTTACATCTGCGGAGGATATATCCACCTGGGTTATATAGCCGTCGTTATATCCCCATGTGGGGGCGTCAAACCCGCACATCGCAATCCAGACCGAGTCTCCGGTACTGACAATCCCCTCCGGATGCGTCCCGTTTGCAAGCGAAATTTTCCGCACGAGCGAACCGCCGGTTTCTCCGATGCGGACGACCGAGAGCGTGTTATCCTCGTAGCCTGTCACGAGCGCGTAGAGAACGCTTCCCTGCCGAACCAGCGCCGCCGCCCAGGGGCTTGTACCCGCGCCGAGCGCCACATTATACCGCTTTCCTGAATCTTCCGGATTGCGTAGACTAAAAACGGTGATGGAATTTGCGCCCGAATTAACGACATACCCCTTATCCTCAAACACGGTTATGTAATTCGGTATACTGCCCGCGAGAAAAGGCTGTGCTGTATGCGGAGCTATGCCTGTCTGCCAGCGGTCGAGGTTCACAACGCTCACGGCCTCCGATATGTCTTCGGCTACCCAGAGTTCATGCACGGGATACGAGTCGCGCCAGGGTTCCTGCGGCAAAAACTCATCCGGGCCCGAACAGGCAAAAACAGAAAAAATTACGATTGTTGCCGCCGCTCCGCGAAAAAACATACTTCTCATAATCTGACCTCCAATGTTGTAAGTATCTCGCGCCCGGGAACGGGATATTCCCGCAGATGGACGTAGACCTTGTTGAAAATATTGTGTACGGCAAATTTTATCTTCGCCCATTCCGTGATCGTGATATCAATCGAGGAGTCGAGCAGAAAATACTCATCCAGAAATTTTGTGTTGGCTCTGTTGACGTACCGGAAACCGGTATAGCTACCGATGAGGCTGATCGAGGCATGGCGCAGCCATTGGATGCTGATATGCGCGCTTGCTTTTTCTTTGGGAACGCGCGGCACCTGTTTTCCGAGATCGCGGTCCTCGCTGATGTTCAGGCTGTATTCCGCCCTGTACCCGAGGGTAAACGAAGCGGAGAGCATGGCATCGCCCGAAAACGCGGCCTCGACGCCGCGCGCCAGAACCCGCGCGATATTGGTTGGCCGCCATACCCCTCCTGCGGAGGGCTGCCAGAGGATCAGCGAGTCATATCTTTGTACAAACGCGCTGACGCGCAGCTGCAATGCGGAGGCCGCCTGCCAGATAAGCCCGCAGTCCACGGAGAGCGCCCTCTCGGGGCGGAGATTCGGATTACCCACAGCGAACGCGCTCATCGGCCAGAAGAGTTCCTCAAACGAGGGGACGCGGTAGGCGGTACCCGCGTTCAGCGCGATGCGCCAGTCTTTGTGAAAATTCCAGGCGCAGCCGAGCGCCGGAGAAAGGAAAGCGCCGTAACCTCCATGCAGATCGCCGCGCAATGCGGCGGAGAAGATAAAATCAGAAACAGTAAATTCATCATCCGTATACAAAGAGAATACCGCGCGCGTAGGGTCGCCGAACCCAACGCCTATGCCCGCCGTTTCGAGCGAGAGATACTGCGCCTCGACCCCAAAGCGCAGCAATGCGGAACCCCGCGCCTCGCGTTCTCCCGGCGCTAAGATACCCGGCGCATCGTCATTTGTTTCGGAATCCTGATCCGCCGCCGCGCCTGCTTCGGCACGCTGCGCTTCGTTGTCCCGCGCAAATACGGCACGCCGCGCGCCTGCTTCGTCGCCCCGCGCAAATACGGCACCATTACCCAAAGGGCACTCCGCCAGGTGCCGCGCGGGGCGCTCGCGCTGCGCGCCTGCGAGCGGAAGAGAATAATTGATCGCGAGGGTATTCTGCGCGAGCGCGTTCAGGCTTTCCGTGTCATCGCGGTAGGCGCGCCTTTGTCGCGAGAGGACGCCGGACAGGCTGAGCGTATCCCCGCGCGACGCCGGAGAGGTTTTTGCGCCTGCGGCCAGCCGAAAGACCTGATCGCGCATGGCCGCGCGCGCGGTTGGAAAATTGATCGTGCCGGGGACGCCCGCCTCGCGCGCCGCGTACTCCGCGTCGAGGGTAACGCGCGTTTCGCCTGTGAAACTATGCGCGCCATGTAAAGCGCCGCGATACGTGGAATAGCCTGTATTCAGCGCGGAGACCCTATCGCCATCCAGGGTGGTCGTGCCGTCGGGATACTCGCGGAACTGCCCGGGATAGAGCCAGCCGCCGTCGCTCTTCTCCGCCGAAGCGCCGAGGGTCAGGCGTGTTTGTCCGAAGTTAAGCGGCGCGAGTGCCGAGGCGCGCAGGGTCGCAAAGGAGGCGTACCCAAGATTAAGTATCAGCGCGGCGGGATCATCCTTTTTGGTGATGATATTGAGCGCCCCGCCAAGCGCGCGGTCGCCGTAGCGCGCGGACGCCGCGCCGCGCAGGATCTCCACGCGCGCGATCTCGCTCACAGGAATGACCGGAAGCTCGCCTGCGGTGCCGGCGGCGGGCTGTCCGTCAATCAAAATGAGTACCCGCTGCCCGCCCATGCCCCGGATGGATATCTGCGCGCCCTTCTCGCGCCCGCCGGAGCGTTCGACGCGCACCCCGGCCACGCCGGAGGCGAGCGCCTCCGCCAGAGTGGCTTTACCGGTTGCGGCAAGCGCGTCCCGGCCGACAACCTCCCAGTCCGCAGTGCCGGAAATCCGGAGACCATCGCTGTCTCCGAAGACGCGCGCCTCGGGCAAAATTATGGCTTCTTCCGGCTGTCCGGCATGGAGCGAGCAAAAAAAGAGAACAAATAGTATGGAAAGAGCAAATGTGCGTAAAGTACACACCCTGGATAGCGGCTCCGCGCAAAACCGATACACCTTGCGCGCGTACCTCGCAGCTCCGCGCCGATACGCCCTTCGGGCGTGACTGCGAGGATGGATTGTATCGCGGCTTTCGCGGCGAACAGTATCGTGGCATCCTGCCACGCGCGGAGTACAAACATCGTGTTTGTACACTTGTTCCTTCTTTCTTCCGCGAGAACGGGAACAGGCGCGCGAGCAAGAGTATCTGGCTTTAACAGTTGCGGGACAGCGTGGGATTTTCACCCATCTTCCTGCTTGCAAGAGCGCTATATTTCGGCAAAGCTAACGTATTTATCCGGCGGAGGGAATCTTTATGCGCGTTGTGCGTATCGCGCTTTTGGGGATATGCTGTGCGCTTGCCGCGCTTCCCGGAACGAGCTGCGCGCCTAAAGGGGGCGAAGAGTCGGGGCAGATTATCGCGCGCGACAGCAGAGGGAAGGGATTTAATCGGAAGTATACGCGCGTTATATCGCTTGCCCCGAATATGACGGAGATATTCTGCCGGCTCTCCGCGCGGTACACCAACGAGACGCCCGTCGGCGCAACCGAGACAGGTACAACCTCCAATAATCAGGAAAGCGGGGGGAACGCAGCACAAGGTGGAGAGGACGGTGGGGGAAGCCATGACCGGGGAACAGGGGGCGGGGATAAAAGTATTCAACCCCCAACGAGAGCCCGGCTCATCGCGGTCAGCGAGCAATGCGACTGGCCGGAAAGTATTCGTTCTTTGCCGCGCGCGGGCAGTATGCTCATGCCGGATTATGAGCGTATCTTGCGGCTTGCGCCCGATATAGTGCTGGCGTCGTTTGAGGGGAATCCGCCTGCGCTGGAGGCGGTTCTCGCGCGGGCGAATATCCCGCTGTATGTCGCGCGTGTTGATTCGCTTGCCGCGCTCTATACGACGCTCACAAATCTGAGCCTGCTTTTCTCATTGACAGAAGGTCAGCGCGAAGGGATGGCATGGGAAAGGGAACTCGGTGAGAACCTGAACGCGCTGCGGGGCGCGCTGCGCGGACAGCGTATTTTTTTTCAGATCGGCGATACCACCCAGGCGTGGTCGTTCGGCAAAACAACGCTCCTGCATGATCTCATCCGGCTTGCGGGCGCGGAGAATCTTGGCGCGCGGCGAGCGGGCAGTTTCCCGCAGTTTGACAGCGAGGCGCTTTCGCGCCTTGATCCGGATATGGTGATCCTGCTCTCGGGGAGCGACCCCAAAAGCGACGCCGCCTTCTGGGCAAGATACGCGCCCCGGGCGAGGCTCCTCCGTGTTCCGCCGGATCGTTTTGAACGCCCCGGCCCGCGCATGGTGGAAGCGATGCGGGGAATTATGCCATGAACCAGAAGCGGTGCCTCGTAACCTGCGGAGTATTTTTGTTATGCGTTTTTTCGCTGATGGTCGGCAGCACCGCTGTTTCGCCGGGTGATGCGCTCGCGGCGCTGTTCGGCAGCGAAGATGCAGAGGCGCGCGCGGCGCTGCAAACGATCCTGGATTTCCGGCTGCCGCTTTTGGTGCAGGCATTTATTTTGGGCGGGCTGCTTGCGATCTCGGGCGCGGCTCTGCAGGCGGTACTGCAAAACCCGCTCGCCGAACCCTATATCCTCGGGACCTCAAGCGGCGCGGCCTTTGGGGTAACGCTCGCGGGCGCATTGGGGCTGGGTTCGCTGTTCTGGCTGCGCTCGATCTTCGCGTTCGCGGGCGGGATCATCGCCGCGATACTGGTTTTTTGCAGCGCGTGGCGAAGGCGCGGGATGCTCTCGCCGCTCGCGCTGATCCTCTCGGGAGTCGTGATCGGCGCGTTTTTAACGGCGGCCGGCATGGGGGTGCAATCGCTTTTGGATCCCTTTGAGTTTCGGAGTACCATCGGGCTTTTGCTCGGGAGTTTTCATATACTCAACTGGACGCAAATCACGCTGACACTTGTGCCCGCGCTCGTCGCGGGAGCGCTGCTCCGGTCGCGCGCTGTGGTGCTGGACATATTCGCAAGCGGCTATGCCTCCGCCCATTCGGTGGGGCTGAACACGCGGCGCGAACTCGCCATTATCACCGCGCTGGTTTCGCTGATCACGGCGCTGTCTGTCTCGCTCTGCGGGATCATCGCGTTTGTCGGTTTAACGGCACCGCATCTTGTGCGGAGGGCAAGCGGGGGGCGGCACGCGCGGCTCTTTCCCGCAGCGTTTATTGTGGGCGGATGTTTTTGCGTACTCGCGGACGCGCTCTCGCGGCTCTTTTTGCCCTGGGGGCAGATCCCGGCCGGCGCCTTTACGGCTCTGTTGGGCGCGCCGGTTTTTATCCTGGCGCTCCGAAGCTACGGGGGAAGCCATGATAGTTTGTGAGGCGCTTGCCTATACAGCGGGCGGCTTCGCCCTCGGTCCCGTCGATCTGGAGCTGCGCCCGGGGGTGAGCGTTGTGCTTGGGCCAAACGGCGCGGGCAAGTCAAGCCTTCTGGCGCTGATCATGGGACTCTTCCGCCCAAAGAGCGGGCGGGTAACAATAGAAGGGCATAATCCGCTTTTAGTATCGCCCGCCCTGCGCGCCGGCCTCGCCGCGCTTTCGCCGCAAACCATCCCGCCGGTTTTCGGGATATGCACTGCGGATTTTATCGCGGCGGGGGCTTTCCGCAAAACGCATCACATTTATAGTGATCCGTCCGCAGCCCGCGCGCAGGGCGAGATCATGGAATTGGCGAATCTTTCTGCGCAGGGCGGGCAGGATTTTGCCTCGCTCTCCGGCGGGGAAAAGAGGCGCGCGCTTTTGGCCCGCGCGCTTGTGCAGGACGCGGCATGGACCCTGCTCGACGAGCCCACAAGCTCGCTCGACTATGCGCATAACCGCGCGCTGCTTGACCTGCTGCGGACGCTGAAACATAAGGGGCGCAATCTTGTTCTGGTGACCCATGACGCCGATTTCGCGATGGCCATCGCCGACCGGATCATTTTTCTGCGGAAGGGCAAAATCCATTCCGAAGGCGTACCTGCGGCTGCGCTCACCGAAGCGGCTCTGCGCGAGGTATTCGGCGCGGCGTTTACACGAACGCCTGCGGGAAGGGTGCTGCCGGATTATATATGATGCGCCGCAGCGATTTTCGGGTATTGAATGTGTTTCCAGACTTATTGTATATTTATATGGTTAGGGTGTGTCCCTAAAGTGTTTTTTTCGTCATTGCGAGGCGCAGCCGATACCCACAGGGTACAAGCGCAATCCATGTAAAAATGTTCCCCCTGGATTGCTTCACCCCGCTTCACGCGGGGTTCGCAATGACGAAAATACTGCCAAATGATACATTAGGGACACGCCCTAGTTAGTAAAAAATTGCGGAGGATGCGCGTGATCACGCTCCCTGTTTCCATCATTATCCCTTGTTATAACGAAGAGGAAGTCATCGGGGAAACGTATACCCGCGTAAAGGCGGTTATGGCTGCGTTCAAAAAATACGAGATCATCTTCATCAATGACGGCAGCCATGATAAAACGCTCGAAATTTTAACGCGCCTCGCAAAAACCGACAAGACCATACGTATCCTTTCATTTTCAAGGAATTTCGGGCATCAGGCGGCCGTTACCGCCGGCATCAGAAACGCCTCTATGGACGCCGCCATTATTATTGACGCGGATCTCCAGGATCCGCCGGAACTCTTCCCCGAAATGGTGCGTATTCATCTCGCGGAAAAAGCCAATGTTGTATATGGCCAACGGGCAAAACGCAAGGGCGAAACCATTTTCAAAAAGCTGAGCGCGCGGCTCTATTACCGGATCCTGAACAGATTTTCCGAAGTATCCATGCAGATCGATACCGGGGATTTCCGCTTCATAGATCGAAAGGTCATGGATGCGTTCTGCCAGTTTTCCGAAAAAAACAAGTACATCCGCGGCATCATCAGCTGGGTGGGGTTTAAGCAGGTTCCGGTACTCTATACGCGCGAACCGCGGTTTGCCGGCGAAACAAAATACCCTTTACGCAAAATGCTGCACTTTGCCATGACCGGTCTGCTGTATTTCACAAAAAAGCCCCTCAAACTCGCGATGAACCTCGGTATCCTCTGCATCCTCGTCGGCCTTGCGCTTGCGGTATGGACCCTTATCCTGTATTTTTCCGATGAATTTGTCGTCCCCGGATGGAGTTCGCAGCTCATCACCATTGTGTTTTTCGGCGGGGTGCAGCTTTTTACCATTGGTGTACTTGGAGGCTATATCGGAAGTATATTTGACGAAGTGAAAAACAGACCGGAGTACGTTATCGGGGAAAAAATCAACTTCCCCGGCTCCGCAAAAAAACAAGTACGCAGGTGAAAGCAATGCCCTTCATTATCACCCTCATGAACCGCGTCCGGGCGATGAGCGACAAGCGCCGCTATAACACAGCGCTCATTATTGTCCTTCTTCTTGCAGCGATGAGTTTTATGACGCTCTATCACTGGCCGCAAAACCTGTTTTGGGATGAAAACTATTATCTCACAGCGGTGCAAAAGTATACCGAAGGAGTGGCGTTTTTTGAATCGCATCCCCCGCTCGGCAAACTTATTATGGCATTGGGCGAGGCGATCTTTGCGCCCAACACAGAGCTTGATTGCCATAACTTCACGGAAACCGAGAAGATCGATTCGGTTCCCAAAGGGTATTCCTTTGTTGGGGTGCGTTTCTTTCCGGTGCTCTTCGCGGTTTTGGGCGCGGCATTGTTCTTCATGATCATGTATAAGCTCCTCGGCAGAGCCTTTTACGCCTTTATTTTTTCCTCGCTATACATATTCGAAAACGCCTGGATACTGCATTCGCGCGGCGCGATGCTCGACAGCATTCAATTTTTCTTTATCCTGGGAGCGCTCCTTTATTTCATCTGTCTGATTGAAAAAAAACGCCCTGTCCGTATTTTCGAATATTTCATTCTTGCCTGTATATGCAGCCTGGCTTTAATGGTCAAGGCAAACGGCGCGTTTATCTTTATCTTCTTTCCCATACTTTTCATCTATGAATATCGCCGCGAGATCCGCCAGCACTGGCTGCGGCAAAATCGCAAATTTTGGCTTATTTTCACAAAGAAAACCATGGCTGCCGTATGTGGTCTGATTGGAGTGGGCTTTATTGTTTTCATGACACACTTCTCGCTGGGCAATCACCTTCCCGGTACACTTAAGCAGAAGTTTTCGCCTGAATACCGCGCCATCCTGAACAAGGGCGGTACCGGCAACCCCTTCAATTTCCCGATTATGCTCCGCGATTATTTCAGCTATATGAGCAAGTATCATGAAACTGTTCCCAAATATAAAAAGTATGACGAAAAAGAAAATGGAAGCCGGGCAATAACCTGGCCGCTTGGCGAAAAAAGCATCCGGTATCGGTATTCCAAAAAAGACGGGAAAACATCCTATCTCTACCTGCAAGGCAATCCTGCTGTTTGGATCTCCGGTCTGGTGGGGCTTGGTTTTGCGTTTACGCTGATTATGGGGCGGGTATTCTTTAAGCTCCCCATCACAAATACCCGTCTTTTTTGGTACATCGTATTTTTCTTTGGACTCTATGCTGCTTATATGGCGTCCATGATGCGTATCGACCGCGTGATGTACCTCTATCATTATTTTATACCGCTCTTCTTTTCCCTGTTCATCGCGGCGCTGGTTTTCGCGTACTTCTTCCAGAAAAAAATGGAGGAAGGCAATCGCGTTCTGATTACGGCCTGCTGGATCTATTTTGCCGAAATAGTGGTATGCTACGCTTTCTTTATGCCGTTGACTTATTTCTTCCCGCTGAGTACACGGGAATTTCTACAGCGAACATGGCTCAATATATGGGAGTTAAAATATGTCCAGTAAACGAAGGCGCGAGAGAAACGCCGAAAAACAAAAAGAGCGCAATACAAATAAAGAGCCGGGGCGTCTGGCGCAGCTTTGGGTAAAAATCACAGCCCCCCTGGCGCGGCTTTGGGCAAAAATCGACTGGCACGATCCTGCATGGATATTCCTTACGGTTGTTATTCTGGCCGGATTATTCATCATTTACAAAGTCCTCCCCAGGGATATTTTCGTTTTTTATGATCGCCTGATGAAGGTTACGGTGGAAACACAAAATACAAAGCTCACCAACCTTGACCAACCGCCGGAACTGAAAGCAAGCGATACCTTTTTCGTGGATACAATCGATTTTCCCGGCGGAAACGACCTTAGGCACGAGCGGATCGGAGGCTACCCCTATTCGTCCGACTTCTTTATGACAATTGAAGGGGAATTTGAGGTACTCACTGCCGGAACCTATAAGTTTTTTGTCTCCTCAGACGATGGTTTCCGTCTCACGGTCGACGACACAATCCTCTGCGAGTTTACAGGCGACCGACCCTTGCCGGAACCCGCAAACGCAAATGAGGGCGAGATCTCCCTCAAAACAGGCAGACATCCCTTCGTTATAAAACACTTTCAGGGATTCGGGCAATTGGGGCTGCAGGCCTGGTATTCCGGCCCGGGCTGCGAACGCCGCCGCATGGGGGAACATTCCGCCTGTTTGCGTTTTATAGAACAGCCAAAACTGAAGTGACAGAGGAAAGCCATATTCCTCCTGTGCGGCGTGATGAATGGCGCGCGGAATTTGGCCGCATCATCCGTTTTGGGCTTGTGGGTCTCCTGAATACGACGCTCGGCCTGGGAACAATCTATCTTTTGCAGAACGGTCTTGGTGTGGATTACCGTATCGCAAATGCCATAGGCTATGCCCTCGGTATCCTGACAAGTTTTATTTTGAACCGTATATGGACGTTTAAGAGTACCGACGCCCCCGCCCTGCGGCAAGGCGCGCTCTTTTTGGTAAACGCGCTTATTTGCTGGGGAATACAGATCCTGGCGGTTATCACCATGGTGGAAACTTTGGGTGTACCAAAAGAAATCGCCCAGCCGCTCGGTATGGTCGCGTATACGGGATGCAATTACATCGGCAACCGTTTATTTGTTTTTGCAAAAACCCGGCAGCAGGGTAAATAAGTACACCGGACGCTATCTCACCCGCATAAGCGTAAAAGCCTGGTGGTCGGCGTTATCGATAGGCTCAAACTGAACCAGCCCCGCGCCTCGATCTACGCCATATCCGGTAGCTGTGAGCATTTTGGAACTTGAGTTCGAACGCATGGAATACTGTTTGCCGTTTTTCGTAAAAACCCAGATTTGACTGTCTGCGTTCTCTGCGCTGGGAAGCTGCACAATACGCGCCCCATCCCTGCGGGAATCGCCTTCTACACTCAGACACATCTCAGTTTGCGCAGAGATAATCTTATACCCGCCGGTCTCTCCTGCCGCCTGCAGCCTCCAAACCTGATTGGGCGAAGGATTTTTCATATTGTTAATTGTCCAAAGAATAAGCTGCCTGCCCTCTTCCATTGACGAAGCCGGCACGTCCACGCAAAAACCATTGAGCCTGGAAACAAGCATATACCGCGCTCCGTCCTGCGGAGCGTCGCTCTTGTCTCCTGCGCAGGCGGAACAAATAAACAGGAATACACACATAAGCAGAATTTTAACCCGAAACATACAAACCCTCCAAATACTTATCAATTATTTGTCTTCCCCGCCTGAGCCTCATCGCGCTCCAGCATACGTTCAATCGCCTTCAAATTATCGTCATCAGGCATGATCTTCTTCGCGCGTTCGAGCAAAACCCTTGCGTCGGCATAGCGGCGAACCATACGATAGCAGTCCGCTACATGCAATATCACCTTGAAATGCTGCGGGTTGATAATCAAAAGCCGCTCGCCGTAATCCAGAGCCAATCGGATATAACTGGAGGCCTTGCCTGATTCTTCTTTGTTTTTTGTGTTTTCCAGGAGTTCCCGAACCATACGCCGACACTCATTCACCATATCATATAAAAGGGTTTCATTCAGCGGCAGATGCTTAAGCCCATATTGATAGGTTTGGATTATTTCCATGGTTTCCCCGCGTTCACGATGACAAGCCGCAAGCCTTTCAATAACCTCGGGCTCGGGATAGAGATACATTGTTTTGCGTAAAAGCTGTATCGCGCGCGGGAGATCCTTATCCTGGATTGCCTTATATCCGCTCGAACGGACAGCCTCATAATCAGGCGGTCTGGAAACCGGAGATTTCAGCCATGCGATTCTGACTATGGTAAAATCGTCGGTCAAATCACCGCTGCCGGCGATTGCCTCCGCAGTTTTTTCGAGATCGCCGTCGGCGTTTTCAATACTGCGCAGAAAGAGCGTCTCATCTTCGTTTATGATGCGCTGCCCCGTTTCTTCGTTCATGCCCATCATGATGTCGTCGCGGCCGTCAGAACCCAGGAAGATAACATCCTGACTCTTGAGCTGCAATGTGCTAATCACAATACCGGTATCAAAGCCAACGGTTCCAATCTTGCGCATCGTGAGTTCTTCTTCGGTAAAACTGGCTTTACCGTCGCGGTAGCAAACCGTCCAGGGATGCTCGGCGTTCAGATAATACATCGCGCCGGTCTCTTCATCGATAAGCCCGATAACGGCGGACATAAGCATACTCCCTTCAAAAGAAACGAAGACGCGGTGCAATTCTTCGTATATCTCCGATATCCAGGTCTCGGGCTTTGCCATATAAATCGACGGGAAAAGAGGCGTACGGTTTATATAGGAGTTGAAAACAACCCCGAATACAAGCGCTCCGCCCGCGCCCTGCAGGGATTTTCCCATGGCGTCGGCGTTTGTAAACGCGAGGTAGCGTTTGTCCGAAAGCACAATCTCACGCGCAATGCAAAGATCGCCGCCGATTTCACCGTAGTGCGTTTTGAAGGTGAATTTTTTCTTTTGTTTCACGTAAAAGTCGACCGAAACCAGATCGCTCTGGACGTCCCTGATGACAAGCGGATTAATCAGAAGCGAAGTCAGGAAGTAATCGCCGTCCTGCTGCACCTTGAGCGCGTTGACCTCTTCAAATGCCTCCTGAAGCTGCTTGGTGCGCTGAGCAACCAAACCCTCAAGGTTTTCGGTATACTCGCGGATATTTGCGGTCATCATATTGATGGTATTGGCGACCATTGTAAATTCGTCGCCGGTCGCCAAATCGATATATACCGTGAAATCCCTCTCCATAATTTTAGCAAGGTTCGAATCGATGACATCCAGCGGCTTCAGAACAACACGGCTGATCAATATGACAAGCGACGCCAGAATCAGGAGAAGGCTGATTATAAGCATACCAATGAACGGAATGAAGATTGAAAGAAGTAAAGCATTCACGTCCATAAGAACAAGGATGTACCATGTTGCCGAACGCAGATCAATGGATGAGAAAGAACCCATATAGCTCTTTCCCTCATACGTAATGAATTCACTGATGATACTTTCTGACGTTTTCGGGAGGGTATCCAGCTTCTTCATGGCGCTGCGCACACGATCACCGTCAGAACCCACAAGGTGAAAGATCGTACGGTTGTCGATGTAATCCGAATTGATATGCGCTTTCACGTGTCCAAGCTCGTTAAAGAGGATAACGTGCGCGCCCTCGCTTACCTTGGCAACCATCTGGGTGATCATCTCCGAAACGTCCAGCCCCGTACCCGTTACCCCAAGCAGGCGGTTCCCCTCCCAAACGGGCGCGTATACATAGAGCTTGGTCGCAAGAAGCTGCGCGTTATATGAGATATCCACGGTCATGTCTTTTGTAGCCGATACCTGCCAGTACCATGAGTCACTGGGGATGTCTCTGGCGAGGGTATTCAGGAAAATACCGTTTTCATACAGGCTTTTTGAGTTGTCGAGCGCGACGAAGGTATCGGTTTTCTTGAGCAAAATTTCGAGTTTCTGAAGATTATCGATGGAAGCGTCTCTCAGAACACGGTTATCCTCGGCTTTCATCCACTCCCGCATGATGGAATTCTCGGACATATACCTGGAGGTATCGATATTGCGATCAAAGGTTTGCCCAAATTCGGATATTTTGGCTTTCAATATTTCAGAGGTATATTTTTCGCCAAGTGAAGAGAAAAGGGAATTGGCAATCTGCAGGTTGATCAATGTTCCCACAAGACCTACCGCGATGAAAATTATGGCAGGATAGAGCGTGAGTTTAGTCCGCAGGCTCCGGGTCTTCTGTGTCGTCTTCATTATATTCTCCCGATCCTCAATCCTCAGTAAAAGCACTCAGCCGGGTGCTGAAAGAGCCCGTTTCCGGCATACCGGCAGCAGACACGGAAACAGGTAATTTATAATATGCCCGCTCTTTCCCCCTGTCAATTGTTTCTCGCTATAGCGGGAATTATATTACTGGCTATACCAGGATGATCGGATCTGGCCATGACGGAGAAAAAAATTCCCTTAAGCCGCGAAGAGCTGGAACGCATCGCGGCAATCTACCCCACCCCTTTTTATATCTACGACGAACGAACGATACGCCGCACCATCCGCCGCCTCAACAAGGCATTTTCCTGGGCGCCGCTGTTCCGCGAGTATTACGCAGTCAAGGCCAACCCCAATCCGCATATCCTCATGATCGCCCGCGATGAGGGCTGCGGCGCGGATTGCAGCTCCCTGCCTGAGCTGCTTTTGGCCGGGCGCAGCGGCCTCTCGGGGCATGAAATCATGTTCAGCTCCAACGCAACCCCGCTTGTGGAGTTCAAAAAAGCGGCGGAACTGAATGCCTTCATCAATTTTGACGATCTTTCCCACCTTGATTTCTTTCATCATGGCCTCGGAAAAATCCCGGAACTCCTGTGTTTTCGCTATAATCCCGGCACCTTGCGCACCGGCAACGCCATCATTGGTGTGCCGGAAGAGGCCAAATACGGCTGCACCCGCGAACAGCTTTTTACGGGATACCGGCGCGGGAAAGAACTTGGGGCAAAACGCTTCGGAATCCATACCATGATCGCCTCCAATGAGAGAAATCCCCGGTATTTTGTGGATACCGCGATCATGCTTTTTGAGCTTGTCCGCGATCTCGGCCTGGAACTCGGGATACGTTTTGAATTCGTCAATATGGGCGGCGGAATAGGTATACCCTATCAGCCGGATCAGGAAGAGGTCAATCTTGAGCTGCTCGCGGAGGGTGTGCGGGAGGCATATTCGGAAATCATCATCCCCGCCGGTCTTGACCCGCTCGCGATTTTTATGGAAAACGCGCGCATGATCACCGGCCCCTCCGGATATCTCGTGAGCCGGGTTCTCCATATTAAAAAAACATACAAAACCTTTATCGGTCTCGACGCCTGCATGGCCAATTTAATGCGCCCGGCTCTGTATGGCGCATACCACCATATCACCATACCGGGGCGCGAAAACGAAGAAGCGAATTTTATCTGCGACGTCACGGGTTCGCTCTGCGAGAATAACGATAAGTTCGCGATTGACCGCAAGCTCCCCGAACCCGGGAGAGGCGATCTGCTTGTTATCCATGATACCGGCGCGCATGGACACTCCATGGGATTTAATTACAATGGAAAGCTCCGCTCGGCAGAGCTTCTTTTGCGGGAAGATGGAAGCATCGTACAGATACGCCGCGCCGAAACCTGCGACGACCTTTTTGCCACGATTATGTGGTAGTCATTGTATCCGTTTCGGTTACAGCGCGCACAATCGTGTCTTGCCTGGGCTGCTCAAACTGAAAACCAAGCCGCGAGAGATTCGAATTGTTTGATTTTACCCAAACAAGACGCGCGTATTTTTCACTGATGGCGCCATTGTATGGAAAACGCATAAAAAAATACAAAGGTTGTTTCAAATCAAAGCATATTCCGGAATCCGAAATATCCACGCCTTCCGCTTCAATCAGATCAAAATCGCCAATCATCTCGATTTCCGAGTCCAGGGGATGGCGGGGCGCGCGCGGATGAAGACCGCTGCCTCTCGACATGAGTCCGATGAGTTTCTCGAGATTCTGAACCTGCGAGCGAAGCCCCTGTAATTCACTTACAAGTTCCTGTTTATTCGGCTGATCGATCATATGTTACCTCTTTATATTCATATAATGAGAAATTGAATATTTGTACATAATACTAACATACCCCCCCCCCCCCCCCCCCCCCCCCCCCCCCCCACCAGAAAAACACAAAAACTCCAGGGGCGGAGACACGTGCGTGAAGTGCAGGCTGAGGTCGCCTAAACCAC
>JAITCI010000067.1 GCA_031283155.1 Spirochaetota bacterium | reverse complement strand
GTCGTGGTGTGCACCCCCCCCCCCCCCCCCCCCCCGTGTGTGTCTGGTAAATTTGATGTACGCTTCTGCGCCCGCAGGACGAGCGGAAATTCGAAGCGGGCGCGCTTTGCATTGTTTTGTGTGTCATAACTCTATAGTATATATACATTGCCCGATTTTGCAAACAAAATTTTCGCGGGGCAGGATTATATGTCGATGCTCTTGACAGCGATGAATTCCAAAGTAACGCAGTATCTTTGCTGACAGACGCGCTGAAATTTATCCGTCACAACTCGTCTGTTAAATGGAAAAAAACCGGCGGCGGCAGAATCGAGATGCCGGATTATCCGCACGAGGCAGCACACGAATCTTTGGTTAATGCGCTCGTACACCGGGACTATATGATTCAGGGAAGTGAAATTCATATTGATATGTATGACGACCGTCTTGAGATTGTTTCTCCCGGCGGAATGCTGGATGGCAAACGGATTCAGGATTTGAGTATAGACGATGTATCATCAATCCGGCGTAATCCTGTCATATGTGATGTCTTCAGCAGACTTAAGTTGATGGAGCGCAGAGGAAGCGGCTTACGAAAAATTATCGACCAATATCCAGAAAATATTTCGCCGTCTTTCCGTTCAACAGAACAGTCGTTTATCGTTACGCTTCCCAATTTGAACTATGGAAAAGTTTCTGCGCCAAATGGCGATGATATTGGCGCAGAAAACAGCGCTGAGAAAATCTTAAATGTCATTGCAAAAGAGCCAAAGATAACGCAAAAGAATCTCGCGGCTAAGACAGGTTTATCAACACGCACGGTTTCGCGTGAAGTAAAGGAACTCCGCAACTCAGGTGTTATAAGACGCATCGGTTCAGACAGGTCAGGGTATTGGGAGATTGAATGAAGATATTGTACTTGGTAATACGACACCTTGTGCATTGCGCAACGCAAGTCAAAAATGGACTATGCCGATTCACAACTGGGGCGAGGCTCTCAATCAGTTCGCCATAGAGTTTGGAAAAGAACGGGTTCCGTTCTGATGATGCAAAGCTATTTACACAAAAAATATGACAGGCTCTGGTCATCATTTTGCCCTATACTTCCGGTTACGGTTAGCTCCAGTCGCGTCAGCCAATCCATCAGCGACAAGTTCTGTAAGCAGTCTCCGCACCGTTGATGTTGCGCGGTCAATGAATACAGCCGCCTCTGCTGCTGTTGCTTCACCGTTTTCCCGCAGATATTTGAGCAGCTTATCGCGAATGGTTTTATCGCTCATTTGCTCGTTATCGCTCATTTTATCGCTCATTTGCCCGTTATCGCTCATTTTATCGCTCGTTTTATCGCTCATTTGCTCGTTATCGCTCATTTTATCGCTCATTTGTTCGTTATCGCTTGCGTCGATAAGCGACGGCACTATTGTCCTGAACACATCCCCCTCAATGAGTTCAGGCTCGCCGCCATTGGTATAGATTTTCGTGTATTTGTAGAGGTTACGGACTCCGGAGCCAAGCGAATCAGCATAACCAATATTCACAAAGAAGTTCGCAATCAGCGGGTTTTTCGGCTGCGGCGTAAATGTTTCAGGGTCGAGTTTGCCGGGCAGTTTCGGCAAACACCAGTTTTCGGTGACAATGCGGTCGCGCTCAATAACCACTTTTGCCGGAACCGTGCTTGTAAACTCGCGATGCGCGAGAATATTGCTCACAAGTTCACGGGCAATTTTAGAGCGCGGGCTGACAGACTGGACGCCCTCAATATAAAACCTGTCAAGCGTGTGTTTTGCGATAAACCCCATAATTTTGTCAAACGCCTCTATAAGGTTGCACGATACTCTCAATCTGTCATCGTAGCGGTCCACGTCATCGCGGCGGAGGATGCAGTCCGTAACATATCCGGGCAGTACAGAACGAATCACTTCTTCGCGTCCGAAGAGCAGAATCGCCGCGAGGGTATAGCCGGGTTTGCCGGATTCCTGATCGGTCTGATAAAGCCCGGCACCTTTCAGAATGTCCATATCGGGCATACTTCTCCACGGATGGTCGTTGATTCTCGTTGCAGCCATTATGCGCACCTTCGGCATCAGACCGTCCAGAAGCAAATCTTTCGCGGTTACAAACTGATATATCTTATCCTCCGTTGATAAGCCCTTTTTGCGCGCGCCTATCTGCCATATCAAATCGGGACTGTGCGTAACGTCAAAGTCGCCGTCGGCGTTGCGGTCGAAAATTTTGTTGTTATACATCACAAGCTGTGAAGTCAATGGAATATGGCAATACAGAACGATTTTGCCGTCCACCTCGACCTCTTCAAGCTCGATAAACAGCGTTGGACTGAATACCTGCGGATTGTTGAGGGCGTTCGCGAAGTCTTTCTTCAGTTGTTTAGCCGCTGCCGGCGCGACTCCTGTAACCGTGCCATCGTCCTCCACGCCAAGCAGCATATCGCCGCCGTAGCGGTTTGAGAACGAACACACCGTTTCATAGACTGTATGCGAAAGCTTGTCGTGACAGCATTTGAACTCAATCGTCAACCCCTCGCCCTCGCGGCGCAATTTTTGTATCCTGGCATTCATCGTCTCCGCCTCCTGCCGCTGTTACGTTGCCGCCCCAAGGTGCCGCTCGATGATCCCATAAGCCGCCGCCAGCGCCTCGTGTAACCGCGCCGCGTTTTTTCCGCCCGCCTGCGCCATGTCCTTGCGTCCCCCGCCGCTGCCATCCACATACGCGGCGATCTCGCCCACAACGCGCTTCGCGTCAAAGCCGCGAAGAAGCGCGTCGCCGGACGCGGCGAGGATGAGCATACATTTTTCATTTTCCTGCGCGGAACCCACAAGCACCACGGAATTTTTGTACCGGTTGCGGATATCGTCAACGCTTTCCTTAATGACCTTAATCTCCGCGCCGTCCAGGCGGGTGATGATGATGCGCACCCCGTCCGTCTGCGCGGCATTTTTGGCCGCCTCTTCGAGCGCAATGACGGCAAGGCGGGTGCGCGTCTCCACCAATTCTTTCGCGGCAGCGGAGAGTTCGCTCTGCAGCGCCGCCACGCGGGCATCGATCTCCCCCTTTGGAAGATTAAGCCTCGAAGACAGCGAAGCGAGGATGCGCCCCTGTTCCTGCAAATGTGCGATTGCCTGCGCGCCCGCAACCGCCTCGATTCGGCGAACACCGGAGGAGACCGAACTCTCCGCGATGATCTGCACAAGCCCAATCTCGCCGGTGCGGGCGACATGGGTCCCGCCGCAAAGTTCCTTTGAAAAATCGCCCATGGTGACAACGCGCACGACCTCGCCGTATTTCTCGCCGAAGATCGCCTTCGCCCCGCTTTGCACCGCTTCCTCGCGCCCGAGGAGAGCGCATGAGACTTCCATATCGCTGCGCACCACCGCGTTGACCCTTGCCTCCGCGCGCTCCAGTTCCAGGGTGGTGAGCGCCGAAAAATGCGAGAAATCAAAACGCAGCCTGTCCTCTGCGACCAGGGAACCGGCCTGGGCGACGTGGGTACCCAATACCTCAATCAGGGCTTGCTGCAGGAGGTGCGTCGCGCTGTGGTGCCGCGCTATCGCCTTCTTGCGTTCGGCGTCAACGTGAAGCGCAATCGCGTCTTTGCTTTTGAAGCTCCCCTCCTCGACCCGTACGCGATGCAGCGAGAGGGCGCCATGCCGCACAACCTCCAGCACCCTGGCCTGCGCCGTATCGCTCTGTATTGTCCCCTGATCGGATTGCTGCCCGCCGCCCTCGGCATAAAACGGGGTACGCAGGGCGGCAAGGTATCCTTCCTCCCCCTCGGACAATACCTCCGCGAGCGCGTGATCCTTGACGAGCAGAAGAATGCTGGAGGTATCCGCAAAAACAGTATCGCCGGAATATTCGCTTACGGCGGATCCGGCGGCAATGATTTCGTCCAACGCGCCGAACTCGCCCTCGGCTCTGCCGCGCCAGCTCTGCCGCCCGCGGTTTTTCTGCTCCTCCATCAGCGCGCGAAAACCCTCCTGATCGGCGTCGAGTCCCTCGTCGCGGGCTGCCTCCAGGACAAGCTCGGCAGGAAAGCCCAGCGAATCGTAGAGCCGGAAAATATCTCTGCCCGCGATGATTTGCGACGAATTTTTCGCGATGGCGATAATGGAATTGAGTTCGCGCATACCGGCATGGAGGGTGGCGAAGTAGCGCTCTTCCTCATGGGCGATCACGTCGCGGACGCGCGTCATTTCGCGGCGAAGCTCGGGGAATGCGTCGCCCATGCTTGCGTCGAGCGCGGGCAGAAAGCCCGTCATAAAGGGCTCCTCAAAATTCAGCTTCTGTCCAAAGCGGAGCGCGCGCCGGAGTATTCGCCGGAGAACATAGCCGCGGCCATCGTTTGCGGGCATAATCCCGTCGGCGATGGAAAAGGCAAGGGCGCGCAAGTGATCGGCGATAACCTGCATCGCGGCGTCTTCGGGCGCGGCACCTCCCTGATATTGCAGCTTCGCCCTTGCCGCGATTGCCTCCAGGATCGGCATAAAGAGATCACTTTCGTAATTCGATTTTTTTCCCTGCAGCAGGCTCACCACGCGCTCAAAGCCCATGCCGGTATCGACGTGTTTTTCGGGCAGGGGCACAAGGCTTCCGTCAGGCTGGCGGTTATACTGAATAAACACGAGGTTCCAGAGTTCGATATAGCGGCTGCACCCCGCGTTCACGCCGCAAATATGCCCCGCGATATGCGCCTTGTTGCAGCTTTCCGGGCCGCGATCTATATGCAGCTCCGAACAGGGGCCGCAGGGGCCAACCTCGCCCATCTCCCAAAAATTGTCCTTCTCGGCGAAATACAGAATATGATCGCGCGCTATATCGGTCTCACCCGCCCAGAGCTGATAGGCTTCCTGATCGTCGGTATAGACTGTTGCATATAATTTTTCCTTTGGTAATTTCCATACTTCGGTCAGAAGCTCCCATGCCCATGCGATTGCCTCTTTCTTGTAATAATCCCCAAAGGACCAGTTTCCGAGCATCTCAAAAAAGGTATGGTGGTATCCGTCGTGCCCGACCTCGTCGAGATCGTTATGCTTGCCGGAAACGCGCATACACTTTTGGGTATCGCATGCCCGCGAATAGGCGCGCTTTCCCTGCCCAAGAAAAACGTCCTTGAACTGATTCATACCCGCGTTCGTAAAAAGCAGGGTCTTGTCGCCTATCGGGAGGAGGGGCGCGGAAGGCACGATGGTATGCCCCTTTGATTTGAAAAAATCCAAAAACTCGGTGCGAATCTCTTTGCTCGTTTTCATTGCGCGGAATCCAGTCATGGGCTATGCAGGCGCGCCTGCTGCGTTAAAATTCGCGCTTATTCCCGCAAGAATCAATCCTGAGAATATTCGGGATCGTCCTCTTGTTCGCGGAAAAAACGGCGCAATGCGTGCTGCGCGATCCCGGAGGAATACCCCCGCGAGATCAAAAAATTCCATGCCCTGGCCGGATACCGCCCATCCGCTGATCGTTCATCGCCGAAGCGTTTCTGCAAAAGCGCGAGCGCGTCAGAGAGCGGATCAACGGCCTCGAGATGCGCCGCAAGAACCGTATCCACAGTCGATGCGCCAAATCCCTTGTTCAGAAGCCAATAGCGGAGCGCGGCTCTGCCTTCGCGGCGGCGCGCATACCGCAATTCAAGCAAATTGGCGGCATATTTGTCATCGTTAATCAACCCGCGCATATCCGCGATGAGAATAACCAGCCGGGCGTCCGCTCTGCCATGCCCTCTTTCCAGGAGACGCTCATGATATTTGGCTGAGGACTGTCTCGATACGCGGATCAGCGAGGCGAGGCTCAACTGCGCGGCATAAAGGGATTCCGCAACCGCCGCATGGAAAAAATCATTCAGAGGATGAGCCGTATCCGATCCCAAACCAAATTCCCGGACAACGCGCCCATGAAAGAGCCAAGCGAAATCCTCGTTATCGCGGATCACAAAGATATCGCGGCTTATCGGTTCAACCGCTGTTACAGCAAGCACATTCAGAGCAGAAGCTCGATCTTGACGGTGGTCTTTTCCTTTTCAGGTTCGGGATAGATATTGCATTTATACATGATCCCTTCCTTTTGGCAAACCTCTTCAAGGTAGGAATTATAGAGCAGTCCCAAACCGGCACCGAGTGAATCTTCTTTTTTGGGATCCTTTTCCTTATAAAAATTCGCAAGCGCTATTCCTTTGGTATCCGCGCGCATTTTTTTGGCGAGTTCCATCCGCGTCTCTTCCGTGATAAGCCCAAAGTTGGAGAGGGTGATCCCGATTTTATACTGCTGCCCGACAGAAGTGGTATCGGGATTCATGCTCCAGGCGAGATCGAGCATTTGATTTACCCTCTGCGCTTCCTCAATCGCACGCTCACGATTTACCCTTTCACGGAGAAAAGCGTCCACCTCATTCTTTTTTGCGAGGCCGCAGCGAACAATGAGGCGCTCAAAATGCGCCTTCTCGGCGTTTTGAATAAATTCCATCAGCAAGCTGGAAAGGTGGGTTGCGACCGCAGTCCGGCTGAGATAGGTGATGATCATATCGGAAAAACTTTTTATCAGCTCCTGGCGCAGGGTTGTCTGGTAAACAATGAGGTACATATACCAAATCCGGTGATCAATCCAGGCAATAAACTTGTCGAGGCTGCGGATTCGGGTTTGCTTATCCTCGTCCGAGATCGGCTGCCGGTGTATTTTTGCGCGCACCTCGTCCGCGATCTCATTTTCCATGGACTCAAAAAGCTGCGGCTTTTCAGCGCGCAGGGTGTCAATCTTTACGCGGCTCACCGCATTGATGTTCACAATGGCGTATTTGGGATTTTTGCGGTTGTAGGCCTGCACAACGGAGGACTGGCACAGAACCTCCGCAAGCGAGGGGGTGAGCTTTTTGTACAATATGGCAAAAAGAATAAGATTGTTTGTGCTGATGATGCTTTGCCTGTACTGCAGGAGATTCGGGAGGCAAATATATACCTCCTCAATGCAGCCATTCAAAACCATTTTTTGCACAAGAAGCGCGTTATAGGCGTCGTCCGCGAGACAATCCCGCGCTACCCCAATGAGATTCTTAAACCGCTTTAATTGCCCCGGCTTGGGCGCAAAAAGCCGCATTCCGTCCGAAGTCAGAAAAATTCTTGTGGGCAGATCAACGCGGGCGTCGTTTCTCTGGAAATTTGCTGTTTCGGCCATGCTGCCTTCCAAGTAAATGGATTTACAATAGGTATACTGTAGCTTGGTATGAGAAACTTTGTCAAGCAGAAATTAAACAGCATATAAAGAGCCAGGGAATGGGATCATCCCCGGCTCTTCCCGCATCTTCCGGCACAGGAATCAGGTATTCACAGCAATGTACCGCATTTCACCCTGCCTTTTGATCTTGAAAATAAAACTCTTTTTTGTTCCCTCTGCCCGGATGAATTTATTGAAATCATCCATTGTGTTTATGGGCGCATAATTGATTTCTTTTATAACATCCCCGGCGGCCAAATCGGTTTCGGAAGCATTCGGCGCGAATCCGGCTATCAAAACCCCGGTCTCATTCGGCGCAATCCCGAGCCTCCGAAGCTGCGCCGGATTTACGGAATTAAGCGGCGCAACCTTAAGTCCAAGCCATTCCTTGCTCTCCCCCTGCCTGCCCTCATCCTTTTTGACTTCCTCTTCTTCGCTGGGGCGCTGCGTGATGGATATTGAGAGGGTTATCTTCTTCCATTCGCGCTGCACCACAAACGGAACGGATTTTCCGGCGGGAATATCGGCTATAAGCCGCTGGAGCTGCGGCACTGAGGTGATCTTTTTCCCGTCGATCTCCAGAATGACGTCGCCGTCCTTCATACCGGCTTTGGCGGCAGGGCCATTCTCAATCACAGAATTGACCATCACTCCGGTTTCCGGAGGGAGCTTCAGAGCGGCACGCATTTTTTCGTCGATTGCGCCCGGGTAGATACCGACATACCCGCGCTCAAATTTCCCATCCTTCAGGATCGCCGCAACAACGTCCTTGGCAATATTGACCGGCACCGCAAAACCAATACCAAGCGATCCTCCTGTGCGCGAATAGATCATGGTATTGATACCCACAACCTCGCCCCGGATATTCACCAGCGGGCCGCCGGAGTTGCCCGGGTTAATGGCCGTATCGGTCTGGAGAAAATTCTGGTACGGGGCGTTTAATTGATCACCTCGCGATTTCGCGCTGACCACACCCACCGTAAAGGTTCCCGGCAGGTTAAATGGATTGCCAATCGCGATTGTCCAGTCTCCAACATCAAGATCGTCAGAATCCCCGAGGGCGACCGTGGGAAAGGCAGACGAACCATCGATCTTCAGGAGCGCGATATCGGACGCGCTGTCGCTGCCGACAAGTTTCGCCTTGTATTCCGTACCATTCAGCATGATTACGGTAATTTCACTGGCCTGCCGCACAACATGAAAATTGGAAAGGACATAGCCCTTCTCATCGATAATGAAGCCGGAACCTGCCGTGACGCTGCGCCTTCGCTGCGGTTCCCGATCGCCGAAGAAGAAACGGAAAAAATCGTCGCCGAACCCGTCATAGGGATTGCCCTGTACCGCGTTCTGCACAACATTGATGCTGACGACTGCCGGTCCCACAGATTTGGCGATATTCCGAAAAACACGCTGCACCGCAGTCGCGGCCTGCAAACCCTCTTTGTCGTCGAGTATGGTTTCGTTGGCTGATTTTGCATGGATGGTATGCACACCCCCATTGCATCCTGCCCAGGCCAGACTTGTCGCAAGACTGCCCAGCAGAAGCGAAAAGAGAATGACGTTGATGAAACCAATATTCCTTGAAAAATGAATTCGCCGCATATTCTGCTCCTTAGTAAAAATCATATACCTCTATGTATACAAAAAACGTGCCAAAATGCTTATTGCTTACAGTATACACAAATACACCCTCGTGATTGAATTTCAATTTTGCCACTTCAGCCAGGGAGTATGCCTTATTGCCAAAATGGCAGCCGTTACCAGTTTTGATTGCGCAGGAGATCATCAATGGTTTCACGCTTTCGGATCAGGCGCTCCCGGCCTTCTTCAAGCATGATCTCCGCCGGGCGCGGACGCATATTGAAAAATCCGGTATATCCCATAGCAAAGGTGCCCGTTGAACGCACCGCAAGGATATCCCCCACCCGCACGTCGGCGACCTCGCGGGGCGCAGGGGTAAAGCAATCGCCGCCGTCCGTTCCGCATCCCGATATCACAATGGACACAGGTTCGGCTTCGGGATTGGATGCATTGCCTATTTCGTAATAACGGTTTTGCAATCGAATATCGGGCAGATTATAGGTTGAGGCGTCCACCACGGCTCTCTTGATTTTACCGTGGTCACGCAAGGCAATGACCTTCATAAAGAGATACCCGGAATCCGAGACAAGATAGCGCCCTGGTTCGGCGACCAGGGTTATGGGTTTTCGCACCTTTGCGGCAAATGTATTCATGCGTTTCGTTAAAATTTCGCCAAAGCCATAGATATCAAATTCAGGATCCTCGGCCCGAAGCGCCACCCCAAACCCGCCCCCGACATTAACATAGGTCAGCTCTTCAAAACGCTGCGCGATGGTAAAAATTGTCTCCAATGTTCCGCCGAGGCGCTTGGCGTCATTCGTCTCCATAGTATCGCTCACATGAATCCCGAACACCCCGAGTCCATACTCGCCAACCGCCTTTATGGCTTCATCCAGCGCGTCCGGCTTTATGCCAAATATATCATTCCAGATGATCTCGTTATTCTCCGGCTCTGACGGACGGATGCGCAAAACAATCTTCTTGCCGCGGTGCCGCATCCCAAAGCGCACGATACTGTCGATGGAGCCGAACGACAGGTGTACATTCCTGTCATAACAAAATTCCATTTCCGAATCTGTTAATAGATCCGCAACCGCGAGGATCTGATGCGGCGGGAAACATGCCTTGAATGCCGCCATGACTTCGCCAATGGACGCCCCCGAAACATTTAATCCCTCGCGGTACAAAAGACGAAGGATCGCAAGCGCGGGATTTGCGCGAACCGCATAACTCAACTGCAGACGCGGATACTTGATCGCATCCTTAATCACGCTTATCCGGCGGCGGATGGATTCCGCCCTGTAGGCAAAAAGCGGGGAACCATATTTTTCAACTATATCGGTTATGGCGAGGTTTCCGATAACTATACGATTATTGACAATATCCAGATCCAGAATTTTTGCGCTAACCATCTTTCTTCTCTATAAGTCTTTTCCTTTCCTCCGCCGCCATATCCGTAATGAGTTCGTAAGAGGTAAGCATTTTTTTGTATTCAAGACATTCCTTCCGCGCAAACTCTCCGACGTTCTCATAGGCCTTGAGGCAGGATTCGAGATCCATGCGGCTTCGGCGGTGCAGCTCTGTTAACACCTCATACGCGGAAAGAATTCTTTCGAGAGTAATACGATGCAGCCGCCTGTACTCGCTCAGATCTTCCATTGCCTTAATGGTTTTTTCGGCATCCAGGCGCTCGGTTCTGGCAAACGACTGCAAATGCTCCCAGGCATAGATGCTCTTTCCCATATTGAGGAGTTCATCGCGGGACATTTCCTGAATTCTTTCCCATGCCTGGTTGGTCTGATCCGCTACGCGCAGTTCCTCATTCGCCAGATCAGATACGCGATCATACATGGTTAAGAGCTTGTTGAGTTCCTCGATCTGCTTCTCTTTGCGTTTAATCACCTCGCGAAGCTCGGTAATGGTTTGATCCTTTCCCTGTATTACACTATCTTCACTATCCGATTGTTCCATAATTTTCCCTCCAAATAAAATCCATGACACCAAAAAAATACGGATAATGCGCCGATGAAGCCATCGAACAAAAGGGGATGAGTCCTACAGCTTCATTGTCCGGATGCGCTCAACCACCATATCGGAAATGATGCGCACAAGTTCTTCATCAGAATTTGCATTAACGCCGCCGGAGGACGGCGGAGGGGAGGCGGGAGTTTTTGCGCCGGGTTTCCGTTCGGACGCCTGGACGCTTACAATGGCGGAAGCGATAACTATATCGTTGGCGTTGCAGCCGCGCGAGAGGTCGGAGAAAGGTTTTGCGAAACCCTGCGGGAGCGGGCCAATCGCCGTCGCCTTCGCCAATCGCTCGGTGAGCTTGTAGGCGATATTTCCGGCATTCAGATCGGGGAAGATCAGCACATTGGCCTTGCCCGCCACCTTGCTCCCCGGGCATTTGGAAGCGCCGATAGACGGGATCAACGCGGCGTCGGCCTGCAATTCGCCATCGGCCAGGATATCGGGTCTCGACGTATTCAGGATCTTTTTGGCTTCAAGGATCTTATTGAGGTTTTCATGCTGCGCGCTGCCCGCCGTGGAAAACGAGAGCAGAGCCAGAATGGGCGTGGTTTGCAGAAGCGCCTTCGCCATGGCGTGGGAGGCCATCGCGATATCGGCAAGCTGCGCCGCGTCCGGAAATGGGAGGAGACCGCAATCGGAGTAAATGAAAGCACCGTTCGCGCCATACTCGCAGTCAGGCACGACCATCAGGAAACAGCTGCTCGCGGTTTTGATCCCCTCCGCAAGCCCAATCACCTGCAAGCCCGCACGGAAAACATTGGCCGTTGAGTTGACCGCTCCGGCCACAAACCCATCTATAGCATCCGAGTCCAGCATCAGCGCCGCGAAATACAAGGGATCGCGCAGGGTTTCGAGCGCCTTCTCGGGCGTCATGCCCTTCGATTTACGTTTTTCATGGAAGCGCTCGGCATATTTGGCGAGGTCCGGCGAGGAGGCGGGGTCAATAAGCTCAATCCCGGCAAGCGATACACCCGCGCCCGCAGCCGTTTTTTTCATGGCGTCGAGTTTGCCTAAAAGCAACACATCGGCGAGCTTTTCATCATGGAGGCGGCGCGCGGCCTGGATCATACGCAGATCCTCGCCCTCGGCGAGGGCGATCTTTCGCCTGTCCTTTGACGCAAGCTCCAATATCCTCTGAATGACCGCCATGACCGCTTTGAAAACTCCTCAAGTTAGCCCCTCGCAAAAGCGTACATCCTTGTACGCGCTCGGGACAGAACATCCTGTTCTAGTAACTACTGGTACCCGAACCGCCGGTAACTATGGCAACGCTTGAACTCGCACCCACGCGCGTGGCACCGGCCTTGACCATAGTCACCACGTCATTAAAGGTGCGCACCCCGCCCGAGGCCTTCACGCCCATTTCCGGTCCTACCGTGCGGCGCATCAATGCGATGTCCTCGGCCGTCGCGCCGCCCTTGGAAAATCCGGTAGCAGTTTTTACAAAATCGGCACCCGCTTTTTTGCTGAGCTGGCAGGCCGCAACCTTTTCGCCGTTATCGAGCAGACCGTTCTCCAGAATGACCTTTAATATGGTGCCTGCCCGCGTAGCGCGGCGCACGGCGCGGATGCCTTCTTCCACAGTTTTCAGATCGCCGGATTTAAGCGCGCCTATGTTCAGCACCATATCGATCTCGTTCGCGCCTTCCTCGATTGCGCGGCGGGTCTCAAAGGCCATCGCGCGCGCCTCCATTGCGCCCAGAGGAAAACCGACCACGGCGCAGAGCTTGACCCCGGTGCCGCGCAGCTTTTTGGCGCAATACGGTACCCAGTTGGAGTTGACGCAGCATGACCAGAAATGGTACTGGATCGCCTCGGCGCAGAGCGCGTCGAAATCCGCCTGCGTCGCCTCGGGCTTCAGCAGCGTGTGATCAATGATGGCCGCAGCGTCGGCAGGCGAGTTCAGAATGATGCGCTGCCCGCCCACTCCATTATTGCGGGGACGCGGAGCGCGGCTGAATTCGCTTGTGCGTTTAAGTTTTGCGACAACCTCTCGGGTTATTCGGTCAACGAGTTCATTCTGATCCATTACTTCCCTCCGGTTTTTTCTATTGCCATCATTTTATTTATTCGCGGCCAATGCCGCCCGCCCTCAAAGCGTGTTGCCAGCCAGACCTTGACCATTTCGCATAATTCTTTCGGCTCATGCAAAGGACCGCCCAGGGTAAGAACATTCGCGTTGTTGTGCAGACGGCTGTTTTCGATGGTTTTGATATTGTAGCAGAGCGCCGCGCGGATGCCGCGCACCTTGTTGCAGACCATCGAGGAACCGATCCCGGCACCGTCGATCATGATCCCGCGATCACACTCGCCGCCCGCTACCTTCCGCGCGACCGCAAGCGCGATATCGGGATAATCCACGGCATCGGTAGAATACGCGCCGACGTCAACCACGCGGTATCCGAGCGAGGGGAGAAATTCCTTTACTATTTCCTTCGCGGCAAACCCTCCATGATCGCTGCCGAGCGCCACGGTACGAACCGTATCGCGGGTATTCGCGGGATCATTCGTTTCATTGATAGCAACACGCACCGCGCCATGCAGTCCGCCAATGACATTCGAGATGATCCTGTCCTGATTCAGATCAGCCACCGCTTACCCTCACCTTTCAGCCGCGTATACATCAACCGCATCCACAATCCCGACGATAACGGTTCGGATGGCCGCCTGGCTATTCCCGATAATGAGGCGCGCGGAATTGCCTTCGTCGTTTACGAGTACACGGTCGCCCACCCCTGCCTGCGCGCGATCTATCGCGAGCAGCGATTTACCCGCCGCCTTCCCCTGCGCGTCAATCGGCTGCACGATTAAAATTTTTTCGCCCTCGTAATGCGTGTGCTTTTGGGTGGAAACCACGTTGCCGATCACCTTGCAGAGTATCATGGGCGCACCTCCATAGCATCCACAATGCCGATGATGGTGGCGTCGGATGGGTTGAAGGCGTTCTCAAGCGCGAGCGCGGCCTCGCGCCCCCCCTCAAAAAACACGAGATCCCCTACCCCGGCCTGAACAACGTCGCAGGCGGCAATCGCATCGCCCTGGGGTTTCAGGTTTTCGTCAAGCGGCTGCAGGAGCAGAATTTTGACGCCCTCAAACGAGGGATCCTTTTGGGTGGCGACCACACTTCCCGTTACCCTGCCCAGTTTCATGCTCTCTCCTCCAAAGCGCTTCTCATACAATCCTGAATGCGTCCACGAGTACGCAGCGCCGTTCCCGCGTAAAGGTACGCGGGCGCGTAAGCCCATCGCCGGTCGGACTTGCGATTGTGAGCGTGGTATAGCCCGGACCGCCGAAGCCAATCCCCCGGTACATCGGACCGTTTTTCACAAAGATCGAACAATTCATAAGACGCGCCATCCGCGAGAGCTTCGTCACGTCGTGCGAGTGCATACTCGCGGAATGGCGGAAGCCATGCTCGCACTCAAACGCCAAATCGATGGCCGAATCCACATCGGGGCAGCGCACCACCGGGATCACCGGCATGAGCTGCTCCGTCCACACAAGCGCATGATCCTTAGGCACTTCGCAGATCAAAAGGCGCGTACTCTTGGGCACGGTGAGCCCAATATCCGCAGCGATCCGCCAAGGATCCATACCGACATATTTTTTATTGGTCGCGCCCTCGTCCCCCGGGCGTCCGGGCTTCGAGATGACCAGCTTTGTGAGCTTGTCGATATCGGAACCCTTCACCTCGTAAGCGCCGTTCTTGATCATTTCCTGCTTGAGGCGGTCAACGATGGAATCGACGGCCAAAACCTCTTTCTCATCGATACAAACGATATTGTTATCGAAACTCGCGCCGGCCACTATATCGCGCCCGGCCTGTACCAGATCGGCGGTCGCGTCCACCACCACCGGAGGATTGCCGGGTCCCGCGCCGACGACCTTCTTGCCGCTGTTCATGGCCGCAGCAACCACCGCCGGCCCGCCCGTGACCACGAGAATTGCTATGTGCTTGTGCTTCATTAAGGTATTCGCCGAATCCATCGTCGGGCTGGCAACGCTGACCACAATATTTTTCGGTCCGCCCGCGTCGGCAATCGCGCGGTTGATGAGCGAAACCGTAAAATTGGAAACGCCCTTCGCGCCGGGGTGCGGATGAAAAACCACCACATTGCCGCCCGAGAGCATACTGATCGAGTTATTGATAACGGTTGCCGCCGGATTTGTACTCGGAATGATCGAGCCGATCACCCCAAAGGGCGCGCGCTCCACCAGGGCGAGCCCGCCGTCGTCGGTATAGGCCGCCGATTCGACGTCCTCCACGCCGGGGGTTTTCGTGGCGGCGAGCTGGTTCTTGCTGGTTTTATTGCAGACGTTGCCGAACCCTGTTTCGTTGACCGCCATCTCGGCGAGCCGCGAACTATACTCGATAGCGATCTCGCGGATCTTGCGGATGATCTCGCGGCGTACCGTAACCGGCGTATCCCCATACTCGCGGAAGGCCTGCCTGGCCGCCGCAATCGCGCTTTCGATATCGGGGAAGATACCGGGGCCGTCCCCGGCCGTGACGCCCGATTTCGCGGTATCATGCTTAGGCGCGCCGTCGGGAGATCGCACGGCGCTCCCGGCGTTCAGCCCGCGCACAACATCGCTGACCAGATTCCGGATGTCACTCTCGGAGATATTCATTGCCAATCCTCCAGTATGCAGTCACGTCATGTCAGAAAAAATTCGCGAATCGACGGGTCGGGATTCGGGATAACCACCGAGGAGCACACGAGTCCGCGCTTGCCTATCGCCGTAAGCGCCGCCTGCATGGCCGTCTCCACCTCGCCGATTTCACCAACCATTTTTACAAAAGACTTGCCTCCGAGTCCCACGGCAAGCCGGATCTCGGGAATGAATATATCCGCGATTTTCGCGGCCACATCGCCCGCCTCAATGCTCGCGGTGACGGAGAGCGCCTCAAAAATCCCAATCGCGTTCCACGACGGATACGAGGCCGCGCCGATGATCGCCGGAATGATTTGCGTATGCAGATTGGGGAGCAAAAGTTCGTCCACGATTTTGGTATCCCCTGCCTTTTTTCCGGCGGTAAGGGAGGCGTCGACAGCGGCCAGTTCCCCGGCGATGATGATCATATATTTTCCGGGACAGATGGGTTTCGCGTCGATGATTCGGATGCTCGCCGCCTTTGCCATGGCGTCGAGAGAGCGTATGCCAATGGCTATGCTGTTGAATTCGAGAACCCCAAGTACCGTTACATCCATACGCGCTTCCCTCTTTCCGAACCGCACTATCGATGCGGCTCGTGTTACCGTTCAATCCCTATTTAGCCTGAATGATAACGCGCTCCGCATCCACAAACGCGACCTCGCCATCGATGCTGGCATGGACACGCGCCCCCATAGCGCCCGCCGGAATCTCGCCCACAACCTCGCCGCGCTTCACCGCATCCCCCACGCGAACCCGCGCCTGGGCGGGCGCGCCGATGTGCTGCCTGAGCGAGATCTCCACCCGCTTCGCGGAGAGATCCTCCACGAGGCGCGAGGGGTGCGTATCATATTTGGAAAGCCCGAGCCGGTTTATGACACGCTCCGTCGGGATCTTGCGGTACGCCCACATCTCGTCGGCGACGGCCTTTTGCCCCGCAAAATCACCCTTGTATCCCGCTTCGCGCAGGCTCTGCTTGATATAGCGGTTCATCAGCCGCGGCGAAAGCCCCATGGTGCAGGCCACGGTCTCGCACGCGCCGCACTCGCTGCACAGCAACGCCCCTTTGATGATTTCGGGAGGGACATTCAGTCCCAGGTTGATCTGCCGCATGATCTTGTGCGGCTCGATTGCATGCCCCAGCAAATGCCGCGGGCATAATTCCGTACAATAACTGCATTGGCAGCAGGCCGTCTTGCTGCGCGCGATGACCCACTCCCTGCGCTGCGCGTTTGTTTGCGCAAGCGGATGATCGGGCGGGAGCAGAATGATCCCGCTGGTGAGCTTGGTGACAGCCTCATCGGCGGAATGTACAATTTTTCCCATCATGGGGCCGCCCACAAGGATCACATACTCGCCGATCAAAGCCCCGCCGCAGGCCTTGATCACCTCGCGGAAACTGATCCCGATCCGCGCATGGACTATGGAGGGACGCGCCACTTCGCCGCCGCAGGTTAAAAAACGCGCGGTCACGGGCGTTTCCTCGAATACCGCCTTATAGATATTGCGCATGGTCTCGGCGTTCTGCACGATGCAGCCGACCGCTATCGGGATCGCCGCAGGCGGCACCGAAACCCCCGTGACCTCGCGGACAAGGGAGTGCTCGTCTCCGGCAGGATAGTAATTATCGAGCTCAAAGACCTCAAGCTTGGGGAAAGCGCGCGCGGCCTCTTTGAGGGTGTTAACCACTTTTGCGTATTTGCGTTTTACGGCGAGTACGCCGCGATCCGCGCCGGATATCTGCACAACCAGATCCAGGGCGGTAAAGATTTTGTTCGCTTCGACGGCAAGGATGTGCTTATCGCTCTCGAGCAAGGGTTCGCACTCGGCGCCATTGACGATAATGGCAGCCGCGTCCGCCTGAATCTTGACGTGGGTCGGGAAACCGGCGCCGCCGGCGCCGACGACGCCCATAGCGCGCAGCCGGTCTACCAACTCCGCCCTACTTTTTATAGGCAGTTTTTCCATGCTCATCGATCAGATCCACGATTCCGACAATCACCGCGTCAATCGGTTTCTTGTCCGTATACTCAGTTTGCCGCGCGGAACTCCCCTGCGAGACGAGCACCATTTCGCCCATGCCCGCGCCCAACTGATCTATGGCGACGAGATAGTCGTCCTTGAGCGCGCCCGCGCGGTCGCAGCTTTGCACAAGCAGATATTTAGCGGCGGGCAGGCTTTCGCTCTTTGTATCGCTCACAACGGAACCGGCCACAATACCGAAAATCATAGCCTTATACGCCTCCCCGCATCACGCCTTATCCTTTTGATAGACGTACTTCCCGCCAATCTCAATATTATCGACTATGGCGATGATGGTCGCGTCGGTGGGCTTGCCGTCGGTGACGGCGGTCAGACGCGCGCTCGAACCGGCCACAAAAAACACGATCTCGCCCGGACCTGCGTCCAGCCCGTCGATAGCGACGACCAGATCGCCCTTTCCCTGCATGGTGGCAGGGTTGATCTTATCGAGAAGGAGAAAACGCACCCCCGCCAGCCGCTCTTCCTTATGCGCGGAAACCACTGTCCCGATTACTTTCGCAAGAACCATGATCGCTCCCCTGTTCTCCGCACAAACGGAATCTTCCGCTCATGACGAGAGGATACCTGAAATACTGTACAACCCCGAAACCGGCGCTTATTTCTTCCGTCCCAAAGGAAGAACCGCATCCACATTGCTGTGCGGGCGCGGAATGATATGCACTGATACAACCTCGCCCACGCGCTCAGCCGCGCGGCTGCCCGCGTCCAGCGCCGCGCGTACTGCCGCAACGTCGCCGCGGACGACAGCGGTCACAAATCCGCCGCCGATCTTCTCAAAATTGGTCAGCTCGACCTTCGCGGCCTTGACCATCGCGTCGGAGGCTTCCACCATCGCGGCAAACCCGCGGGTTTCAATCATTCCCAAAGCATCTGTCATTGCACTTTCAGCCATGTGTTTTTCCTTTCAATTCGTACTTGCGCCCATTATGCGCTTATGATTTTTATGGAATACCAAGCTACAACCAAAAAACTCCTCATTTTGGATAACTTCAATTCTATTACACTTTATGATCTAAAGCCAATAGAAAAATATGGCTGCACACCAAACATGGAAAAACCTTTGGCTTCGTTAGCGCCGTTGAATATACTCCCTGTGGTATTCAATGCGCTATGTGACGATTTCAAAGCGACCCAGCTAACAAATTCACAACTGAAAATACTGCCTGCCAATACAATAATATTGCCGCGCGCATACCGCAATGCGATATCTGCAATCATACCGCCATTGAAAGTTCTCCTGTCGAAGTCTTCTTCTCCATTGGTCAGAGATATATACCGCGCATACCGTTCTCTGGTATATGAAAACTGCGAACCTACGCCATAAAACAAACTCCATTTTTCATTAAAAGCATGATCCAAAAAAAACCCGACAGCTATTCTAATCTGCCGACCATGATAATCAATATATCCTGGCCGTTCGCCGTTACGAGTGTCCACATATGGAAAACCAAATAGAGAGGCATATGAAAAATACCCGACTCTGCCCCACATTTCAGTAAAATATTGACGCATATGGTATGCAACGGAAGTCGTATGTGTTTTCACGTTATTTGACTTCCCCCAAAAATTTCCGAATTCAAGCCCAAAAGCAGTACCTGATTCCTGCCACGGTTTCGCCGGAGAATCAGAAGAAATGCTTGATTCGCGGTCGCTTGCGTCCGTTTCCTCCGCAAAAACAGGAAAACTGAGGCAAACAACAAAAATGAATGCAATGAGAGCTTTTTCTGAAGCACCTATACAACCCCCCCTGTGAGAATGCCCAGGCATATCAAGCCATCGTGTCCTTCATACCCTTTATTTGTTCTCATAACGAATGCTTTATGTGTCATTCCGCACAACACGGAAGCTATCACTCCGATACGATGGAATATAGTCGGCGCTGTTGTACCGATACGCTGAGCGCAAACTCGGCGCTGTGGGCGCTACTGTTTTATGCAATAATGAGATTTTCATATCGCCCGCTTTTCATCGTGTGTCATTGAAACCTAAAGCCTATAGAAAAATATGGCCGCGCTTCAACCATGGAAAAATTGCTGACTTTACCGGAAGTATTGAACACTTTAGTTGATGAATCCAAAGCAGCGTAGCTGAAAAAATTGTAGTTAAAACTGCAACCAACTCGTGTAATTATAGCTCCTTTGGTATGTTGCACCGCCACATTTACACCCACTCCGAAATTCAGGGTTCTCCGGTGAAAATCTTCTTCTTTGCCGGTCAGGAACACACATTGGGCATATCGCTCCCTGGTAAATGAAAAACTCATGCCTGCACCGCAAAAAAAAATAACATTTTCCGCAAGATTCCCTGTAAACAAAGGTCCAACAATTGCTCCGACCTGCCAACCATGATAGTCTATATATTGCGGAGGTTTTTCGTCAATAGTATCTACACGTGACAGCCCAAGAGAGCTATGAATAAAAAAACCGAATTTACTCTCATTCAGAAGAAAGTATTGATGCACATTATATGCAACGAAAGACATTTCTGTTTCCGTTTTATCTGCATCACCGAAAGAACTCTTGCAAAGAACTCCATAATCAAGACCAAAAGCAACACCTGTCTCGCCCCACGTTTTCGTCGATGAAACAACAGGAAAAACTGACCCGTCCCCTGTTTCCTCTGAAAAAACAGAGAAACTGAGACTAACAGTATAAACAAATGTAAGGAAAGCTCTTTTCTGAAGCACCTATACGCAACCTCCTGTGAGAACGCTCAGGCATTGTATATAGCTCTCAATTTTGACACAATCCTCATTTCTTTCGATAGAGATGAGGACAAGCCTACGCATTCCTGCCGTCAACCGCGTCGAGACAGGCTTCAATCGCTATTTTGCTTTCCAGAACCTCGGCTTCCTCGCCGGCTATATACACACGCCCGAATTTACCGATCCCGTCCACGTTTACAATTTTTATGGTGGAACGCTTTTCGGCCTCGTTCGCCGCGAAGTAAGCGTAGCCTGCGGGCATCAGGTCGAGGATATAGACCGTATCGCCCTCGACGACCATATTGCCCTCGCGCACCTTATTGATGAGCTGCGCATGGGGCGCCGTGAC
>JAITCI010000058.1 GCA_031283155.1 Spirochaetota bacterium | reverse complement strand
AGGAGAGTTCTATTATGGCAGCGCAGAAAAAATCCATGCAGGATACCACCGGAAAAAAAGCCGCAAACACAAAAGCAAAAAAAGCGCGTGTTGATGCAAGCCCGAAAACGGATGCAGATCAGACAAAGAAAAAAGCAAACTCTGCGGAAACAGGGCAAACCGTAAAACACGCTTCCGGAGTGGCGCTCGTCAGCGCCGAATGCCGCGGGATTGCGAAGATTGGCGGCCTGGCGGACGCGGTACGCGATTTGGCGGGCGCGCTCTTTGCGCTGCATTGCCCGGTCAGGGTCATTATGCCCTGGTATGCCGGCCTTTTTGGGGCGAAAGGCCTGCAGGAATCCGTATGCGAATTCATCGCCAATCTCACTATTCGCTTCGCCGGAAAAGATGAGAGCTGCGCGCTGTACCGCCATTGCCTGCCCGACGGTTTGCCGGTGTACCTTATAAAATCCGATCGTTGGTTTGCCGGCGATTACGGCTCGGTATACGTAGACAGCGCCGCCCTCGGGCATGGTCCCTTTGAGGATGACGCGACGCGGTTTGCTTTTTTCTCGGCGGCGGCGCTTGAGTGCGTCCGCTCGCTCGCGGAATTCACGGATGTCAGGGTTGTGCATTGCCATGACTGGCATAGCGCCGTTCTTCTCACGCTTTTGTGCCATGACACCCGCTATGCCGCCGTCCATGCGCGGGTTAAAACGCTGTTTACCATCCATAATCTCGATTATCAGGGTGTGCGTCCCTGGCAGGGCGGGACAGGAAGTTTTGAGAGCTGGTTCCCGGGAGTGTATGCGCAGCTTATGCACAAGGATTTACTCGCATCGCTTTCCGCTCCCGCAAATGGTGATTGCTACAACCCGATGCGCGCCGCGATTCGGTGCGCGGATATGGTGAGTACGGTTTCTCCCGGGTATGCGCGCGAGATTACGCTTCCCGATAATCCTGCGGCGCATTTTGCCGGAGGCCGCGGACTGGAGCGTGATCTCGCGGAACTCGCCGGACGCAAACGTCTGCCCGGAATATTGAACGGGATCGACTATGCGCAGCACGATCCCGGGAAATCACCTCATCCATACAGCGAGGATATGCCCTCCTGGCGGCAGGAGCGGCTTCTGGGACGCGAGGAATTTGTAAATACCCTGCCGGCATGGATAGACTCGCTTGCAAAGAGTCACGGTGCCGGATTTAAAAATTCATCCCATCTGCAGGCGGCCTGCAAAAATTTTGAGCCGCTGCTCTGGAAAAACCGCGCACTCTTTGTGGCGGTCACGCGCGTTGCGCAGCAAAAATTCGGCTTGCTCTTTTCACGTATGCCCGACGGGCGGAGTCTGCTTGAGCATTTTCTTGATCGCCCGCTCGCCCTGATCGTTCTGGGTAGCGGCGAATTTGAGAATGCTCTGGACGCGCTTATGGAGCGCCCGAATGCCCTCTTTTTGAATCTCTTTGACGCCGAGGCGGCTTCCCGCCTGTATCGCGTGGGCGACGTTTTTCTTATGCCGTCGGATTTTGAGCCCTGTGGCATCAGCCAGCTCATCAGTATGCGCTATGCCTGTCTGCCGTTTGTCCACGATACAGGCGGGCTGCACGATACGGTAACGCACAGAGAGACGGGATTCAGCTATTCCGGGGAGAACTTAAGCGCGCAGCAAAAATCATTTTTGCGGCTTACGGACGATATCTTATGGTTCCGTGAAAATTGCATTCCCGAGTGGACACGTATGCAGGAGAGAGCCATGCGCGCGCGTTTTTCCTTGCCGGAGCAGGCGGCGAAATATCTCGAACTCTACGCAGCGTTATGAGTATTTATAATCATGGAAGAATTCGGAAGGATTGTTGCGGAGATAAACAGTTTTGTCTGGGGTCCCTGGCTTCTGATTTTGCTTGTGGGTACCCATATCTATATGACAATCAGAACAGGATTCATCCAGCGCAGGATTGGGCTGGGAATACGGCTTTCCGTTACCCGCGATAAGGGGGCGGAGGGCGACGTTTCGCAGTTTGGCGCCTTAACCACGTCGCTGGCGTCCACAATTGGCACAGGAAATATTGTCGGCGTCGGCACCGCCATTGCCCTGGGCGGCCCGGGTGCCCTCCTCTGGATGTGGCTCACCGGGGTACTCGGGATAGCGACTAAATACGCCGAGGGTCTCATTGCGGTGAAGTACCGCGTAAAAGACGAAAACGGAATGATGATAGGCGGTGCCATGTTTGCCCTGGAGCGCGGGCTTAAACTGAAGTGGCTTGGCGTTTTCTTTGCGATCTTTACAGCCGCCGCCGCCTTTGGGATTGGCTCGGGGGTGCAGTCCAACGCGGTTGCGACCCAGCTCTTTGAGACATTCGGCCTGGCGCCCTGGATTTCAGGAGTGGTCATTATGTTTTTTGTGGGGTTGGTGATTCTCGGCGGCCTGAAGTCGATAGCCCGCGTTTCCGAGGCGCTGGTTCCCTTTATGGCCATATTATATGTTCTGGGCTGCGCCGTTATTTTGTGCATCAACGGTCAGTATATTCTTCCCGCCCTTGAACTCATTATCACCTCCGCCTTTAATCCTGAGGCGGCAGGCGGGGGCGCGCTGGGCTTTGTAACGGTAAAATTTCTTGGTGCCGCGCGTTATGGCGTTGCGCGCGGACTTTTTTCCAATGAGTCCGGCATGGGCTCCGCTCCCATTGTTTCCGCCGCTGCCCAAACCAAAAATCTGGTTCGGCAGGCTCTGGTTTTGAGCACGGGCGCATTCTGGGATACGGTGGTTATATGCACGATGACGGGGCTTGTGATAATCACCTCCGCTTTTGCGCATGAGGGCGGTCTGGATATGAGCAGCGGCGGTATTCTTGCCCGAACTGCATTCGATCAGATCCCTCATGTCGGGAATCTGGTTCTTACCTTTGGGCTCATTACTTTCGCGTTCTCCACAATCCTGGGCTGGTCCTATTACGGCGAAAAGGGAATGCAATATATTTTTGGAACCAAAAGTATAGTTCCGTATCGTTTTGTCTACGTCGCCGTCGCTTTTCTCGGAACGGTGCTCTCTCTGGATGTTGTATGGGATATCGCCGATACCTTAAACGCGCTGATGACCATTCCCAATATGGCGGCCTTATTGCTTCTCTCCGGCGTGATAGCGGCGGACACAAAAAAATATCTTACAGGCAGTCATATTGATGATGTGGATGCCGAACCTGTGCCGCTCTGGAGCGATCTGAAAAAAAAGAAACAGCCGTAGAAAGGAATTTGGGGTTGCGCCGATTTACGTACCAATTAAAAACAGGAAATGAAAAGATACGCAGGATTTTCAGAAGAAGAAAATTCCTGGAATTTATTGATTCCCTGCCGCATCAAAATGTTTTCTGGCTTTCCTGGTATGCGGAATACGTCAGGAAGGCCGGGTTTTCAGGGTTTATGCCCTATTCTCCATGCAAAAACACGAAGAACAGAATAGCCAGTGACGCGATACGTAAAATTACAATATCCGACAGAGTGGTCTGCAGGGACATAATTTTGCCCGTGCCTGAAAATGAAGACGCCTATCGGTTTATCATGTCTTTGCTGGAAAATATTTCCACATATCTGCTGGAAGATTTTGGCCCCGAAATCTCAGATACGCTGCACACGGCGCACCCCAGTCCCACAGAGGGATCGTATGAATATACATCGGTTCGTCTGGAGAGCGGCGATATCCTGATTGACGCCGGGGCGTGCGTTGGAGAATTTTCGGCGTTAGCCGGTGTGCGGGGCGGCAGAGCCTATGCCTTTGAACCCATGCCGCACGTCATAGAGAGGTATCTCTCCAAAACCGCAGCCTGGAATCCAAATATAACGATATGCCGGTATGCCCTCGCCGATAAACCGGGCGAGTTGATCTTTAACGCCGATCCCGCAAATAGTTTTGGCGCGTCTTCGGTGAATGACAAAAAAAAAGAATGCAGAATCAATGTAGAAGCTATTGATTTGGATACCTTTGTTGAAAGGAACAAACTGCCTCGGGTGGATTTCATAAAGGCGGATATAGAAGGAGCAGAGCGGTATATGCTTATGGGGGCAGGGAGAGTGCTGCGGGAGTTCGCGCCGAAAATCTCGATATGCACATATCATTTACCGGACGATCCGGAGGTGCTGCGCGATCTGATTCTCGCCGCCAATCCGCGGTATGTGATCGAAGAGCGATGGAAAAAGATGTATGCCTATGTCCCCAAATGACGCCTGCAGGATGTGGTATGGACAGTGATCAGCGCGTAATGAATTCTCCGCCGGGTTTGCCTGCAAAAATCCGCATTATATCTGACGGGCGTTTTCCGTCATACGACACAAACACGCAGCAAATTCTGAAAAGCGCAAGCGCTCTCGCGCGCACCGGGCTTGACGTTGAACTCTGCATTGTCTCGCGGAATCGCTATAATTTTTACAGGGCGGCGCGTTTTCGCGCGCTCCTCATGGATTACTATGCCGTGCGCGGACCGCTTAAGATTAAGCGTTCGCATTGTATTCCCGCAGGGCGCTTCCGCCCGGAAAGAATAACACATGGCATCCTTTCTCCGTTCTGCGCGCTCTTTCGGGGGGTAAAAATTTTTTATTCCCGCGATCCCATTCCAGTTCTGCTTGCGCTTCTGCTGCGCCGCTACGTCATATTTGAAACCTATCGCTGCCTCGGGAATGAGTACCCTCGCCTGATGCGCCGCCTTGCGCGATTTTCGCGCGCGCGCCATTTTCTCGGCATCATCACGCATAGCCGGCTCGCGGCTGATTCCATAATACAGGCGGGTTTTCCGCCGGATAAACTTGCCGCCATGCATAACGGTTTTGATCCGGAGGATATGCAGCCTGTACTCACCAGATCCGAGGCGCGGCGGCTTACAAATCTTCCGGAGGACAAATTTCTCCTTGTCTATACCGGCAATATGCATATATGCAAGGGGCTGGAGACCATTGTGGAAATCGCGGCAAAACGGCCTGCCCTCTGTTTTGTTCTTGTTGGCGGCGGTCCCGAAGAAGATATTGCGCGGCTTACAGAGACTGTCCGCATCAGAAAAATCGAAAATATCATATTCACGGGCAGACGGCCAATATCGGAAGTGTCGAATTACCTGTATGCCGCCGATGTGCTTCTGATCCCGCCCACCGCCGCTCCGCTCGAGAAGTCCGGCAGGGTTGTACTTCCCTTCAAGACCTTTCTCTACCTCGCGGCGGGGCGTGCGATACTTGCCGCAGGCACCCCCGATCTGCTTGAGGTGCTGGATGAGCGCTGTGCCCTTCTTGTGCCGCCGGACGATGAGGCGGCCGCTCTTGCGGCAGTCGATCGTCTGCATAGCTCGCCGGAATTGTGCGCGCTTCTCGCGGAGGGAGCGAAAGAAGCGGCGTCTCATTTAACATGGGACGCGAGGGGGCGGAAGATTGCCCAATGGATTACGGAGCGCTTTACACAAAAATCAACCTGAACCGCCGCTTTACGTCAGCGCGAATGCCACGCCGTCATAGCGCGCGCGTTCCGGGTCATGCCGCGTATCCTTCGCGCATTGGGTGCCGCGCGCGATGCGCTCCTCGATGGAAGAGATGCGGTCAAAGTAGAATT
>JAITCI010000021.1 GCA_031283155.1 Spirochaetota bacterium | reverse complement strand
AGCTTCTCCATGAGCCGTATCTCTTTTGCGTCTGCCTGTACAGCTATTGATTGTCTTGCCATACTCCAAATATAACATATTTCTATATAATATCACAACTGTTTTTTGCAGAACACTAGGCCTCCCCCTTCTTTGCGCACATGGAAAGATGTGGGGCGTTTGCATTACAAAAAAGCCGCTAGCTGCGCGGCTTTTTTACACCAGAGATTTGCCGCAGGCCTACTCGTCGTCCTCTTCCAATATGGAGTCGATCTTGGTTTGCACCGCTTTTTTCCCGAGATCGACCAAAGAGCCGGCATTTCCGCCCTTGACCAGTTCCGAAGCGCTTTTAACGGTTTCGATGGTTTTCATCGCTGATTTCACTTTTTTTGCCGTGTCCTTCGAATTGAGCTTTGCGCTCAGGTCGGAGAGCGATGATACCCCGCCGAGTAGGCCGGAAGAAGAGCCTTTTGCTGATGTTTTCTTTTTTGCTGTGGTTTTCTTTGCGGTTGTTTTTTTCGCTGTGGTCTTTTTTGCTGTGGTCTTTTTCGCTGTGGTTTTCTTTGCGGTTGTTTTTTTCGCTGTGGTCGCTTTTTTGACCGTTGTCTTTTTCGCTGCTGTTTTTTTCACTGCTGTCTTTTTCGCGGCTGTTTTCTTTGCCGCCGTTTTCGTTGCCGTTTTCTTGCTCGTTGTGGCCACCGTGTTTTCCTCCATACCGTTTGTTGTTGTTTGCCCTTACGCGAGGGCAGCGTTCATGCCTTTCCCTTCTTCCTTACAATATACATATTGACAAACACAATTCTGAAAAATCATTAAAATAAGGATTTAATTTTTCAAATACGCCGGCGCGTTTTGCGGGAGCAGAGCAGCGTCAGGCAAAGATTACTGATCGCCGCCGGCCGCGCGAGGAGGGCAAGCAGAGCCACGCGATGGCGGGAGATGCGGATTCGGGTATAGTCGCTCCCGGGCTTTGGCGGCGCGGCGAGCAGATTGAGCGTCGCGCGCGCGAGCGCGATGGGGAGTATGCAGAATAGCCGCGCCTGCCGCATCCTGCGCGGAAGAGCGCGCGTATATATACCGGCGCGGTCGATATCCGCAGCAGCAGCCTCAAGCAGCGGCTTCATCGCGGCTCTGCGCTGCGCGTCATTACTCTCGCTGAAAAATTCCGCGTAACTCAGGCCGCTTGCGCGCACCATCTCCGCCGGAATGAAGCAGCGGCCTGCGGCAAAATCCTTGCAGCAGTCCTTAATAATGTTGACAAGCTGCAGGCCGCGCGCGAATGCCTCCATATTGCCGCGCAAGATCTCCGCCCGTTTGCGCGGAAAATTTCGCGTTATCGCAAGCGGATATGCGATAAACAATTCCGTGAGCATCGCGCCTACCGTTCCCGCCACGTAATGGCAGTAGCGATCCAGATCGGCGCGGGATTGTATGGCGCCCTGCGGATCATCCGTAACGCAAGCCGCCATGCCGAATGCCATCTCGCCGGCGTGGCGCAGTATGCTTGCTTTATTCCCGCGCAATGCGAGCCGCGCGAAGAGCGCCGCAGCGTTATCGAGTAATTCCTTTTCGGCGGGGGTTGCCTGTATCGCAGGCGCGATGCGGGCGAGTTCCCGCAGGGCTTCTTTCATATAAACGTCGTCGGCAAGCGCTCGCCCGAGGGAGGAGAGGAGTGAAGCGCGTTTTTTGGCGGGGAGGGCGGCATCGTCCTCGATGGTGTCCAGGAGGCGGCAGAGCAGATAGGCGAGGGCGATATCGCTTGCGAGCGCCGCATCCCCGCGCGCGAAAGTTTTGGCGTTTATCCGCCCTGTTTTTAGCGCCCGGCGCGCGCGATGCGGCAGGAGCGCGTTGATCGAGAGCGCGAAGGTGCGCGACACCGCCGGAAGAATGGCGAAGATCATATCTTCGCGCATGGGGCTTATCTTTGCGGGCGCTGGCCTGGGCATGGGTATACCGTTCGCGTGTGTATCAGAATATGATACTCTTTTCCGGGAGAAAAACAAAAGGCGCAAAGAAGAATGAAGCAGGGGGAGCGGAATACGTTTGAACGGATGATTTTTCCTGTGAGCCGGTGAATCGAAGGCATAAGCTCCCCTAACTGCGTAGAACACGATCCATACCGAATGCGCGAAGAAGAGGAGCAACGCATATAATCCCACCATACAATCGCACCCAACGGATGCTGCAGCTTCGTTTCGCGGCGTCCGTGCAGCCGAGTGGGGGTGGGGCAGGATGCGGAGCAGCCTGCCCCAGGGGGAGGCTTTTCCTTCCATAAATTCCGCCGCTGCTTTTTTTGGCGGCCTGCGTTTTTCTGCCTCCCCCTGCATACGATCCGGAGCGCCATAAGTAAACACCCGCCGCACCATATCTTGCTATTTTTTGCGTACAGAAGGACAGAGCCATGCACGACTTGACAGAATTTATTTGCGAACGCATCGCGTCATTATGCGCGCTTGCGCGGGAAGAGGTGCGGCAGGCGCTCACGCGCCCCCCGCGTCTCGATATGGGGGATCTCGCTTTCCCCTGCTTCCCGCTCGCGAAGCAGCGCAAAAAAGCGCCGCCCGTTATCGCGCGCGAACTCGCGGAGGAATTCGCGGCGGATTTTGCCGCGCAGGGGATCCGGTGCGAAGCGGCGGGACCCTATCTTAATTTTCGCTTTGACCATTGTATGCTCGCGGGCCGGCTTCTCGCGCAGGCACTCGCCGGTTCCCTTCTTTCCGGCGCCGGGCAGGGGCGTACCGTGGTGATCGACTATTCCTCGCCGAATATCGCGAAACCCTTTTCGATGGGGCACTTGCGCTCGACATCAATCGGGAACGCGCTCTCGCACATATACGCCGCGCTGGGCTGGAAGGTCGCGCGCGTGAACCACCTCGGCGACTGGGGAACACAATTCGGCAAGCTGATTGTGGCCTTTCGTCTCTGGGGGGACAGGGCACGCCTCGCGAACGAGGGTATTCCTTATCTCATGGAATTATATGTGCGTGTTAATGACGAGGCCAAAGCGAGGCCGGAGCTGGACGAGGAGGCGCGCGCCGCCTTTAAGCAGCTTGAGGATGGGGATACCGCCGCGCTGGAATTATGGAAGATTTTCCGCGAGGTCTCCCTCGCCGAGTTTGAGCGCATCTATGCCATCCTGGGCGTGGCCTTCGACAGCTATGCCGGGGAGAGTTTTTATAACGACAGGATCGAGGCGGCGATTGCGGTTCTCGAACGCGCGGGGCTTCTCATCCGGAGCGAGGGCGCGCTGGTTGTCGCGGCAGGCGAGCCGGACGCACCGGAAAAAGATGCGGCACCGCCCTGCATGATCCGCAAATCGGACGGCGCGTCCACCTACGCGGCGCGCGATCTCGCGGCGATATTCTACCGCTGGCAGGAATATGCCTTTGATCGCCTTTTGTATGTGGTGGGCTCGCCGCAGGCCTTGCACTTCAAACAGGTTTTTGCGGTTTTGAAAAAATTGGATCTCGCGTATGCGGATCGCTGCGTCCATATTCCGTTTGGGCAGGTTCTCTTAAACGGCGAGATGATGTCCACGCGCAAGGGGAACGTAATTTTCCTTGAGGACGTGATCAAGGAGGCGGAGACGCGCGCGCTTGCGAAGATGCGCGAGAATAGCGAGTCTTCGGACACCGCCTGTGAAGCGGAAATCGCGCGCAACCTGGCGGTCTCTTCCATAATTTTTTACGATTTGAAAAACGGCCGTATCAAGGACGTCGATTTCAACTGGGAGGAGATCCTGAATCCGCACGGGGAGACCGGTATCTATTTGCAGTACGCCCACGCGCGGATCCATGGGATCATGCGGAAGTACGACGAGCGGATGTCTGAGCCGTCCGCAGCCATTATAAACTCTCCGCCGCGCGTGACCGAGGAGGAATCCTGGCCGCTCTTTGACGCAATCGCGCGTTTTCAGGAAAAGCTCGCGCTCGCTGCGGAGCATAATGAGCCTTCGGTAATCGCGCGTTTTTTGCTCGACCTCGCCTCGGCGTTTTCGGCCTGGTACCGCGTACACAGGGTTATCAACGAAGACAACCCTGTACTCTCGCGGGAGCGGATGGGCGTGGTTCTGGCGGTACGCGCGGTGCTTGCGCAGGGGCTGCGGTTGCTGGGCATTACGCCGCTTGAAAAGATGTAAAAACGAGTAACTTCCATGATAGATTATACAGGAAGATAAACCGCTCATTTTCGATTGATGAAAACTTCTCGCGGAGGGAAAATATGCTTCGTGCATATATGATTATTGGGATTATGTGCGGTATCCTCCTTGCCTGTTTTGCCTGCGGCAAGAGCGAGCCTCTTCTTGTCTTTGCGTCCAACAGCCTCCGTGAAGTTTTTACCGAACTCCAGCCGGCAGCCGAGAAGGTATGCGGGCGCAGCATTGCGTATACCTTTGCGACCGCCGGCGTTTTGCGTCAGCAGATTGAAGGCGGCGCCATAGCCGACGTTTTCGTTCCCTCATCGGAACACGATATGGATATCCTGGAGGAAAAGGGTGCGTTAGCCGAGGGGACAAGAAGCGTCATCCTGAAAAATGCCCTGACCGTGATCGGGCAGCCGGGTTCGGCGCATGTATTCGGCAGAGCGGCTCTGCGCGATCTGCTGGACGCCGCCCCCAAATTTGCGATGGGCGACCCCAGGCTCGTTCCGGCGGGGCGCTACGCCGATGCTGTCATACCGTGGCTGGAACTTACGCGCAGTACAAACGGGCGGATCCTCTTGGGAAATCCGGTTCGGCAGGTTGTGGAATTTGTGGAGGCCGGCACCGCGCAATACGGCTTTGTGTTTGGCAGCGACGCGCATCTTTCCGATGGCCGGGGCAAGAGTTCGCTCGTGTATCAATTCTCCGACGCCGAATTGAACGGGGAGCCGATCATATATCCGGCGGCGGTGCTGGGTAACGCGCCGCAGAAAGGTCCGGCGCGCGCTTTTGTTAAATTTCTCGGGAGCGCAGAAGCAAAGAAGGTTTTTATAAAAGCGGGATTCAGTATTTCGTAATATCGGAATATCATGGAGGAAAAATATGTTTCGTGTATATATGATTATCGGGATTGCCTGTGTTATCCTTCTTTCCTGTTTCGCCTGCGGCAAGGGCGAAGCGCTTGTTGTTTTCGCGGCAGCAGGTCTTGAGGATGCTTTCACCGAATTGCAGTTGATGGCCGAAAAGGCCTGCGGGCGCAGCATCACGTATACTTTTGCGGGCGCGGGTGTTTTGTGCCGGCAGCTTAAAGACGGCGTTGTGGCTGATGTTTTTATTTCCTCATCGGTTTACTATATGGATAGACTGGCGGAAGATGTTGCGATAGCCCAGGATTCGCGCATCGCCATTCTGGAGAATACCCTGGCCGTGATTGGGCAGCCGGGTTCGGCTCATGTATTCGGCAGGGAGGCTTTGCGCGATCTGCTGGACGCAGTTCCCAAATTTGCGATGGGCGACCCCAAGCTCGCCTCGGTAGGACGCTATGCGGAGAATGTTCTCCGGAGGCTGGAGCTTACGCGCAGCACGAACGAACGGATTCTCCTGGGGGATTCAAGTATTCAGGTTGCGCGTTATGTGGAGACCGGTGCCGTGCCGTATGGTTTTGTGTACGGCAGTGATGCGCGTCTATCCGGCGATCATGGCAAGAGTTCGCCTGTGTATCAATTTTCCAACGCCGAACTGAGTGAAGAGCCGATCATATATATGGCGGCGGTGCTGGAGAACGCGCCCCGGAAAAGCTCCGCGCGCAAGTTTGTCGAGTTCCTCAGGAGTGAAGAGGCGGGACACGTTTTTATAAGTGAAGGATTCAGCATTCCGTGATGGAGGGAAAATATGGTTCGTGCATATATAATCATTGGGATTGCCTGTGTTATCCTTCTTTCGCCTGCCTGCGGCAAGGGCGAGGCGCTTGTTGTCTTTGCGGCTGCAAGTCTTCAGGATGCTTTCACCGAATTGCAGCCGGCGGCCGAAAAGGCCTGCGAGCGCAGCATCGCGTATACTTTCGCGGGTTCAGGTATTTTGTATCAGCAGCTTAAAGACGGCGCTGTGGCTGACGTTTTGGTTTCCTCATCGATTTATTATATGGATCTCCTGGCGGAAAAAATTGCGATAGTCCAGGATTCACGAATCGCCATTCTGGGAAATACCCTGACCGTGATCGGGCAGCCGGGGACGGCACCCGCAATCGGCAAGGCGGCTCTGCGCGGCCTTCTGGACGCAGCGTCCAATTTTGCGATAGGTAATCCCAGGTTTGTCTCGCTGGGGCGCTACACAGAGAATGTTCTCAGGGAACTGGAGCTTACGCGCAGCACGAATGGACGGGTTCTCCTGGGGGATTCGGGCGGCCAGGTTGTGCAATTTGCGGAAACCGGTGCCGCGCAATACGGTTTTGTATTTGGCAGTGACGCGAAAATTTCCGGCGATCGTGGCAAAAGCTCGATTGTGTATCGGTTCTCCGACGCCGAGATGGGCGGGGAATCGATCATATATATGGCGGCGGTGCTGGGCAGCGCGCCCCGGAAAAGCCCCGCGCGCAAGTTCGTCGAGTTCCTCAGGAACGAAGAGGCGAGGTACGTTTTTATAAATGAGGGGTTCCGCATTCCGTAAATGTCCCCGCCGTATGCGCCGCCTACAGACGTATGCCCACGCCCAAAGTGACAAGGTTTATCCAGGCTTTGGCGTACAGCTCGCCGGTATCTTTTTTTTCCAGCATCATCCGCCAGCCCCAGCGCAGGAAATATCTGCCTATGAGATCGTGGCGAATGCCGGCGAAAAGGTCATGCCCGTAGCCGTCTTTGAAAATCAGGCTATCGCCGTCCAAAAGCAGCGTCCATCCGCTTCCGGTAAAAAAATCCATGGAGTAATGGAGAGACGGGAATATATCCGAATTGGGACATTCCGCCTCATTACGTATTCCCCGGAGTTTGATCGCGCCGCTCCGGAAGCGCGCGGAAAGACCGATCTTCAAGCGAAATTCGGGGACGTCGATCAGGGTGTATTGGTATCCGAGGCGGTAGGTATCCATGCGATAGTTGATCGTAACAGGCTCGCCCGGAGCGAAAGCGGGGGTATGCGTACCGGGGGTGTTGGTAAAAATCAGGGGACCCGGCGCGGCGCCGATGGAATGTATCCTGAGCGGCGCGGCGGTTCCGGAAAAAGAATGCTTTCGGGCGACAGCCCAGTCCGCCTGGAAGCGAACGAAGGGCGAGAAATCCGCGTGAAAATCACCGGAAATCGAAAAAGGGGTTCCGCCCACCGCGGGCGCGCGTGTACCTGCGGATCCAGGGAAAGCGCCCCCAAAATCCACATTTACCTCAAGCGCGGCCTGAAGCGGGAAAACAAGGAAAATGAATCCAATGAAACAACAGAAGAGCGTTTTTGCCGCGCGCCGTGCGCGGGGCGTCTCACACATTAACGACTTCGTGTACCCCGGGTACGTCCGATTTGAGCTGGCGCTCCACGCCCATCTTGAGGGTCATTTGGCTCATCGGGCAGGAACCGCAGCGCCCGGTCAGACGCACCTTGACCACGCCGTCGTCGCTCACGTCGACAAGTTCCACGTCGCCGCCGTCGGCCTGGAGCATACCGCGGATCTTTTCCAGACTGGTTTGAACAGCATCCCGCATCATATACACCCCCTCAAATTCTCAGCTTTTGGCGGATATGGCGGAAGTCGGGCAGATCCCGGCGCAATTTCCGCAATCCGTGCAGGTATCCGCGTTAATGACGTAGGGCGAACCCTCGCTGATAGCGCCCACAGGGCATTCGCCGATGCAGCTTCCGCAGCCGGCGCATTCATCTGATATGGTATGTGCCATTTTTCCCTTCCTTTCCGAACTGGCAATTATACCCTAAAGGTATTGAAATTTGACTTGCGGGGGAGAAAATTCTGGCGTATGCTTCCATATATCGCGAATAAATACTGCCCGGCTTATATATGAAATTTTTGCATTTTTTTCTTGACAGGGGGGTGGCGGGGGGGGGAGGTGATGTATTTAACACAAAGTTCATCTTTC